>JAQBOH010000033.1 GCA_028288125.1 Mucilaginibacter sp.
ATTTCGAACGTAGTGAGAAAACTATACACTTTCATTTGCCGACTTGCATGGCGGACTTGCTAGTGTATAGATTTCTCCTCGTTCCTCGTCGAAATGACACAGTGGATTATTTCTTCACCATTTTATAATGCCTTATTCCTGCTTCTTCAAATTCCGGCCCGACTTTTTCGAAATTGAATTTCTCGTATAAGGGTATTGCAGGCAGTTGAGCGTGCATGTATACATAAGACGCATCTGCCGGCAGATCGGCTAAAACTGTTTTCACCAGCTCCTGCCCTACGCCCATCCCGCGGAATTTTTTTAATACTGCAAAGCGCTCCAGCTTATATCCCTTGTCTGTTTTGCGCCAGCGGGATGCCCCGGCGGGCTCACCGTTAATGGTAGCCAGGAAATGATTGGATTCGTCCTCAAATTCCCACTCCAGTTCGGGCGGACAGTTTTGTTCGCCAACAAACACCTCCCGCCGGATGGCAAATACTTTTTCCAGTTCGGCAGGGTCGGTTACTTTGGTTACCTGTATTGAGGGAATCATATTATTTATATGAAAGGCTAAAATGCAAAAAACTTACGAAGTTTTAGAAACTTCGTAAGTTTGAAATTCGCGCTAAGTAAAAACGCCTTTCACCCTTCGCCTAAAGTTTACTGTTCACGTCGATACAATTCAGATCGCCGAAAGCAACAGTTAAGCGTTTTACAAAAGTCTCTTCGCCCTTGCGTAACCACACGCGGGGATCGTAATATTTCTTGTTTGGCGAATCATCTCCTTCCGGGTTGCCGATCTGGCTTTGCAGGTAGCCTTCTTTTGATTTATAGTAATCTTTGATACCTTCCCAGTATGCCCATTGCATATCGGTGTCGATATTCATTTTTATAGCGCCGTAGGATATCGCTTCCCTGATCTCTTCCTGGCTTGAGCCTGATCCGCCGTGAAATACGAAATTGATCGGTTTTTCGGCAGAAAGATTAAACTTTTTCCTCACATACTCCTGGGAGTTGTGCAATATAACCGGCTGTAGCTTAACATTACCAGGTTTATACACGCCATGCACGTTACCAAATGCCGCCGCAACGGTAAAGCGCGGGCTTACTTTTGAAAGCTCTTCGTACGAATACGCCACATCCTCAGGCTGCGTATATAAGCGTGAGCTGTCAACATCTGAATTATCCACGCCGTCTTCTTCACCACCTGTAACGCCCAGTTCAATTTCGAGCGTCATGCCCATTTTAGCCATGCGGGCCAGGTATTTGGCAGATATTTCAATGTTCTCATGCAGCGGCTCTTCTGAAAGATCAAGCATATGCGAAGAAAATAAGGGCTTTCCTGTTTCAGCAAAGAACTTTTCACCATGATCGAGTAGTCCGTCGATCCATGGTAGAAACTTCATCGCGGCGTGGTCGGTGTGCAGTATAACCGCAATTCCGTAGTGTTCGGCCAGTAAATGAACATGTTTAGCAGCCGAAACGCCGCCTAAAATACAGGCTTGCAATTTTGAATTATCCAATGACTTGCCCGCGTAAAACTGCGCGCCGCCGTTAGATAATTGTATAATAACCGGCGAATTAACCGCCTTTGCTGTTTCCATAACAGCATTTATGGTATTGGTACCTATTACATTTACTGCCGGTAAAGCAAACTGGTGCTTTTTAGCAATTTCAAACAGCTCCTGCACCTGATCGCCGTGCAGAACGCCTTTATAATTTTTTAAATCCATTCAACTTTATTTGAGGCCCGAAGTTATCATTTAGATGTGAGATTTGAGATATGAGATTTGAGATTTTTAGTCCGGTAAGTTAAAAGCATATTTGGGCCGTTATGGTGCAACGGTTGTATACTAAACGTAATTAGCTATTAAAATCCCAATCTTACGTCTCATATCTCAAATCTCATATCTAACAAATATTTCGTTTCTTTGCAGTCAATTGAAAGATTTAGATATCGATATGGCCTGGTTTAAAAGGGAACTAAAAGGGATAATTACGACTACTGAGGAAAAGAAGGAAACGCCTGATGGGATCTGGAATAAATGCCCTGAATGCAAAAAACCACTGCACTATTCAGAGCAGGTTGAAAATCAATATGTTTGCCATTATTGCGGGTATCATCTCCGTATAGGATCGAAGGAGTATTTTTCGATATTATTTGATAATAATGAATTCCTGGAATTATTTGACAATCTCCGGTCAGGAGACCCCTTGCATTTCCAGGACACAAAAAAATATACTGACAGGCTGAAAGAAACGATGAGCAAAACCGGCCTTAAAGATGCCATACGCGCCGGCGCAGGTAAAATGGATGGCCAGGATGTAGTGATAGCTTGTATGGATTTTAATTTTATTGGCGGTTCAATGGGATCGGTAGTAGGTGAAAAAATCGCCCGCTCAATTGATTATTGCATTGAGCATAAGGTTCCTTTTTTAATGATCTCAAAGTCAGGCGGGGCGCGGATGATGGAAGCTGCCTTTTCACTAATGCAGATGGCTAAAACATCGGCTAAGCTCGCTTTGCTATCACAGGCAAAAGTGCCCTATATCTCGTTGCTCACTGACCCTACCACAGGCGGTGTAACGGCATCATACGCTATGCTTGGCGATATAAATATTTCTGAACCGTGTGCGCTGATTGGCTTTGCAGGTCCGCGGGTGATTAAAGAAACCATAAAAAAGGATCTTCCGAAAGGTTTTCAAACGGCAGAATTTGTACAGGAACACGGCTTCCTGGACTTTATAGTCGACCGCAGGGAAATGAAGGAAAAACTGTCCTCGTTTTTGAAGATGATGAGCCCCCTATAAACGGCGTAGCCTTCATGAACGCCCCTTGAAAACAAACAATCACGTAAATAATCTCCCCGGCAGAAGAGACTTTTTATTCGACCCTCCGAATTATTTATAAAGTTGTTTACTTAAAAACGCCTGCATTCTGGCCGGTATCTCCTTCTGCACCTTTGCTCTCTTTATCCCAGTTTGGGCCGGTAGCTGTTTCGCCGCCTTCTTTATCGTATTTTGATCTATCCTTACCTGCAGCTTTACCGGTGGCCTCTGTTGTATTATTTTTATTTTGACCTTGTTTTTGGCCCGGGCCCTCATCCATATTTTTCATCGCTTAGTTTCTTTTTAGAATAAGATAAAAGCCAGGAACCAATGTAACATTGATTCCTGGTAATGATTTATCAGAATTGTTGATTATACACTTTCGGTACCCGGCTCGTGGCCAACCATCCGGCCAGTAGTGCGACCTTGCCTGCGGCTTACAAAATCGCCTTTTGCATTGCCAACTGACGGAAACTCGTGCGGCCGGGGCGGTGTGACATCAATTTGTTCACTATATGAAGTATCATTGCCGCCTTGCTGCTGCTCCTGTTCCCTCTCGTGCGGATAGCCCGACTGTTCCTGTTCAGATTCTCTCTTTTCAGGAATTTCGTTTGGACGTCCCTGTCCTGGCCGTTCCTGATCTTTTCCGGGATTTTGATTCTTTGAATTCATAAGTTTTTTAATTTATAATTAAATAAATAACTTACCTTTTATGAATTTGTTTGATTTTTTATGTAAAATTTTTAAATCGCAAATATGCTCTGTATAGCCGGAGACACAAAATATTGCGTCTCTACAACCATATAAGAAAAAAACTCATTGCCGTTGAATGAGTTAACGGCAATATTAGCAGGAAACCAATGTCTTCAGCCAAAAAGCCATCATATTATGCTGCCGCATCGTTGGCTGAAGCCAACGGGCAATGAAAATTATCCTATTTTCAAACAATTTCAAAGATAAGGTCACATTGGCCACCTTATCAACCGGCGTTGACCGCGCATAGTTCGGCAACCTTTCCTACAGCATAATCTACTTCTTCGCGGGTGTTATATTTCGAAAAGGAAAACCGCACGGATGGCCTTGATGGATTTGCGCCGATAGCGGTAAGCACATGCGACCCGATATCCGTTCCGGAGCTGCAGGCGCTGCCACCGGAGGCAGATATTCCTGCGATATCCAGGTTAAATAATAACATGTCGGCCGATTCCATTTCAGGAAAAGAAACGTTCAGCACTGTGTATAAGCTTTTATCCGGGTCAATTTCGCCATTGAACCCAATACCGGGAACTTTTGCCTGCAGCTCGTTGATCATGTACGTTTTTAAATCCTGGATATGCTGCCGATGCTGCTCCATTTCTGCATAGGCAATTTCCATAGCCTTTGCCAGGCCGGCTATCCCATAGATATTCTCGGTGCCGCCGCGCATGTTGCGCTCCTGCGCGCCGCCATATATCAAAGGCTTTATTTTTACGCGATGATTTATATGCAAAAAGCCCACGCCTTTGGGGCCATGAAGCTTATGGGCGGCGCAAACCATAAAATGCACCTTAAGGTTGCGCAAATCGTGTTTGTAATGTCCCAGGGTTTGAACCGTATCGCAATGAAAAAGCGCGTCATATTGCCCGCAAAGGTCGCCTATGCGGACAATATCGTTTAATGTGCCTATTTCGTTATTGGCATGCATTAACGATACAAAGCTGCGCTCATTGTCTTTCAGCAAATTTTCAAGGTGCCGGTAGTCGATGTTGCCTTTATTATCTATATTAACAAAACTCAATTTAATAACACCTGCCTTTTGCATGGCTTCCAGCGTATGGATAACCGCATGATGTTCAATCTGGCTGGTTATGGCATGTTTGATATTATTATCCACTATACCACACCGTATAGCCATGTTATCGGCCTCGGTACCGCCGCTGGTAAAAAATATTTCAGCAGGTGAAGTATGCAGTAAACCGGCAACCGTTTTCCGGCACCTTTCAAGCAATGTTCTTGCCTCCCTTCCATGCCCGTGTATGGATGACGGATTGCCGTAATTGCTTTCCATCACCGTGTACATTTGTTTTAAAACTTCAGGGTCAAGCTGGGTAGTAGCAGCATTATCAAGATAAACGCGCATGAGGCAGGCAATTATTGAGTTAGTGAATTGTTGATTTAGTGAATTAGTGAATTTAGTCGGAAAGTCCGGAAGATGACTGCCTGGACATATATCTATGTAATCATAATTTTTATGCCCTGAGTTTTTTGTCTTTACTGACTTTTCCGACTATTTTAATTTTAAAATCTCCTTAATATCGGCAATAATTTTATTTGCCAGGTTATTGGCCACAGTTTCCGAGTTACCTTCTGAATAAATCCGGATAATGGGCTCGGTATTTGACTTGCGCAAATGTACCCATTCTTTGTCAAACTCTATTTTCAGGCCGTCAATAGTGCTGTGAGGCTGCTTTTTGTACCTCTCCTCAACTTTTAACAAAAGCGCGTCAATATTCATTTCAGGCGTTAGTGTTATTTTATTTTTCGAGATGAAATAAGCGGGATAAGTGCTTCTTAAATGCGAAACAGACCTACCAAATTTTGCCAGATGCGTTAAAAATAAAGCTATCCCAACCAGGGCGTCCCGTCCGTAATGCAGGTCGGGGTAAATGACCCCGCCATTGCCTTCACCACCAATAACGGCTTTTACTTCTTTCATCTTATTTACCACGTTCACCTCGCCTACCGCAGCGGCGTGATATTGGCCTCCCGCTTTTTCCGTAACATCGCGTAACGCACGGGTTGATGACAGGTTTGAAACCGTGTTGCCTTTTGTGTGCTGCAAAACATAATCAGAAACAGCAACCAGGGTATACTCCTCGCCAAACATATTGCCGTCCTCGCATACAAAGCACAGCCGGTCAACATCGGGGTCAACAGCTATGCCGAGGTCGGCTTGCTTTTTAATAACTTCTTTTGAAAGAGCGGTCAGGTTTTCAGGTAATGGCTCAGGGTTATGCGGGAAATTACCATCAGGTTCACAATATAATTCGTGCACGGTTTTTACACCCAACGCTTTCAATAGGGCCGGCACGAATATCCCACCGGTTGAGTTAACGCAATCTATCACGATCTTAAAGTCGGCTGCAGCAATTGCTTTGGTATCAACCAGCGGCAGCGCCAGTATTTTATCAATATGGGCCTGTAAAAAATTGTCGTCGGTGCTAACAGTTCCCAGGTCGTTAACATCAGCATATTTAAAATCGCTTTTTTCGGCAATTTCCAGCACTTCTTTACCATCGGCATCGCTAATAAATTCACCGTCGGCGTTTAACAATTTAAGCGCGTTCCATTGCTTTGGGTTATGGCTGGCAGTAAGTACAATGCCACCAGCCGCTTGTTTAGCGCTCACCGCCATTTCAACAGTAGGCGTAGTAGAAAGGCCTAGGTCGATTACATCTATACCCAAACCCTGCAATGCGCCGACTACCAAATTATTTACCATCGCGCCTGATATTCTCGCATCACGGCCTACAACAATTCTTTTTATTCCTGTTTTATTAACCGCCCAGGTACCATAGGCAGAGGTGAATTTTACAATGTCTACCGGTGTCAGGCCCTCGCCTACTGTGCCGCCGATAGTACCCCTTATGCCCGAAATTGATTTTATTAATGTCAAAGTGTAATCGTTTACCGGCAAAAATAAAAATATTTCGCCGAAGCGGTGTATGAACGCCCTGTTTTAAGGGTCATTTTATTGGTTATATTTGACCCGGCTCAAAACGATTAACCATGCCCGACCAATTACTACAGCTAGACCGGCATCTATTTTACTTTATCAATCACAACCTGGCTAATCCGTTTTTCGACTTGGTAATGCCTTATTTGCGCAACCCGAAATTCTGGATACCGCTTTACCTGTTTATTATTGGTTTTTGTGCCTGGAAGTTTAAAAAACAGGGCATCATCATTATTATACTTTTGGCTTTATCGGCCGGCTTTGCCGACTTCACCAGCGCGCGAATCATAAAGCCGCTTGTTAAAAGGGTACGCCCTTGTCGTGATCAGGTCGTTTCACGAACGGATATGCAACGTGTTTCCTGCGGGACCGGATACAGTTTCCCTTCAACCCACGCGACGGATCATTTTGCCATGGCATTTTTTATGATCCTTTTATTTTACAAAAAATGGCCCTGGATATGGCTATGGGGAATACTTTGGGCGGGGATAATTTCTTTTGCGCAGGTGTATGTAGGCGTGCATTTCCCGGTGGATGTTTTTTGCGGGGCTATTTACGGGGTGTTTGTGGGATGGCTTTTTAGCGTGATCTACAAAAAACTAAACCATTCAGTTCTGTCATTCTGAGCGGTAAATTTGAAAAACTCAGAAAATGACAGGGCAAAAGGGTGTCATGGTGAGCCCCGTCGAACCACGGCGCGCGGGGCTGACGGATGTCCATCGGAGAAATGGTGAGCTCCGTCGAACCATAATTTTCATGAGAGCGAAGCGAGGGTGCATGATGTAAAGGCCTTTGCCCACTATGGTTTGACGGGGCTCACCATGACACCTACGTTTTTTTCAGGAACAAACATGTGATGGATAGTGATATAGCGCTATCCCCTTAATTTATCCAGCAGATCACTTAATTTCCCGGCATCTTCCTCGCTGAGGTTATTTTTAAGAAAATCCTTTGTTTTAAATTCAGCATCCATTTTGGTAAGCACCTCAATGCCAGCGTCGCTAATGCGGATATCTACCGCGCGGCGATCCTTTGAATTTGTACAGCGAGAAACCAGGCCTTTTTGAACCAGCCTATCGACAATACGCGAAGCATCCGACATTTTATCGATCATCCGCTCCTTTAATAAATTGATAGTGGCAGGTTTCGGAAACTGCCCCCTTAATATTCTTAATATATTAAATTGCTGGTGGGTAAGGTTATATTTTTCAAACTGGCAGCGCAAAACATTATTAAGCCAGCCATAGGTATAGGAGATATTTACGACCGTTTTATGATAGTTGTCCTCAAATTTATTGCTCTGTATTTCTTCCTCTATCCGCATAGCTATATGATTGATTCAGACACAAATATCCTCATTTATTTCGGATTCCGGGTTTTCGATTTCGGATTTAGACTGTTCTATTACAATCTCGCTCTACCATATTGAATGCATTAGGTTTATTTCGAATTTTTCGCTGTTATGTGTTTTTTAAGGCGCTCAAGAGTACTTCGCAGTTTCGAATGTTCGATTTTTCACTGTCGTTTGTTTTCAATGGTGTTCAAGAAGGCTTCGCCGTTTCGGATTTTGAGCTGCTTAATATAGCAGGGATGTCAATATATTGCTAATCCATATTAATTACTATCATCATTATCACCTTCATTTAAACTTGAAGTGTCGCTAACGCGTTTGTCCGACGATCTTCCATAATTCCAGGGGCAATGCAGGCATTTGTTTTTACAGCAATAGCCCCGTTTTAAATGATATTCTTTTGTGAAAACAAAGTTGCCGTCCCGGTTGATATAATAGTCGATGTGTTCCTCTAGCATCAATTCAGCAGTTTTACAATAAGATCGTCACCAAAATATTTTTTTAAATGCGCTCCATTACCATGCAGCGTCCAAATCTGTTTGGGTTGAACGTGTTTTATGGCCTGTAAAATATCATTCCAATCCACATGGTCCGAAATAAACAAGGTGTCACGCTCGTTCACCTGTAAATTCTTCCACCCGGAAGCAAATAACCGCGTAACACCGGTTGCCCGTATATAGCTGTCAAAAGTAAACGGCGGAACGATATATACAAACTCCTCCTGCGTTTTCATCAGTTTTCGGCCATACACCTGGTATTTACCCGGCGGGAAGCCCATTTTCTCGTAAATGGCATTTATTGGCACAATACGGTGGTGCACCAGCACTTTCTTCTGCGGGGCATAGGTATTGATGAGATTGATCAGCCGTTGGCTTTTACCAAGCCCATAGGCGCCGAGCAGTATATTTGTTTTAATGGCATTAAGCTTTTGTATTTCGGCGATGGGATCAGGATGCAATATGGCGGGATCGGCAAAGGTGCTTTCGGTAATTAATACGTCGGCTGTAACCCATTCAATGGGTTCGCACGTAATATCGGCTTGCAGCTTATAATCGCCGGTATAGAGATATTTTACTCCCTCGTATTCCATCAGCACCTGGGCCGAACCCAGCATGTGCCCGGCAGGGATAAAGGTGAGTTGCACACCACCTATGATAAAAGGCTGATTATACTGAAGCGTGTAAAATACTTTAGCCGCGTTTTTACCATACCGAAGCTTCATAAAAGCCGCGGTGCCGGCGGTGCAGTATACCTTATCATTACCGCTGACAGCATGGTCGGCATGCGCGTGGGAAATAACTGCTACCGGCATCGGCTGTACAGGGTCGATATAAAAATCGCCATATTTACAGTAAAGGCCATTGGGGGTTATCGTAACAAAATCGTCTTGGGTCATTAGATATTAAGCTTGAGGCATTAAGCGTTTGCTGTTGATTGAGGTATTTGTAGATTGGGCTTATTTTATAGTCAGCTGTAAATTTCCGAATGACTAATGACCAATGACTACTGACGAAAAAACGCGGTGCAATTCCAATACCTGGGGAATCACCAATTGCATGTTATCGTTTTTAATGATATGGGCGGCCAGCGCGGTTTTCTGTTCTTCCGAAAATTGTTGGGCATTCCGGCTTTCCACTTCGGCGCGACTCAGTCCGTCCCTTTGCATTACACGTTTTATGCGATCTTCAAGCGGCGCTTGAACCATAACGGTATAGTCGCACAGTGTATACGAATCACTTTCGAACAATAAAGCGGCTTCCTTTACAATATAAGGTGCATCTTTAATATTTGCCGCCCAGGCATCAAATGCCCCGAAGACGGCCGGGTGAACGAGCGCGTTTAACTCTTTTAGCTTAGCCTCGTTATTGAAAACAATGCCCGAAATGTATCTCCGGTTTAGCGCGCCATCTTCAAAATAAGCCTCATTACCGAAAGCTGATTTAAGGCCCGCTATAAGCGCCGGGTCGGTCACCATTACTTTCTTTGCCTCATCGTCGGCATAAAAAACAGGCACGCCCAATATTTCAAATACCTTGCTGACGGTTGTTTTACCGCTACCCATATTGCCGGTTAAGCCTACTTTTAGCATTACTTTCCTACTTTTAGCATTACTTTTTTACAATGAAGTCGACATTTGCGGGTTCAATTTTTACGATCTTACAATATTTCGGAATCTTTGTTATGGTTACCGGCAGTACCTTATAATTGCGCAATCGCCAAAGATCGAGGTTGGCAGTAGCCTCAAAAAAATCCTCGTCAATTTCGGCATACCTGGTTAACGGAATAGTGAAAGTTACTTTAACCTTCTGCGGAAATATCTTTACATTATCGTAACTGCGGTTATTGATCAATTTAACCGTTACGAACAATGCTTTTTCGGTAAACTCATCTACAGGTATCGACACCTGTACATTTCCAGGGTAAACACTCATATTCCCTTCGTTTACAGGGCGTAAGTTTATCTTCGTTTTAACGGTTTCGCCAACGCTATCCAATTTTAATGTATCCGAACTCCATTCGGCTATTTTATCTATAACCTTTTCGGGACCGGTGATGATAACGTAGGCGGGATTTATAGTAATATCACCAGCTTGCGAAAACTGGCGTTCATATCGTATAGCGGTTATTACCTTTACAGGGACTCTTTTAACCTTCCGGTTCGAGAAATCAAAATAAAGCGTATCCGGATTAAAACCGGTTATTTGCTGGTCAAACTCTTTCCTGCTGTTGATCTGCTCCAACTGCGAGCTCAGCACCACATAGCTTTTATTTTCAAGCTGGCTTAAATCAACCGGGATAGATCTATTCCCGGCATTCATTTTTGAAAATAACATATCCCACCCGCTGCCGGTTAAATTAACACCCACCGTATCAGACTGCAATGAATGGAAGGCGCGCTTTTGCGGGGCGTTTTTAAACACCAGTACCGCTTTAATTGAATATTTGTATGGATTGGACAAAACAGTAAATATCCATGCAAAAATGGCCAGCATCAGGCAGGTAAAAAACGCCGATACACGTCTGCGTTCAATTGCAGATAATTTTATTATTGCCATTTTTGAATTAGGTGAAAGGTAAAAGGCTAAAGGTGAAAGGCAAGATCATAACACCCTTCACCCTTCACCTTTAGCCTTTTACCTCGTCTATTTCGTAACCGCCGGCGGCGTGTTCAGCGCCTTTGAGGCTTCTAAAGATATAGCCGACTTGTCAAACCTTATCTTGGCGCCACCTTCGGTTTCAACCAAAAAGGTGGTTTCAGCAACCTCTGATATTCTGCCATGAATGCCGGCGGTTGTTATCACTTTGTCGCCTTTTTTCAGCTCGGTAACATATTTCTTTTGGTCCTTTTGTTTTTTTACCTGCGGACGTATCATAAAAAAGTAAAAAACCACCGCGATCAATCCAAACATGATCAATTGCTGGGTGCCAAAACCTGTAGAGGCCTGTAATAAAATAGTTGTTATCATTTTATATATAAATTGTTTTTATTTCGCCGTTACTTCGCCAATTAAATGCACCATATGCTGTGACGGGATAGTGTTTGCCGTGATGGTGATCATTTTGTCCTGCAAACCCATTTTAGCGGCGCTGTTAAAGGTAACATGTACTGCTCCGCTTTCGCCCGGTTTAACCGGCGCGGTGGGCCATACAGGCTTGGTGCATCCGCACGTTGCAACAGCATCGATAATGATAAGGGGCGATTTCCCGGTATTCTTAAATTTAAAATCATAAGTAACCTTATCGCCGGTTTTTATCTTACCGAAATCGTAGGTTTCTTTTTCAAATTTAATTACCGGGGCATTTTCAGCGTTGGCCGTGTTAACCGTAGTTGAGCCTTTGCCGGATTGATTGCAGGAGCTCAATAACATTCCTGCAGCTATTAAACCTATAAACAGTGTTTTCATTTGTTATTCTATTAATCCTCTGCCTATTTTATTTATTTTATTTTGCGCTTTTAATTCGTATAAAATTTTGTCTAAGATACCGTTTATAAATGAATTACTCTTAGGCGTGCTAAACTCCTTGGATATTTCGAGATACTCATTGATCGTAACCTTTACAGGTACCGAAGCAAAATTAATAAATTCCGCGATAGCCATTTTCATTAATAATGTATCCATCATGGCAATACGTTCGGGCTCCCAGTTCTGGGTTTTCTGGCCGATCATTTCCTGGTATTCATCGTTGTGCCGTATGGTTTGTTCAAACAGGTTAACGATAAACTCCCTGTCTTCTTCCCAATTCCCGGTAACCTCGGCAAGCTTGTTTTGTTCAGGGTCGTCATATGCAAAGTTTTTAAACGTTTTTGCTATCAGGGCTTGTAAAACGTCCTTATCAACCGGCCAGTAAATAAATTTATCCTCAAAAACCTGCTCGGCGAGCGACGATTTTAAAATTACCTTTTTGAATATAAATTTAATAATGTCTTTATCGGTTTGTATGGTATCGCCTGTTTTCCGGAGATATTCCTTATACTCTTCCGAGTTTTTGAGGATAATAAACAATGACTTGGCCAGCTCGGGCTCAAAGTCCCAGGCAACCTTATATTTTTTTACAGCAGAAAGGAATTCTTTATTTTGCTGAAGCGACGTTATGAAACGATTGCTTAGAATTTTGACGTCGGCATGCAGGTCTTCAGCGGTAGGCAAATGCTTATTGGCCCGTTCCTCGGCGTCCGTTGAGGCATAACCGGCAACTTCCGAAATTAGTGAGAGCATCCAGATGTACATTTCATACACTTTATCGATACTTTGCAGCAGATTTTTTTCATGCTGTTTAATGTCGCCGCTATTCGATTGGTGATAAGCGTATAACGACTGTAGAACTTTTACCCTGAGGTGTCTGCGGTTTAACATTTGTAAGAACGATTTTTAAGACGGCAGCCATAAGCAAAACACGTCTTTGTTTGTGTTATTTAATAGGTTGATTTAACTTTTTTAATATCTGCAATCCGCTTTTCTGCTATTTTATTCGCCGCGTCAATTGTAGAAATGCTTTCGGCGCCAGAAAGTTTTAAAACATTTCGCGTAGCCTCATAAATATTTTCTGTTAGCTGCAATGTACGCTTTTTACTAAAGCCCATCAATTCGGAATAGCAATTGATCAAACCGCCCGCGTTGATCACATAATCCGGGGCGAATAAGATACCTTTCTCAAGCAGCATGCGCCCGTGAATACTTTCATTTTCCAATTGGTTATTTGCCGACCCCGCTATGATAGCGCACTGGAGTTTATTTATCGTTTCTGTATTAATAGTGGCCCCTAAAGCGCATGGCGAATAAATATCGGCGCCAATGTCAAAAATGCTATTGGCGGATACCACCTCGGCGCCATATTTTTTGGCCACCTGCCCAACACGCTCTTCGTTTATATCACTCGCGTAAACTTTTGCATTTTCGTCACGCAGCAGTTTTACCAAACTTTCGCCAACGTTGCCGATTCCTTGCACAATAATTGATCTGCCGGTTAAGTTATCGTTGCCATACAACTGTTTAACACAAGCCTTTATACCCATAAAAACGCCTAATGCCGTAATGGGCGAAGGATCGCCGCTGCCGCCTATGGTTTCGGGTACACCGGTTACATGCTGGGTTTCCATCCGGATATACTCCATGTCCTTCGGATTGGTGCCCACGTCCACCGCCGTAATAAATTCCCCGTTAAGGTTTTTGATGTACCGCCCAAATTTGCGCAGTAAAGCTTCACTTTTATCCTTGCGCGAGTCGCCGATAATTACGGCCTTTCCCCCACCCAGATTTAAGCCGGTTATAGCGGCCTTATAAGTCATGCTTTTTGATAACCTTAGAACGTCATGCAAAGCATCAGTCTCGGTTTTATACGCCCACATGCGGGTACCGCCTAACGCGGGGCCAAGGGTGGTGTCATGAATAGCGATGATCGCCTTTAATCCGGTATCCGGATCGTTGCAGAATACAACTTTCTTATGCCCGTACGCCTCAAGCTGGCTAAATATCGTTTCGTTGGGGTTTTCGGCAGGCATCAGCAGTAAAAGTGAAGTGTTTTTCGGCTCGGACAAAAGTATGTGTTTTTTTTATTGCTGCAAAGTCTTTATTAGTCAGTAAAGTCCGGGAAAGACAGAAAAGTCCGAAGACGCATGTTTAAAGTTATAGTTTGTCGCCTTTGGTACTTCTTTGTACTTTTGATTTTTTCAGTTTAGAACTTCCCGGACTTTCGGACTTTGCTGACTTTCCGACTTAAAAAACATGAAAGATCTCGCGTACCTCAATAAATTTTTTTACAAATATCGCTGGCGGCTCATTCCCGGTGTGCTGTTCGTGATCATTTCTAACGTATTTGGGGTATTGCCCGCACAGGTTATACGTGTCGCATTTGACCTGGTGACCGAAAATATCGGGATGTTCCAGCTTTTCTCGGGGTTTGACAGGCAGCCGGTTATATATGACATATTCGGCTCCAGTTTGCTGCTGTTTGGCGTGCTGGTTTTAATACTGGCCCTGCTGCGCGGGCTGTTCCTGTTTTTTATGCGGCAAACTATTATTTTGATGTCGCGGCATATCGAATACGATCTTAAGAACGAAATATACAATCACTATCAGCAATTATCCCTTGCCTTTTACCGCCGCCACAATACCGGCGACCTGATGAACCGCGTAACCGAAGACGTAAGCCGGGTGCGCATGTATCTTGGCCCCGGCATTATGTACACCATTAATACAGTGGTGCTATTTATCATGGTGATATACGCCATGCTTACCGTTAACGTAAGACTTACCATATTTTCGGTGCTGCCCTTGCCGGTTTTGGCTGTGATAATTTACTACGTAAACAATATTATCCATTTCCGCAGCGAAAAAATACAACAGCGGCTCTCGGCACTGTCGAGCTTCGTCCAGGAGAATTTTTCAGGCATCCGGGTGATCAAGTCATATGTTCGTGAGGGGCATGTGCGGAAAAGCTTTGCAGCAGAAAGTGAAAATTACAAAAGCCACTCAATGGAACTCGTAAAAGTACAGGCGCTGTTTTATCCCCTGATGATGCTATTGGTTGGCCTGAGCAATGTTATTACCATTTATATCGGCGGTATTGAAGTAATGAAGGGCAATATAACATCTGGTAACATTGCCGAGTTTATTGTTTACCTTAACCTGCTTACTTTCCCTGTCATTGCATTAGGCTGGGTAACGTCGCTCATTCAGCGTGCGGCGGCATCCCAAAAACGGATCAATGAGTTTCTACATCAGCGACCTGAAATTATTTCACCGAATGTTCCGGCGCAAATCGTTAAAGGCCGGATAGAATTTAATAACGTGTCGTTTATCTATCCCGACACAGGTATACAGGCGTTAATTAACGTTTCATTTGTGGCCAACCCCGGCGAAATGGTGGCCATAATCGGGCGTACGGGCTCGGGCAAGTCAACTATCGCCAATTTAATTATGCGAATGTACGACACAACTGGCGGTGAAATTTTAATTGACGGGCAACCCATCAAACAGCTTAATCTCGAAAGTTTCCGCTCCCAAATTGGTTTTGTGCCGCAGGAAGTTTTCTTGTTTTCGGATACTATAGCCAATAACATTGCATTCAGCGCGGATGTTCTTGATATGTCTGTGGTTGAGCAGGCAGCTAAAGACGCGGCCGTTTACAGTAACATTATGGAACTTGAGAATGGCTTCGATACCCTTATAGGTGAACGCGGCATCACGCTCTCGGGCGGGCAAAAGCAGCGTGTTTCCATCGCGCGGGCTGTCGTTAAACATCCGCGTGTGCTTATTTTTGATGATTGCCTTTCGGCGGTTGACACCCGCACCGAAGAAGAAATATTAAATAACCTCGGTCGTAATATGCATGGTAAAACAAGCATTATTATTTCGCACCGCATATCTACCATAAAAAACGCCGATAAGATTTTAGTGATAGATAACGGCCAAATTGTTGAACAGGGCACCCACCAGGACCTAATGGAACGAAGGAAAACGTATTTTGAATTGCATGAAAAACAGTTGCTTGAGGAAGAAGAAAATGCCTGAGAATTTATTAAATCACCATAAAACGTTCAAAAAGCTTGTAAAAAGTTTAATAATATTCAATTTAATACTTGCACTTTCAAAATTTATCTATATTTATGCAACCAAAACTAATTACAATTAAAATTTATTATGGGAGATTTTGAAAACAGAGAGCGTGAAGAGGTTTTTTCTAAGAAGGTGAGAGCCGGGAAGAGAACTTATTTTTTTGATGTAAAGGCAACACGGTCAAACGATTATTATGTTACCATTACCGAAAGCAAGAAGCGTTTGGAAGACGGCGTTTTTATCAAACACAAGATATTTTTATACAAAGAAGACTTTGAAAAATTTGCCGAAGGTTTAAAAGACACCATCGACTATATCAAAGCGAACCAGGAAGTTGTTGAAAAACGGTACGAATATACAGAAGCGCCTGAAGTAGCTAAAACGGCCGACGAAGATTTTTCTTTTGAAATATAATTTAAACTAAAGCTAAACCAGCAAACAAAAAAACCTGCTTAATGCAGGTTTTTTTGTTTGTAGTATTTGCCGTTACTTATGTAATAAGGTTGCAGCGCCAATCCCAACCACGATAACAATAAAAAATATCATACGTATATTGTAACCAAAACGGTTGTTATGATTCCCCATAATTTAAAAAGGATTTTAACTTACCAAGCGCATGGCTTACGGAATCGGAAAATTTAATACCTTGTTTAATTTTCGACCCAAACTGATACAAATACAGGGAAAAGAAAAAATAAGTTACATCGATCAGGATATAAAAAAGTTACAAAACCACCGGCGCCCGCCATTAACGCAGCTGTGGTATTTTCAGGCTGCATTTGTGCCAGCCGTGTAAAAAGACTCCCGGCAAAAATTGCGACCAAAAGAAACAACCCGCAAATAATAAACCCGATTATACTTAAAAAGTAAGCCCATTTCCCGGCTTCAACAAAATAGCCCTGTGCTTCTAAAGTTAATACAATACCCGGCTAAGGGGCAGTTTGTTCAATCGCATCATTTGTCTCCATTGTGTAAGGTTTAAGTTTTCCTAAAAGTATGAATACTACACAAATAAGCAATTGAATTTTATTTAATGGGGCATAATGGAAAGCGCAATGCTAAAATAAATGATAAGGCCGGTTACGTCCACAAGCGTTGCAACAAACGGGGCTGATGAGGCAGCAGGGTCGGCGCCAAGTTTTTTTAACACCAGCGGGAGCATTGAACCCGCCAATGAGCCCCATAAAACTACGCCAACCAGCGCAAAGCCCACTGTTATGGCTACCAGGAGCCAGTCACTTCCATATATCGAGCTGAACATGCTCCAAATAGTTATCCGCAAAAAGCCTATTAAGCCCAATGTTATGCCCAGCATTAATCCCGAAATAATTTCGCGGCGCATAACCCGCCACCAATCAGCTACGGTTAACTCGCCGAGCGCCATTGCCTGGATGATCAGGGTGGACGCCTGCGAGCCGCTGTTGCCGCCGCTTGAAATAATCAGGGGAAGGAAATAGGCCAGTACTACCCATCTGGCAATTTCATCACCAAAAAATGTCATGGCCGTAGCCGTTAACATTTCTCCTAAAAACAGGATAACCAGCCATCCCACACGCTTTTTTACCAATCTGAATAGGTTAATATCCAGGTAAGGTTCATCCAGCGCTTCGGTACCTCCTATTTTCTGGATGTCTTCGGTATATTCTTCATTTGCGATCCAGAGTATATCATCTACTGTAACGATCCCCAACAGAATATTTTCGTCGTCGGTAACAGGCAGCGCCACGCGGTTATTCATTCTGAATATATTAATGGCCTCTTGTTGCGGGTCATTCACATTCAGCGATATTAGCCGGCTATCCATCAGCGTACTGATCTTTGTTTCGGGGCTTACCAACAATATCTCGCGTATCCGTATATCGTCCAGCAGTTCGCCGTTACTGTCAATTACATAAATGACGTCAATCGTCTCTGAATCCTTACCGTACTGGCGAATATGCGAAAGCACACGCTCAACGGTCCATGTTTTCTTTATGGCGATATAATCAGGGGTCATTAACCGGCCCACGCTGTCTTCCTTATAGCCAAGCAGCGACAGCGTTTCTTTACGGTCCTGGGGCGACAGGTGCAATATCAGCGTTTTAACCGCATCGCCATGAAGCTCGCTGAAAAAGGCAGTACGGTCATCCGGAGGAAGTTCGTTGATTATCCCGGCGACCCGCTGCCCGGAAAGTTTTTTGAATATTCGCTCCTGTGCAGGAAAATCCAGTATCCTAAACACATTCACGGCGCGGTTGAGCGATAGTGTTTCGATAAACAGGGGCCCGTGTTCAGGAAGTTCGCCAATCAGTTGTTCAACATCTGATATATTGAGGTTGTTCAGGTATTCCCGGAGTTGTTTTTCATCATGCTGCTCCAGCAATAGTTCTATTTGTTCAACCATTTCTTCCATAAAGGCCTGTGTTTACATCGTTATTATTTTGATTACCATGCGATCGCCAAAGCCAAAAATCGTTTAATTTTCCAACTTACAGGCATTTTTTTTCTGTTATCTTTGCGGGATTTTAAGCCCGTCCCAACGTCCCCCGGAAGGGAGGGTTTTTTAAGTCTCCCGCCAATTGGCGGAGCAAATCAGAGGGGATTAAAACTGATATAAATGGGTTTACAATGTGGTATAGTAGGTTTGCCGAATGTGGGCAAATCAACACTTTTTAATTGCTTATCAAATGCAAAGGCACAGGCAGCCAACTTTCCGTTTTGCACGATAGAGCCAAATGTGGGGGTAATCACTGTTCCGGATGAGCGTTTGACAAAGCTTACTGAAATAGTTAAGCCAAAAAACGTGGTGCCGAACGTTATTGAGATTGTTGACATAGCCGGACTGGTAAAAGGAGCCAGCAAAGGCGAAGGTTTGGGTAACCAGTTTTTAGCTAATATACGTTCTACAAACGCTATCATCCACGTTTTACGTTGTTTTGATAATGACAACGTGATCCATGTTGACGGCTCTGTTGATCCTATCCGCGACAAGGAGATCATCGATACCGAGCTTCAGCTTAAAGACCTTGATTCAGTTGAGAAAAAATTGCAGAAGGTAGAGAAGGCAGCCAAAACAGGTGATAAGGAAGCGAAAAAAGCGTACGATACTTTAACCGTTTACAAAAACCACCTGTTATCCGGTAAATCTGCCCGCACCGCGCCTGTTGCAGAAGAAGATAAGGAACACATAGCCGACATCTGGCTGCTTACCGCCAAACCGGTAATGTATGTTTGCAATGTAGATGAGGCGTCTGTCAATACCGGCAACGCCTATGTCGAAAAGGTAAAAGCGGCCGTAAAGGAGGAAAATGCTGAAGTTTTGGTGATCTCCGCGCAAATAGAATCTGAGATAGCCCAGCTTGAAACCTATGAAGAGCGCCAGATGTTCCTGGATGACCTCGGGCTGGCCGAATCAGGCGTAAACAAGCTGATAAAGGCCGCGTATAAATTGCTTAACCTGGCTACTTACTTTACCGCGGGTGTACAGGAAGTGCGTGCCTGGACCATTACCAAAGGTTTTACAGCACCACAGGCGGCAGGTGTTATCCATACTGATTTTGAAAAAGGCTTTATCCGCGCCGAAGTGATCAAATACGAAGATTTTGTAAAATTCAATGGCTCGGAAGCTGTCATAAAAGAAAATGGTAAGCTTGGCATCGAAGGCAAAACCTATATTGTGCAGGATGGCGATGTGATGCATTTCAGGTTCAATGTTTAGCGGGTTAGATTCAAGAGCCAAGAAGCAAGAGCCAAGAAGCAAGAAATAAAAAGCAGGAAATTAACATATACATAGATTTATCTTATTTATAGCTAAATAGCTTTCTTGTAAATCAATATGAAGAAATTTCTTTCAGTCATATTATCGGTTATTATCTTCATAAGCCTCCCTGCTTTTTCATATAAAAAACCTTTAACAAAAAGGTACGATATAGAAAAAGCTGCCGGGAAAGTCTTAAAAAAACAGATTTTAGCCGAGGCTGCCTGGGCCATGAAACAGGAACCCATTACTGTAACTGCTTCTTTTAGCACCAGGAGCGCGGGGGGTAACCATGATTTCTTTTCGGAGGCCGATTATTTTTGGCCCGACCCTAAAAACCCGGACGGCCCTTATATAAACAGGGATGGGCTGACCAACCCGGCCAATTTTGTTGAGCACAGAAAAGCAATGATCCGCCTGAGCAAGATCATTGGCGCTTTGGCTTCGGCTTACAAAATAACCGGCGACGAAAAATACGTGAGGCAAGCCGTGGTTCATTTGAAAGCCTGGTTCATCAATCCCGAAACCCTGATGAACCCCAACCTGTTGTATGCACAAGCTGTAAAGGGGCAATTTACCGGACGCAACTACGGCATAATAGATACTATTCACTTAATGGAGGTCGCGCAGGGAATCATTGTAATGGAAGGCGCCAAAGCGCTTGACCCGGAAACTTTAACAGGCTTGAAAAACTGGTTTGCCGAATATATTAACTGGCTGACAACCAGCAAGCCGGGCATACAGGAAAAGGTAACCAAAAATAACCATTCAACCTGCTGGGCCATGCAGGTAGCTTCATTCGCTAAATTTTGCGATAACGAGGTGTTGCTTGATTCTTTGAGGATAAGGTACAAAACTGTTTTACTGCCTGCTCAAATGGCTGCGGACGGAAGTCTCCCGTTAGAAATGTCGCGCACAAAGCCTTACGGCTATTCCATTTTTAATTTAGACGCTATGACCATGCTTTGCCAGATATTGTCGACTCCAAATGATAATTTGTGGGATTTTGAAACGCCGGATGGCAAGTCAATAAAAAAAGGCATAAGTTTCCTTTATCCTTTTGTACAGGACAAAAGTAAATGGACTTTAAAGCCGGACGTAATGTATTGGGAAAACTGGCCGGTGGCGCAACCGTTCCTTTTATTCGGTGCTGATGCTTACCATGAAAACGCGTGGTTTACAACATGGGAGAAGCTTGACCATAACCCTCAGGGGGAGGAAGTGATCAGGAATTTACCTGTCCGCCATCCGTTGATCTGGTTTAATTAACTTGAGCTTACACAAACGCGGAAATAAGTTATATTTGCACGAAATTATTGCTCCCGTAGTTCAACGGATAGAATTATGGTTTCCGGTACCATCGATATGAGTTCGAATCTCGTCGGGAGCACTTTGAAAATCCCGGTCTATTTTGGCCGGGTTTTTTATGGCTTATGGTGGTGTTCCAATTTCTGAGAGATGAACACATTGAACATCTTAAACGCACTGAACACGCAATCCCTTTAGCCCCTTATTCTTTCTTTACCACACTGTCCTTTATAAAAAAAACAGCCATCAGCGCCGCTAAAAACCCAAGCGCGGCGGATAGTTTTAATATTTTTTGATAAGCGCTGATAAAACCGGCGTGATACAATTTTTCGATTCTTTGCTTTTGAGAAATATTTATAATGCCGGGTACCTTTGCATTGCCCAGGTTAGCCGATTCGGCAACCACCGCCTGTTTTTCCTTTGCGCTGATGGGGACATTTTTTATTTCAGCCTGCAATACGCCCGAAAAGAATAAAACCGCTAATGCCCCGAATATCGCATTGGCGAACACGTTTGCAATGCGTGTTAAGGCATTATTGACCCCCGAAGCCGTGCCCGAAAAATGATCGCTCACCGACCCCATTACAGTGGCTGTAAGCGGTGCCACAGTAAATGACATGCCCAATCCAAATACGATGATGCCCGGAAAAAAAGTGGTCCAGTAATCTGACGGGCCGCTTGTTTGTTTTACAAACGATAGGACAAGCAGTCCTGCCCCGGCTAGCGACGGGCCTAATATCAGTAACCGTCGGGGGCCATATTTGTCGGCAAGGCCGCCGGCAAACCGCGCAATGGCAACCATTAAGACAGTAAAAGGTAAGAATGTAAGTCCTGATTGCAGCTGGCTGTAGCCCTGCACCTGTACCAGGTTCAGCGACAGGAACAGCATACCCGAACCCAAACCGGCATACAGGAAAAAAGTGAGCAGGTTGGCTCCGCTAAAGGTTAGGTTGCTAAACAATTGCAAGGGCATCATCGGATGCCTGCTTTTGCGTTGGATAACAATAAAAGCGATAAAAAATAATACGCCCGCCCCCAGCGAACAAATAACCTGCATACTACCCCAGCCAACTGCAGGTACGCGCAGAAAACCAAAGGTGAGCAGGGCCAGTCCAAGAGCAATTGTAATAGCTCCGGGAATATCAACAGCTTTGTCGACGTCTGTGTCGCGGCTTTCGGGTACTTGAAACCAAAGAATAATTAACGCTGCCAGGCCGATGGGCACATTGATAAAAAAGATAAAGCGCCACAAGCCGGCATCAGCCAAAGCACCGCCCAAAACAGGGCCGCCCATTGTGACTATCGTCGTAACCGCCGACCAGGTTCCTATCGCTCTTCCCCGCTCCTTTTCGTTAATAGAGGACGAGATCAGCGATAAGCTTCCCGGTATCATCAATGCCCCGCCAATACCCTGTACGATCCTGAAAGCGATCAAATAGATTATGCCCGGCGCCATCCCGCAGGCTGCTGAACCTGCAATAAAAATGACAATACCTGCCATGAATATCTTTTTCCGGCCCAGTTTATCGCCTAAAGATCCGCCAATTAGGATAAGCGAAGCCAGCATCAATAGGTAAGCATTCAACAGCCAAAAAAGATCGGTACCTGTTGCGTTGAGGCTTTTCTGCAGCGACGGCAGCACAACATTCAATGCGGTAGCATCAATAAAAGCCATCGCCGAAGCCAGGATGGCCGAAACCATTATCCATTTGCCTTTTGCACTGCCGAGCGGGTATGTTGCCATGGAACCTGATATGATCGAATACGAAGAATTAAACTTACGAAGTTTTAAAAACTTCGTAAGTTTTTTACAGCCTTAAAAATTTATTTAATTCGGGTTCATTCAAATCTGCTTTATGATGCTCTATAAAGCTATCTAATCCACCAAACCATTCTAATACCCCCTGCTTGTTTAGCGAGGTTCCCTTTTCTGATAAATATGCAGAATAGGACGAATATTTATAATCCTCCATGTTGTTAACAAGTCCGGCAACAACGGGATTTTTATGGATATAAGTAATAATGCTTGTATAATAACTGTCCGAAACAATCTCAGACACTTTAAACCTGCCTTGAAATAAACTTCCTACCCTATGATATTTCTTGTTTATTGCTTTTGAATAAGAAATGAAGAAATTCTTTATCCCTTTTTCAAAAAGTGTTTCCTCATTTATTCTGATAAAAAAATGAAAGTGATTCGGCATTAAACAATGGGAATATGTGTCGCAATACGGTGATACATATTTTTTAAATTGACTCAGGAAATAATTGTAGTTGTCGTCTTCAAAGAAGATCAATTCTTTATTATTGCCTCTGTTGTAAAGATGATAATAGCTATCAGAATAAACTTTCATTCAATAAACTTAATGCAGAAACAAACTTACGAAGTTTTAAAAACTTCGTAAGTTTTCGCGTGTCACCACCCTGCCGCTTCCCCGTCCTTCCGGCTTTCTGATGCGCCGAAGTAAACTTTTTTGAATGGGGTCAAAACGGATGGCCTGGTAACCGCCATAGCTGCCCGGGATTTGAAATCCTATCTTATGCCCCATATACATCAGGCTGCGTATCGTTTCGTATGGGAAACCCGATTCCAGGTAGACCATCCCCACGCCCTGCATTTTTTCGCCGGTAGGTTCCGATGAGCCCTGGTGGTCTATTCGCGGCGCGTCGCCGGCCTCCTGCGCGTTCATACCAAAGTCGATCATGTTCATTAGTATCTCAACATGCCCCAGGGGCTGAAAGCTGCCGCCCATTACACCAAAGCTCATATACGGCTTGCCACCCTTAGTTACAAACGCCGGGATAATGGTATGGAATGGCCGCTTGTGCGGCGCGTATGTATTGTTTTGTCCTTCCTCCAGCGTGTACAACTGTCCGCGGTCCTGCAGGGTAAAACCCAAACCGTCAGGCGCCATGCCCGATCCGTAGCCGCGGTAATTGCTCTGGATAAGCGACACCATATTGCCGTCGCCATCAGCCACGGTAAGGTAAATGGTATCCCCGTCCTTTAACGCGGGATTGCCGGCTTCATAACTCGCCGAAGCCTTGTGCGGATTGATCAGCTTGCGGCGTTCCGCGGCGTATGATTTGGAAATCAGTTCCTTAACCGGAATTTTGGCAAATTCCGGGTCGGCGTAATATTTGGCGCGGTCTTCAAAGGCCAGTTTTTTAGCTTCCACAAATAAATGGATGTGTTCCGGGCTGCCCCAGGTTATCTTACTAAAATCAAAACCTTCCAGTATGTTCAGCATTTGCAGGGTACATATCCCCTGCCCGTTGGGTGGCAGTTCCCAAACATCATAGCCGCGGTAGTTGGTGCTCACAGGTTCAACCCAAGTCGAAGTGTGGTCGGCCATGTCGCGGTACGATAAAAACCCGCCGTTCTTTTTCATAAACGCGTCAATGGTGCGCGCTATATCGCCTTTATAAAAAGCATCGCGACCGCCTTTTGCAATTTTCTCAAGCGTATTAGCCAGGTCGGGGTTGGTGCGGATATCGCCCCGGCCGGGTATTTTGCCGCCCGGGTTATACAGTTCAACAATATTGGGGTACTTGCCATAAATGACCTTTATGTTTTTCAACGAGCCCGCTGCCTCGTCAGCCACAGGGAAACCATTGCGCGCGTAACCAATCGCATATGACAATACCCGGTCCATCGGCATCTTGCCGAAGCGGCCATGCAGTGTAAACCAGCCATCAATGCAGCCCGGCACGTTTACCGGCAGCGGGCCAAGCGCGGGGATATATTTTATTCCACGTTTTTTAAATTCTTCAAGTGTCAGGCTGTACGGCGAGCGGCCGGAACCATTCAGGCCAATCAGCTTGCCGGTTTTGGCTTCGTAAACAATCGCGAAAATATCGCCGCCTATGCCATTTACATGCGGTTCAACCACACCCAGTACGGCATTGGCAGCTATGGCAGCGTCAACGGCTGAGCCGCCGTGTTTCAGCACGTCAATAGCAGCCTGCGTGGCAAGCGGCTGGCTGGTACAAGCCATACCATGCTGCGCCATTACTTCACTGCGGGTTGCGAAAGTTTTGCCGAACGGTCTGTCCTGGGCCTTTAAAAAAACGGGAGCGAATAGTAAAAGGCCAAAAATGAGGCGGCAGGGGTTGGAGCGTTTTAATTTCATAATTATAAGGGGGTTATAGAAAGCTAACTTACCGATTATTAATAAATTATCAATGTCGCTCGTATATTTACTCACCCCGACTACGCTACGCTCGACCACCCTCTCTACCGCAAGCGGTAAAGAGGGGAAATAAGAGAATAAATTTATTTTTATTGAATTACCCTTCCCAATACGGAAATTTCTTATTGGTGAATATTGATTTCGGTATCATCGCATTTACGCCAAGCGTTTTGTCGACTACTTGGGTAACCTCGAAATCAACCCCTGTACTTGCGATAGACAACGCTTCGTTAAACGTATAGCCCATATTATCCTTAATAAAATTTACAGCCTCAGATGCGGCGTTTTTCATAGCCGTATTCAAATCCGGGTCAAGCCCGATCGCGATAAAATGGGTAGGCGTTTCGGCACATACCTGCTTAATGGGCTTATCTTTGCGTACAATAAACTTTGCTATCAGCGTAAGCGATGCCTCAATTGCAACGCCGCTTATCTCGCCGGTGCCCTGTGCTGCATGGCAATCGCCGGTAGTGAACAATGCGCCCCTGGTTGATACGGGCAGGTAGAGGGTGCTGCCTTTTACCAGGTGTTTTAAATCCATATTGCCGCCATAATAGCCCGGCGGAATGGAGCTTACCCGGCCTTTTTCCGGCCCGGGCGATACAGCCATTACCCCGAAGAAAGGTTTAACAGGTATTTCCAGGCCATCTTTAAACGAAGCCACTTTTTTCTTCTTATCATACTTATATACAAAATTTTCCCGTGTAGTTACAGCGTCCCCAATATCGCCGCCTTTTGGCCAAACGGCATTTACACCATAATTGCTGCGCAAAATAATATCGAGTATGCGTACCTCAAGAGTATCACCCGGCTCGGCGCCTTCAATATAAATCGGCCCGGTAAGCAGGTGCCCGCTTAACCCGGAAGGTTCGGGCTTTACGTTTTTATAGATATTAATTATATCCTGCGCCTGTTCGTCAATAGGCAGGTTATTGCTTTTATAAAAAGCTTCCGGGTCTTTACGGCTTATGCCGGTGGTATTAACGGTTTGTATCTCGGCAATATCGCCGTTCTCGATTTTGGCCACAGGCGGCACGTCAGCCCCGTAATATCCCCAAACGGTATTTTCGGGCGTTGACCGGATCAGGTGATCAGGCTTAATGAAACTATCCCCGTTAACGGGGCCTGGATCAACTGCTATTTTTTGAAGCCCGAACGCGTTTGCCGCGATGCCGCTTAATGATAACGCTATGCCGCCCTTCGCGGCCGTTTTTAAGAAGCTCCTTCGCGGATTCTCCGGGTTGTTATTGGATCTGCTGTTTGCCATCTGAAAAATACTGTAATTATTGATTCCCAAGTTAGCTAATCGCCGTGAAAATTTAAGCGGTATTGTAATAATTGCCTGATCGGATAGATAAATATTTTGTCATTAAGCTGAAAATCGCATTTTTGCAACACTCTTATCTCTATAATGGACTCAACCACCTTACAACCTCCAAAGCAAATCGTTCAAAAAACCGTTTTCGGAATACTGATGGCTATTAGCGTCGGGCATTTTCTAAACGATATGCTGCAGTCTATCATTCCGTCGGTATACCCTTTGCTGAAAAGGAATTTTCATTTAAACTTTACACAGATCGGGCTAATCACTTTTACTTTCCAGGTTACCTCGTCGCTGCTGCAGCCGTTTGTAGGGTTGTTTACCGATCGTAAACCGCGGCCATATTCCCTGGTGGCAGGCATGTCACTGTCGCTGGTTGGTGTGGTCATGCTGTCATTGGCGCCCAGCTTTATTGGCGTACTTGGAGCGGTTGCCATAATGGGCATCGGTTCGTCCATTTTTCACCCCGAGTCGTCACGGCTCGCACGCCTGGCTTCCGGCGGAAAAAAGGGGCTTGCACAGTCTATCTTTCAGCTCGGCGGCAATACCGGCAGCGCGGTGGGGCCGTTGCTCGTAGCGCTTATCGTAGTGCCGAATGGGTTAAGGTACATCATCTGGTTTATTTTGGCGGCCGTGCTCGGCATCATTATCCTGTCGAAAGTTGGTCAATGGTATAAAGATCATTTGAACAGCAAAGCTAAAAATCCCGTTAAGGATGAGCCGCACCTCAACCTGTCTAAAACAAAAATAGTCTGGTCGCTGGTTGTACTGCTGCTGCTCATATTCTCCAAGTTTTTTTACCTGGCTTGCATGAACAACTACTTTACTTTTTTCCTTATCGGCAAGTTTCACCTTTCCATACAGCAATCGCAGCTATACCTGTTCGTATTCCTGGCTTCCATCGCGGCGGGTACACTCATCGGCGGCTATCTCGGCGATAAGTTCGGGCGTAAATATGTGATCTGGTTTTCCATATTGGGCGTAGCGCCGTTTACACTGATGCTTCCTTATGCCGATCTTTTCTGGACGGTGGCCTTATCCGTGATCATCGGTATCATCCTTTCCTCGGCTTTTTCAGCTATTGTAGTATATGCCCAGGAACTGGTACCCGGCAAGGTCGGCACGGTGTCGGGCCTGTTTTTCGGGCTCGCTTTCGGCATGGGCGGCCTTGGTTCCGCACTGCTTGGCGTACTGGCCGATCATACCAGCATTACCTACGTGTTTAAAGTTTGCGCCTTTCTTCCCCTTATTGGGATAGTAACAGGCTTTTTACCTGATATTGAAGGAAGGTTAAAGGCAAAAGGCAAAAGGTGAAAGGTGAAAGGTGAAGCCGTCTCCTTTGGAAACGGCCAGCGGTTATTTGCGGTTTAGCGCTTTAAACTGTGCATCGAAGTCGATCTTAAAATCATTTTGTTTTAAAGTTTGCGCTATTTCAACCAGCAAGGCTTTATCATCGGCATTTGAAAAAATGGTTAAGTTTAAAATATGTGAAAAACATACCGTACTAAGATTAATTTGCTTTAGGAGCGAACCATATTCGCCCGGAAGATCATAGTACCACAAAAGGTAAGTTTTATTGTTGATAACCTGCCAGTCGTGACCGGAATGAGTATAATGCTGTTTCAATTGGCGTTTAGAATAGCTTAACCGACGTTTCAAAAAAGCGAGTAACTGATCTTTTTGATCTGTCCCGGCGCTTTGATTTTTTTGCAGCGTGGTATCGGCAACTAACCCGTATTGCAGCATTTTATTATCAACGATAATTGAGCCGGGCCTGTCTGTTGATTTGATCTCTTTTGAATCAATATTTAATGTAATGGAATGTGTATTACTGGAAAAAACAATTTCGGCACCCCCGCTTTTCATTAAATAAATAGACTGAAAATCATCAGTGAACCTCTGTGCAAAAAGTTGCTGGCCAAACAATAAAACGAGTACCGCTACACCTAAAATTTTCATTCCTATCTGTTCCTTTTTGACTAAAAGTAGTATTTTATAATTACCCCTATCTATCTCAACAAAGTAATTGAACCCGATTTAACAATGTGACTATGATAATAATCATTTGTCGCTTCAAACACCCAGTAATATGTTCCGGCGTCCACCGGCTTCCCGTTTAGTTTTCCGTCCCAGTTTTCATTGACAGAGGTAGTGGAAAATACAATTTGCCCATAGCGATTATAAATTTTTAAATAATCAAACCTAATGTAACCTATAACCGAAACATTAAAATAATCATTTATACCGTCATTATTGGGCGTAAAAGTATTGGGAGCGGTTATTGTGTATGGAGGCGGATCAACAGTGGCATTAACCCTGACGATGGTATCACAGCCTGTTTTGTTTATTGCTTTAATAAAATATGTTCCGCTGGCTTTTATTGCTGAAAAATTTGCAACAGGTTTAGTTCCCTTGGCATCACTGTAATAATTGTATGTAAAACCGGGGTAATGAACATAACTGGTTGAAAGATCAACTACCGCCGGAAAATTAACCGGCTGCGGATCGACAACATCAATAACCGGTGGATCTATAATCACCGTTACCGGTAATATATTCATACATCCTTCGGTATTTATCCCCTGGATATAGTATACGCCTGAAGCCATCACTTTATCGGGGTTCGGTAAATAACTTACAGCCAGCGGGTCGAGATAATAACTATATGTCATTCCCGGGCTGCTGCCGGACGTGACGCCCCCAACAGTAAGATCGACACCCGTGGCGGGGCAGCCAAATACAGTATCAGCAAGCTGCAATTTAAACCCGTTATCAATTTTATTAACCGTGGTATAAAGCGTATCTACACAGCCTAATCCGTTATATGGGAAAACAACGACTGCATATTTTGTCATATCAGGCGGTGCGGGGGATATTTTGAAAGTTCGCCCTTCCGCAACCGCTTTCGACATATCGGCGTTATACCAGGTATACCCCGCAAAACCATAAGGTGCGCTTAATGTTACGGAGTTTTGCCCTATACAGTAGGCATTGCCTGTAATTGGCGAACCTACATTTTCATTTACATCAAGATAGGCATAACCAAAATGACCACCCCGGGTACAATCATTGGTCGTAAATTCTAAACGCACTGTTTTCCCCGGATATGCGCTTAGGTTAATCGTTGCTGCTGTCCAATCCTTATAAGTTACTTCTCTAGATCCTGGTTTAAAGCCAGGCAAATCTGAAGATGCTATAAAGTCAAATGCCGGACAGTAGAGATATTTGTCGTCGGTTACGTCGTATATCTTTGCTGTAAACCTTGGTTGCTCAAATGATGCATGTCCCGGATTTTGAAGCACTACAGCATAATTTAAAATAATACTATATGAAATACCTTTAGGAACGGTTAATGTATAAGTAACCCGCTCGGCCTGTCGCCCCGTATCAGAATTACCTAACCGGATGGAATATTTACTTCCATTGGGACAAAGAATATGAAACCCGCCATACGGATCGAGCTTATTGGCAGATGACTTGTCAATTATAGTATGCCTGTTATTAATAGGGCCTGAAAGGGATACATTGACATTGCCCAGGGGGTCTACCCCGCCGATGTAACAATTCCATTGATTAAATGTACCATCTTCAAATCCTATATTTGGCGCCTGGCCCAAGCATTTGAAACCGGTGAATATTAATAGTATAAATAAAAATTTCAATCCCCTCATCTAATTATCAGCATAAAGATAACGAGTTAAGTTCAAATGCATGATATTAAAAAAGTTATAATGAAATTTTAGCCAATATCTGTTACATTAAAAAAAAATGGCTGATCATTAAATAATCAGCCACATGTATATATTAATACAAATAGTGTTTAATTATGGCCAAACGCCTAAATTTTGGTAGGACACCGCGATTTTATTGATAGCGCCTACAAAAGCGGCAGTGCGCAGCGTATCGATCTTGTCGATCGTTTTAAAAGTTTCCCTTATTTCGTGGTACGAACGGATCATGGTGTCTTCCAGGCCGGAGTTTACCAGTTCCAGTTCAGACGCGCCTTTAACGATGGTCGACCGCTGAAGCGGGGTTAACGCTACGCCGGTAATGCCTTCAACCATGTTAACGAGGTTGGTATTGGCTGTTTCTTCGAAACGCCTGTTCATACGTCCGAATGCGACATGCGAAAGGTTTTTAAGCCACTCGAAATACGAAACCGTAACACCGCCGGCGTTGACATACATATCCGGAATGATAAGGCCGCCATTTTGATAAAATATTGCTTCCGCTTCGGGCGAGGTAGGCCCGTTGGCGCCTTCGGCAATAATTTTTGCCTTTATCCGCCCTACGTTGGCCTCCGTTATCTGGTTTTCCAGCGCGGCGGGCACCAAAATATCACAAGGCTGTTCCAAACCTTCGGCCGAATTTTTAAATTCCTTTTTAGCACCCGGGTAACCCAGGATTGAGCCTGTGGCTTTGCGATGCTGAAAAACGGCCTCAACATCTAAACCGTCGGCATTGTAAATAGCACCTTCAAATTCACATAAGCCTACTACGATGGCGCCAAATTCAGACAGGAACTTCGCCGAATAAAAACCAACATTACCTAATCCCTGCACAATCACCTTTTTACCTGAAATGCCGGGCAGCAGGCCAATTTTTTTCATATCCTCACCCACATTCACGCACTCGCGTATGGCAATTGCCACCCCCCTTCCAGTAGCTTCGCGGCGGCCCGCTATGCCGTGCAATGCAATGGGTTTGCCTGTTACGGCGCCCATAGCGTCCAGCTGGCCCGGGTTCATGGTGGCGTAGGTATCGGCGATCCAGCTCATTTCGCGCTCGCCCGAACCATAATCAGGGGCAGGTACGTCAATACTGGGGCCGATAAAATTTTTCTTGATCAACTCAACCGTATAACGGCGGGTAATATTCTCAAGCTCGGTAAGGGTATAATTTTTAGGATTTATACGAATGCCGCCTTTAGCACCGCCGAAGGGCACGTTCACAATCGCGCATTTATAGGTCATCAGCGCGGCCAGGGCCATCACCTCATCTTCGTTAACCATTTCGCTGTATCGTATCCCCCCTTTGGTTGGCGACTGGTGCTGAGAGTGCTCTACACGCCAGGCGTCAATCACTTCAAAGCCATTGCCCCTGCGTATCGGGAAGCGGAACCGGTAAACGCTGTTACAGGACTTTATCTGGTCGAGCAACCCGGCATCATGTTGGGTAAATTGAGCGGCATAATCAAAATTCTTACATACATCACCAAAAAAGTGAGTATCGTTTTCGGCAATCAAAGTATCACTAATCATAAATTTCTCCAGTAATTATTAAAATGTTAAAAAAACGTCCAAAAATGCCACATTTTTTATCAATATCGCAAATATATTATTGGTCTGTTTTCTATATACTGTTTAACGCATTATTTGTGTCAATGTTTAACACTAGTTGCTTCCGGAGTTATTTATTCTTTTCGATCTTTTTCAATCGCCTGTCGATGGCAAATAAATAGATAGCAAGACCCGCGAAAATGATAATGATGGTAACTATCACTACGTAAATTTTACCCGAGCTGCGCATCGTATCGGCCATTTCAACAGATTGCGCCTGCGCGAAAGCAGCGGTATATCCTAAAAGCAAAAACACAAAAAAAGCTAGCTTTCTCATATTAATTTATTTCGTTCCTTTTATATTCAATTAGACGGATACGGTAACGCAGGGAAGCAATCCATATCGCGATGAAACTCCAGGCAATAAAAGCGGGATACAACACAATGCGCATCCGGTTATCCATATCCAGTTTGCCAAATGCAGGGTTGCCGCCGTTACCGGGATGCAGTGAATCGGTCATCCGCGGTAGTACCATGATCAGCACAACCATTATCGGGAAAGCGAAAATATTATAGATGGCAGATATTTTGGCGCGTTTTTGCTCCTCGTCGATAGAATTACGCAGTACCGCATAAGCACAGTAAAGTAAAAAGGCTATGGCGGCGCTGTTTTGTTTAGGATCGTTGCTCCAAAATTCGCCCCAGGTATATTTGGCCCATATCATACCTGTTACCAATCCCAAAACATAAAAAAAAGTTCCGGTATTAACGCATTCAACAGCAGCCAAATCATATTCTTCTTTACCGGTACTTAGATACCTGATGCTGTAAATAACGGATATCGTGAAAACCGTAAACATGGCAATCCACATGGGCACATGAAAATAGGTGTTCCTGATTGTTTCGTGCAGAATGGGTAGCTTTGGCACACCTAATAAAAACCCGGCTACCAGCGTATAAAAGATGACGGCTACCGCCAATACTTTCCACCAGGTTTGATATATAAATTTCATATGATTTACGCGGGTAAAGATAGGTGAATAAGTTGATTAAGTGAATGGTTGATTGAGTTGGATTAAGTGATAAAAAACCGGCTCCCGCCAGGCTGCATAGTTGTTTTAAAAAAATCATTTTACATCCGGCACATAATCTACCGGCAACAAATCAGAAAGCCGCGCTTTTGCCCACGAGCCTTCGTATAGCGGCGCGTTATCCACTATTATCCCGTTCATATCAAACAGGGTATACGGACTAAATAGCGTCACAATAGTTGTTTCGTAATTGGGCATATCAAGCGGACGGTACAAATCTTTATTATAAACCTCATCACGCTTTTTTGTGTAAACCACGTATAAATAGTCGGAAAAGTGAATGGCGTATATCCCCTGCTGCTGGGTTCTGATCAAAACGTCACTCTGCTGCAATGGCTCCCGGTTCAGTTTTTCTTTGGCATACCTGGACAAGTTGGCCAGCCCGGTCCAATACTTTAATGAATCATTTCTTCGCTCATCATAAAACATTTTAATTTTACGCTTGATCATGTCTTCCGGTGGCCTTTCGGGGTTAGGAGCGCGTTTCAGCGTGTACATCATAAACCCCTCCCCCACTAATTTATCTGTATATAGCGAGCGGTAAAAATGCATTGCCGAGCCATAGTATGCTTCCTCCCGCTTTAAATGCCATTTTTTCTTTTGCGCTTCGGTCCCGGGCAACTCTTCAAAAACCTGCTGGCCCTGCCTGGAAATTATGCCGGATATTTTATCGATGTTGAAATCATTCAGTAAAAATTTTACCTTGTAACCAAGCGCCTTGTTCTCAATAATTAAAAACTCATCGGCATCGGCATGTAAAATTTGCCTGGTAGGATTGTATGTTAAATTAAGGATATGGGGATTATTGATCACACAATATTTAGCGTTTTCATCAATCCCGATAAAGTCCTTTTTAAATGCGGCATAATTTTTTTTCCAGTCGGCGGCCGACGAAATAACAACCTCCCTCAGCATTAAGGGCTTTGCCGCTAATTCAATATTCATTTTTATCGGCTCGCGCCCGACCAGAATTGTCTTAGTATAATTTTCATACCCTAGTATTGTTACCACCAACGTATATTGGCCGGGCCTGATATCCCGCAAGGCAAAGGTTCCGTTTTCGGCGGTAGCCGTTCCAACTGAAGAGTTACTTAAAAAGACACTGGCCCGCGGCAATGGTTTGGATGTCCCCTCCTGTGTTACCGTGCCCGTTATTACACCGGTTTGCGCCAGGGCAACAAACGGAAATAATAAAATAAAAATGATGAGCCAGGGGAATCGCATCGAAAATTCTATTAAATTTTGCGCTGCTAAGATAAGGGGAAAGTTGGAAAAGTCCTGTGTCTGAAAGTTTCCAGCAGAATTTTTACTTCCCGGACTTTACCGACTGCTTTAATCCCGCCATAAATACGGGAACAACAAAAGCGAGGTGGCAATAACAATGGCATTGATAGCCAGCAGCACGCCGAAATTACCGTAGCTGAAACTGCGGTCGATGCCATCCATGGCGTTTTTGCTCAAGCGGATAAGCAGCAAAATAACGGGGATAATAACCGGGAAACTTAAAATAGCCATGAGCGTACCATTATTTCCGGCTTTTGAAGCAATGGCTGATATCATGGTGAAAACGGTGGAAAAGCTAAGGCTTCCTAACAGCACCGTTAAAAAATAAAAAAGCGGGTCGCCGATGGTATTCACAAAAAACACCCGGTAAGCCAATAAAGCCAGCAGGCTGAGCAGCGACATCAGCAATACGTTATAAATGGTTTTGGATAGGATAATTGCCTGCGGGCCGGCAATGGAATAATAATATAATAAGCGGCCTTTGCTCTCCTGCATAAAGCTTTTCGCTATCGCGTTAACCGAAGCAAACAGCATAATGATCCAAAACAAAACATTCCATACAATAGGGTAACCACTGGTCCCCGTAAAACCTGGGTTTAAGTTAAAGGCGATATAGCAAATAAAAACGGTTGACACTACGTACAGCAGTACGCCGTTAAAGGCGTATTTAGAACGCCACTCCAATACAATTTCCTTTTTAAAAAGATCCCAGGTTTGGTTAACGAGCTGCATTCAGCAAATGTAGTTCATTAGTTTATTGGTTCAATGGCTCATTGGTGCATTAGTTCATTGGTGCATTGGTTTAATAGTTCATTGGCCTATTGTGACCCGACTGATGCCAAAAGGCAGGTCATTTGTTCAATAGCTTGCAGATTATATGACGAAGAGCCTGCGTTATAATCCTTGAATAATACGCCTCCTGACTTCAGACTCAGTACTTAACTAATCCTCCATCCACAATTCCATCAGCGAAACTAACTTGTCAACATCAACGGGCTTGGTGATATAATCATTGGCCCCAGCGGCTATACATTTTTCGCGATCATTGATCATCGCTTTGGCCGTTAAGGCTATTACCGGCAGCTTTATCCATTTGCTGCGGCTCCGGATGTGCCTGGTAGCTTCATAGCCATCCATTTTTGGCATCATAATATCCATCAGCACTATATCAATACCCGGCACCTCCTCCAGCTTGTTTACGGCTTCCAATCCATCGTTGGCTATTTCGATATGCATGCCGTGATTTTTCAATGCGCCGCTCAAGGCAAAAATATTGCGCATGTCATCATCAACTATCAGTATTTTTTTTCCTTTTATCGCATTTTTATCCTTTTTGCCTATGGCATCTTTCGCGGAAGAGGCGACCCGCTTTTTCAGTTCGCTTGTTTCATTGATCCGGTTTAAAAACAACGTTACCTCATCGGTTAGCCTGTTTGCCGACTTGCCGGATTTTACCACCATTGCATTGGCATAATGCATCAGTCTTTTTAATGAAGTTTTATCTAGGTCAATAGCCGTATTTATAATTACCGGCACATTTTTAAAACGCTCGTTTTCTTTTATCCTGTCTAAAAGGTCGAGCCCCGAAATATCAGGCAGGTTAAAGTCAAGAATAATGCACTGGTACTCATTCCTGTAAAGCATCCTGTATGCCGATTCGCCATCAAAGGCCTGGTCGACACTTATGCCCCTGTCTTTCATTAGCTCATATATGGCACGGCTTTGTGTTGTATTGTCCTCTATCAGCAATACCTGTTTAAATATGGTTCCGCTTCGCACAGCCATATCGGTGAATAATTTATCGAGGTCAGTAGCACTGGCGGGCTTTTTAATAAAACTTATGGCCCCCTCGTTAGCTATCCGGTTATTGGCGGCTTCGCCTCCCGACATGAGGTGTACGGGTATATGCAGGGTTTCTTCTGATCGTTTTAGCTCATTTAAAATCTGCCAGCCATTTTTACCTGGCAACTTTATATCAAGCACCACGGCATCAGGTTGATTTTGTTTGATCGCTTCAACTGCCGTTGTCCCGTCATTTAAAATTAAAGAACGGCAGCCATGACCGCGGGCGTAATCGTCCAAAACGCCGGCGAAATTTTCATCGTCCTCTACGATGATGACCAACGGTTCCGTTTTGATATTTTTAACTGTTTCTTTTACCGGCAGCACAACCGCCGTGAGGGGTTCTAACGTTTCAGCCTGAGGAGTATCCTTGCTGTCATCCGCCGTCAGGGGATGAGCATTCAAGGGCAACGTCATTACAAACTCGCTGCCTTTGCCCGGTTCACTTGTTAATGACACTTCTCCGCCCAGTAAGGCCGCTAAGTCGCGGCTGATGGGCAGGCCTAAACCTGTGCCGCCGTATTTGCGGCTGGTTGAGCCGTCGGCTTGCTGAAAAACCTCGAATATTGCTTTTTGCTTGTCATGAGGGATACCGATACCGGTATCCTTTATACAAAAACGTATTGTTTGATCCTTGCTGCCTTTAACGACATTAACTGTCACCAGCCCATTATCGGGAGTAAATTTAAAGGCATTGCTCAGCAGGTTTTTCAAAACCTGCTCAACCCTTACTTTATCTGTAAACAGTTCAGCAGGAAGCGTTTGATCAATGCTGATCGTATACCTTATTTTTTTCTTTGCTGCAATTTCGGCAAACAGCATTTCCATATCAAATAAAATTTCGCGCAGCTTTACTGTTTCATTGTGTACCTCCATCTTGCCCGATTCAACCTTTGAAAGATCAAGAATGTCATTGATCAGCGTAAGCAGGTCGTTACCGGCATTCAATATTACACTGGCGTATTTGATCTGGTCGGCGGTAAGGTTTGCCGGTTTATTATCACGCAGCACCTGTGCCAGTACCATGATGCTGTTTAACGGCGTCCTCAGCTCGTGGCTCATATTGGCTAAAAACTCCGATTTGTATTTGCTCGTGGTCTCCAGCTCCTGTACCTTGGAAGCTATAGCCTGGCGGGCCTCTTCAATGGCCAGGTTTTTTTCACTAAGCAAATTTGCTTTTTCTTCCAGGTCGGCATTGGTATGCCGCAACTCGTCCTGCCGCGATTTCAATTCTTCCTGCGATGCCTGGAGCATTCTCGTTTTGCTGAGCAATTCCTTATTGGTATGCCGCATTTCTTCATGCTGGGTTTCCAGTTCTTCCGCTTGTTGCTGAACGCGGCGTAACAGGTCGTGCATAATGGTACGGGCCCGGGCAGTATTTATGGCTATGCCTATGGCATCGGCCACCATTAAAATGTATTGTTTCTTGCTTCTATCCGGTTCGCTATAAAAAGCGACCTCCATAATGCCGGTTAGTTTTTTATCAAAAAAGAACGGCACAATAAAGCTTTCTGTCGGGCTTGGGCGGGCAGATGAAATGCTTTTGGTTACGCTATTTAATTCGCCCTTAACGATTACAGTTTTTTTATCGTTCGCCGCTTGTCCGATAATCGTTTCATCAAATTTTATAGCGCCCTTAAGCAGGTCAGGATCATGAATAGCATAAGATGCCGATAACTCAAGGGTTTCGGATTCCTCCTTATACAAATAAAATGTTCCTTTTATTGCCCCGGCATAGCTGCATATTTCTGTTAGGATGTTTCCTGCCAATTCTTTTTCGGTTTGTTGGCCCTGAATTTTTTCGTTGAGTAAACTGGTGCCGGTCAGCAGCCAGTTTTTGGCTTTATCTTCGGCCAGTACCTTTGTAAGCTCAATATTTGTCAGCCGGAAATTTCCCTCGCTTTTTTGCAGTTTCTGGAAGGACATTTGAATATAATAGAACAGCGACAAAACGATACAGATAATAATTATGGCGCTTATGATAATGGCGTCTGTCGTTACGTTAGACGCGTTATCGGATGATACCTTTTTGGCCTTTAACTGGTTGTTCTCTTCGTTAACAATACGCTTTACATAGAAGCGCACTTTATCCATATCATATTTACCGGTTGTGGCAGCTATTTCTTTGCGGGCCGAATCAAGGCCGTATAAACGGGATACATAAACTATATTATTAAGCTCGCTGGTTTTTAACCCGGCAAAACGCGAAAGGGAATCTACGTTTCGCACCTGGGCAGGATTGTCCGCGGCCAGTACCTGTAATTCCGTTAAAATAGCGCTAACCCGGAAAACTGAATTGTTATATGGTTCAAGAAATACGTCCTTTCCGGTAGCGACATATCCCAGCTGCCCGGTTTCCCCGTTCAGCAATAATAATTGCACTGTATTTGCCGCTTTAACAACCGACTCGGAGTGGTCAATGATACTCGCTTTTTTCTGCAGGCTGTTTATACTGGTATATGAGAAATGGAATACCCCAACACCAGCAGTAAAGAGAAAATAAACCCGGCTAATATTTGTTGCTGAAAGGAAAGTTTTAACATGCGGCAAGTACGTTAGTATAAGTTCCTTAATAAAAATAACCTCAACTACCTGTTTATTAACGGGTAATTAAAAGCTGAACATGAAAATTGAAGGTTTTGTTTTTATGAAACGGAGGAAAGAATCAAGAGTCAAGAACCAAGACTTAGTGCTTTATGATAATCGTTTCGTTCCGGCCTTATGCTTGTGGGCTGTACTTCTGGGCTCTTGTTTCTTGGTTCCTGGTTCCTGGTTCTTACTTCCTCGCTCCTGATTCTATTTACCTGCAGTTTTTCCCGAAGAGAGGACACCCAATAACGCCAGCACAGGGCCGGCCAACAACAGGTACCAGCCCCATTTGAATTTGATTTGCCGCGCCACGAAGTTTTCAACAGAATGGAAAGGTATAAAGCTAAACGAAGTGTGGATCTTCAATAGCGCCAGCAGATATAATAACATAACTAAAGCGAGTGAAAGCCATGCAGCGAAGCGGATTATTTTTACCTGGTTAAACACCGTGCCGATCACACCCACTACCGCAACCAATAAAACAAGAATGCCATAAGGCTTATTGGCATCGTAAACATTCCAGTTGATCAAATGGAACGGACGCAGGATGGGGCAGTATGTTGCCACGAGCAGCATAACAAAACCGGCAAAGGATACGAAGTTACTAAGACGCATTTTTATTTCTGGCTTATTTCCATTTTATCGGCAAAATGGGCGCAGTAGTCGCGCAGGTCTTCAACAATGTTCGTTTCGCCAGTGGCACGTAAAAAGCTGTCGCCCATGGTTTGCAGGGTTTCATAAAAAAACCGTTTCATTTCGTCAACCGGCATATCCTTGGTCCACAGGTCGATACGCAGGGTGTTTTTATAGCTTTGATCCCATAACGCCAGCATCATTGATTTTACAGGCATAGCCTCTTTATTTTCGGCGTCGGTTGATTCCCATATTATGCTTTCGGGAACGTTACTATCGTCAAGTTGTATCGTAAGCTTAATCTCAGCTGTCTTCATTTAATTTATTTAACAAGTAAAAATATAATAACCGCCAAAGTTATAAAGCTTAGCTCTACAATCCATAACTTTTTGATCTCGTAGAAAAAATTACGGAACAAAATATCCATAAATGACACTACGACTGCAAATAGAATAAATATTCCGCCGATAGTACCGCTCATGTGCTTAAACTGGTAGCCCGAAATTTTTACGCCATATATCCAGCAGTAAACGGCTGTCACCAGGAAAAATGCACTGGCAAAGTTGAGGGGTGTAATGCGTAGCTTCATGTGTGGTATTGTTCATCAGCAGACTTACAAAGTTTTTTAAACTTCGTAAGTCTCTCTATAAATTTAACGTTTCTTCCTGTTTGATCCTGACCTGCCTCGCCTTCCCTGCTTTGGGTCGTGGTTTGTTTTTGCCTTGGCGGCGTCAAATTTTTTCCTTTGGTTCAGCGTTTTCTTTTCGTGGAACGCGCCTTTAAAATCAGGGTCGTCGCGCCGCTTTTGCATGTCGATCTCTTTGGCCTGGTCCTGCTTTTCTTCGTAAGGCGTTGCCTCGATAAATACATCCGCGGGGATCTCCATTACGGGCACCTGCTGCCTGATGAGCTTCTCGATCTTCCTGACATAATACTCCTCGGAAGGACTGCAAAACGTTATCGCCTCGCCCGACTGGTATGCCCGCCCTGTACGCCCGATACGGTGAACATAATCCTCGATTACCACCGGCACATCAAAATTTATCACATGGCTTACATCGCTCACATCAATACCGCGCGAAGCGACGTCCGTAGCCACCAATATTTTAACCTCGTCGTTTTTGAAGGCATTTATTGCATTGATACGTGTATTTTGCCCTTTGTTGGCATGCAGTACCTTCACTTCCTTATCACCGAATTTGCGCAGCAAAAATTTATAAACATCTTCAGCGGCTACCCGGGTCTTACAAAAGATCATCAGTTTTTTGATGTCATCTTCTTTGTCGAGCAGCTTTTTAAGCAGGTTTATCTTGGTTTTAACATTCGGCACGTAATATAAATGCTGGTTAACGGTTTGCGCCGGCGTGGCCTGCGGTGTTACCTCGATAACAGTCGGAAACTCCAGGAAATTATTTGAAAGCTCGTGTATCTTATCGGACATAGTAGCCGAAAAAAGCAAATTCTGCCTTTTTACCGGCACTACTTCCAATATCCGGTTCACCTGGGGCATAAAGCCCATATCCATCATTTTATCCGCCTCGTCCAAAACCAAAACCTGTAAAGTTTTGGTAACGATATGGCCGGCAAGGTAAATATCCATAAACCGGCCGGGCGTGGCTACGATAATATCCACACCTTTATTTATCTGCTCGATCTGCGTTTTGGGGCCGAGGCCGCCGTATAATACCACTACCCGTAAGTCAGTATTCGCGGCGAAGGTTTTTATATTTTCCTCTATCTGCATGGCCAATTCCCTCGTCGGGGAAATGATAAGCGCGCGGGCGTGATCGCCCTGCGCGTATTTAAGCTTCATCAGGATAGGCAAAACATACGCGGCTGTTTTGCCGGTACCGGTTTGCGCTATGCCCATTACATCCTGCCCATTCAAAATAGGCGGGATAGCTTTTTGCTGGATAGGCGTAGCTTCGGTGTAACCGGCATCTGCAATGGCATTCAAAATTTGCCGGTTAAATTTAAATTCGTCGAAAGATACCGCCATGCGGCAAAGATAGGTTTTTTGAATCCGAAAGTCCGGAAAGTCAAAAAAGTCGGTAAAGTCAGAAAGGATTAATGTGGAAGGAGTTTGAATGTGAGGTCCGAAGGTTTTGATCGCAGATTTCCGGTTCGATCATTAATTTTCAAATCGTTTAGTTTATATAATTGCTGTTTTATGGTGTATTTACTTTAGGTGTATCTGTTGTATCTCTTGTATCCGTTGTATCTGTTGTATCTGTTGTATCTGTTGTATCAGTGATACAATACATCTTTTGAAATTTACCCGCTCCGGCTCATACCGCCGGCCTCAACTTTTCAGACATTAAACTTATATTTGTGCCATGCCGTCTATCCTGATCAAATCAGCCACCGTAATTAATGAGAATAAGCAATTTGTTGCCGACGTTTTGGTGAAGGATGGATTGATCGAACGCATCGGCAAACAAATTGATGCCGCTGCCGACAGGGAGATCAACGCCGAAGGTTTACATCTTTTTCCCGGCTGCATTGACGACCAGGTGCATTTCCGCGAACCGGGACTGACGCATAAGGGCACTATTTTTTCGGAATCGAGGGCGGCCGTCGCGGGGGGTATTACTTCCTTTATGGAAATGCCAAACACAGTTCCCAACACGCTGACGCAGCAATTGCTGGAAGATAAATACCGGGTTGCGGCAAGAACTTCACTGGCGAATTATTCCTTTTTCATGGGCGCCTCAAATGATAACCTCGACGAAGTATTGCGCACAGATGCTAAAAACGTTTGCGGGATAAAAGTTTTTATGGGATCATCAACCGGCAACATGCTGGTGGACAACCCGGCCACGCTCGAAAACCTTTTCGCGCAGTCGCCCATGCTGATTGCCACGCATTGCGAGGATGAAGCGACCATTCAAAGCAACCTGGAGCATTACAAACAATTATTAGGCGAAAATATCCCGGTAAGGCTGCATCCGAAGATCCGCAGCGAGGAAGCGTGCTATCTTTCCTCATCAATGGCTGTTGAGCTGGCAAAAAAGCATGGTACGCGCTTGCATATTCTGCACATATCCACAGGAAAGGAAACTTACTTATTTGATAATACCATCCCGTTAAAGGATAAAAAAATTACGGCTGAAGCCTGTATTCATCATCTGTGGTTTAGCGATAAAGACTACGAGTCCAAAGGCAACCTGATCAAATGGAACCCTGCCGTGAAGACCGGACAGGACCGGGACGCGATACTAAAAGCGGTATTAAACGGGCGTATTGATGTAATCGCCACCGATCATGCCCCGCACACTTTAGAGGAAAAATCAAAGCCTTATTTGCAAGCGCCGTCAGGCGGGCCGTTGGTACAGCATGCATTGCCTGCCATGCTGGAATTGCACCACCAGGGCAAAATAAGTCTGGAACAAATCGCCGAAAAAATGGCGCATAACGTGGCTACCTGTTTTCAAATCGAAAACCGGGGCTTTATCCGCGAAGGTTACTGGGCCGACCTGGTGCTGGTTAATTTAAAGGCTCCATGGACGGTTAGTAAGGATAATATCCTTTACAAATGTAAATGGAGCCCGTTTGAAGGGACATCCTTTCAATCTAAAATAACTGCCACTCTTGTTTCCGGCAATATTGTATATGAGAACGGGAACTTAATTGAAAACGAATCGGGTAAACGGCTAAGTTTTACACGATAAGCAAAGCCCCTAACCCTCTGCTAAAATCTTCTTCAACCCGTCAAATACCGATTGCCAGTTATTTGCTGAATGTTCCATGGCTTCCTGGCTTTTAACACCGTCCTGTGAAATAACCAGGGTTGTGACGCCATCAGCTTCGGTAAGCTCATAAGTAATATTGTTATAATTCTCCGGCTTATCGGCGGTACCCGACATGCTGCTCCAGTAAGTGTATTTTAACAACCGCGGCGGATCTATGTCGAGGATAATACCACCATCCGTATAAGTCTTTCCCTCCCATTCGCCGCTGAAAGTTATCGGACTGCCAACTTTCCAATCGGACCTTAAGTTGGTTCCAAAAAAATATTGTTTTACAATAGCCGGGTCGGTAAGCCCGCTCCAAACTTTTGAAATCGGGGCTTCGAAGGTGATAGTCGTCTTTAATGTTAAATTTTCCATGGCTTTTTTTACAAATTAAAAACTTCTCAATGACAACTGTATGTCAGCAGGCATTTGTTAACTGAAGGTTTTTTTGCGCAATCGAAGCCGCAATCACTGCGATCCGTTCCCTTAAACTATCCGGGCTTACAATTTCGGCCTGGTCGCCAAACATCATGAACCAGCGGGCAAAACCTGCCAACGAAGCGGTTAGGAATGTCATTTCAATTTGGTCGCCAACTGTTTTTTCAGAAACAAAACCGCTGTAATATTTTTGGTATTCCAAATGCCTGTAAATTGATTTGTCAACACGCATCACAACGAGGTCTAATTCCTGCTCTTTAGCGGTTTGCTTTATATAATCCTTTAACGTAGGATGCTTATTTTTAAAAATCATATCGGTTACTTCAAGCCGGCTGATACGATCGATCCTGAAGTCGCGGTAGTCGTTCCGCATCCGGCAAAACGCGATGAGGTGCCAATAGCTATCCTTATAAAAAACACCAATCGGTTCAACTTCTCTTTTGGTTTGTTCCTGGCTATGGTGGGCAAAATAATCAATGCGTAAAACATTTTTTTGCGCTATACCGAGCAATAGCTTCTGCAAATGGTCCTTATTGTCAACACGCAATTGGCTATGGCTTTTAAACACCTCTATGCTATTGTCAATATCCTCCAGCAAATTCTTTTCGGCGGTACGTAATATGGCCCTTATCTTGTACATGGCCGATTTATGATGCTCCATGGTTGAGCTGTCGGTAAGCTTCTCAATAAACTTTTCAGCGGTTAAAAAGGCGGTAGCTTCTTCACGGGTAAACATTACAGGCGGCAACCGGTAGCCATCCATAATGGAGTAACCTATACCGGCCTCGCCTATTATGGGAATACCTGCTTCTTCGAGTGTTTTTACATCCCGGTAAACCGTACGCAGACTGATGTTGAACCGTTCGGCAATATCTGCAGCCTTTACCACCCTGCGCGATTGCAATTGAATTAAAATAGCCGAAACTCTGTCGATACGGTTCATACAAGCAAATTACATAAAAAGCGCTTATATTAGTACAAAAAAAATACGCTGCTGCCTATGGTTAGCGATGACAAAATTGTAACCTTTGATTCCTATTACAATCCCATGTTGGCCCATATTGTGCGAACAAAACTCCTGGCCAATGGTGCACCCTGTTATATTGCTGACGAATACATACTTTGGGCGAAACCATATCTTAACCAGACATTGGGAGGCGCGAAGATTAAAGTGTTTGAAAAGGATTTGGAAAGGTGCAAAGCGATTTTAGCAACTGAAAGTGACCTGCAAAAACAAGGTTATTTTGAAATTGATAATGAAAGCAATGCTGATATTGTATGTCCGTATTGTTCTTCAACTACGTAAGATACGGCCTTGCGACGGTTTTTAAATTTCATTTGCCTAGTTTATTGATTTCTTTTTTAGCCGGAGTTCCTTGTTATTTTTACAAAACGTGGCATTGCTTTCACTGCCATCGTGATTTTAAATAACATTTATAATCCCCGTCAACAATGGTTTGCAAATGCAAATTGGATAAAAGCACTTATATTAGTATTAAAAATTATCTGCCGCCTATGAATACCGACGACAAGATCATAACATTTGAATCCTATTACGACCCGATGCTGGCGCACATCATCCGCACCCGGCTGGAAGCTAATGGGATATCCTGTTTTGTTGCCGACGAAAATACCATCGGGGCCAACCCGCTTTATAACCAGGCTGTAGGTGGGGTGAAGCTTAAAATTTTTGAAAAGGATTTAGAAAAGTGCCGTGAAATATTGGCAAGCAAGGGCGACTTACACGAGATGGACCACTTTGAAGTTGACGATGAAAGCAATAGTTATGTAGTGTGCCCTTACTGCGCCTCAACTAATGTCGTGAATATTGCGGTGAGAAAGTCTGACGATGAATGGCCGGCTTTTCTCGATTCCCTGTCGAATTTGATAAATCCGTTCCACACGGATAAAAACTGGTATTGTTATAATTGCAAGCACGATTTTGAATAGCTTAATAGTAATTTCTATTAATCTCTTGAGCGGAACAGCTAAAAATAAGGCGTCGCTCCGTCGATCACCCGAAAAAATCCTCAGTAGATGCCACCAGCGCGGGCAGTTCCAGTTTCGGTTCTACCTCCGGGTTACTGGCCGATAGCCCGGCCGCGAATTTTTTAAATGATTCGAGTCCCGTCAAAACCTCGTGCGCCGCTTCATTTTCAAACTGGTCAAAATGCATAAAGGTCTTTCCGTCCGCCAACACATAGGTGCTGTATTTTATACCCGGATGGTTGAGCGCCCGTAACTCATTTACGATCTGCCTGATATTTTCCTTGTTCGTATTTGCAAACTCAGCTTTGGTAGTATATTGAACCCTGACTATCTTCATGTTACTATTTTTTATAAAGATAATAAAGCTATTATTCCGTTTTTCTCCGCCTGTCATTTTTTGGCAGCCAATAAAAGACGAAGTCACGTTTATACTATGGCGGAGAACAATAATATTAATTCTTATTCTTTCCGCAGCCGCTTAACGCGTAGAAGCAGCATGGTGGTTAAACCTGATAAAATAAGAAACCCAACGCCCGAACAAATAATTTTCCATTGCACATTACCGCTGATGGATTTAATGAACACCGCCAGTGCGAATACGGCCAATGCAAGGTTTAACCAAAATATAAAGTACGCTTGTTTAAGCTGCAGGGTATTTTCGTTTTTTTCCACAAAGTGAAGATAACAATAATCAATTTGTAAAATCACGATTTCAACTCAATTTAATATTTCAACATTCCCTTTTGGGTTTAAAATCGTTAATAACGAACCTAAACCCGCGAGCCCGGACACCCTGCATCCCAAACTTTTCCTCATTCTGACTTTACTGATTTAACTAATATGTAAACAATTTGTAAACAAATGCTGTTTAATCGAAAAAGAAAGTATTGAAAAAGCTCATATTCATATTGTTAGTGATACTGACGTTTGAAGCAAACGCCCAGATTAAAGACACCGCGAAGAATAAAGTCGCGGACACGGTAAAAAAGGATCTTTTAACAGCTCCCGATACGGTAAAGCAGCTGCACAGCAAGCCCGGCTCCATCATTGTGCCGGTGGTTTTGGTAGGCTACGGCGTAGCATCTTTCGCGGTGCATCCTATACGGCGTTTCGATTACTATGTAAGAGGCCGTATAGAACGCAGCGACCCAAATTATAAGTCAAAAATGGCCGATTACCTGCAGCTGGCTCCCATTGTGTTGGTATATGGCCTAAACCTTGTGGGTGACCAGGGCAAAAACCGGTTCGTTGACCGCACCGCGCTGCTTGCATTATCCGCCGGAATTTTAACCATTGCCGACGGGTCAAAATACCTGGCGCGCCGTGTACGCCCTTATGGCACCGACCCGCTTTCCTTCCCGTCAGGCCACACAGGCGCGGCGTTTATGGCCGCCGAGTACCTCGCGCAGGAGTTTGGCGACAAATCGCCCTGGTATGGCGTGCTGGGTTACACAATGGCCTCAACTACCGGTATTTTACGACTGTATGGCAAGGCACATTGGTTTAGCGACTGCGTGGCCGGTGCCGGAATTGGTATGCTTTCAACCAAGGCAGCCTACTGGCTTTACCCGCATATCCGCAACGGATTAACGCATAAAGATAAACATGGCCGCACCACTATGGTGATGCCTACCTACCAGGAAGGCATGCCCGGTTTATCATTCGCGATGCAGTTGTAAAGTTATTAGATAGTTTCCCTACGGCAAGCCCGACAGAAGGTAAAAAGTGGCTAGTCACTTATCCCCAACGTTCCCAGCCAAACACCGATAAAAAACACGATTCCCCCGCCAATGATCACCTGCACCACAGTTGACCATAACGGGGATTTCATAAACCTGTAACGAATTAGCGCAATCAGTACCAGCTCTATCGCAACCACAAAATAAGCCGTGTGCAAAGCGGCAGATAAATCTGTTATTAAAAATGGAAGCGTATGCAGCATCCCGCCAATAGTAGTTGCCACGCCGGTAATAGCGCCGCGCAGTAACGGCGTACCCCGGCCGGTTACTTTGCCGTCATCGGATAACGCTTCGGCAAGCCCCATGCTTATCCCAGCCCCGACGGATGCCGCAAGCCCTACAAAAAAGGCTTTATGCGTTTGGTGAGTAAGCCCGGCGGCGGCAAATAACGGGGCGAGCGTAGATACCGACCCGTCCATTAAACCCAATAAAGCCGGCTGTACCTTCTGCAGCACATATTGCGCCGCCGTTTCTTGTGCTGATTGTTTATGTTTTACTGGCATAGCCTGATGACAATTAATAGAAATGGATGTTTGATCTTTAATTTATTATTATTTAAACTTATTCTAAATCCACCTCTAACCTCGAATCCCAAACAAAAAAACCCTTTATCTGTCTATTACAAGATTTTGAACGAATAAGCTATTTATTAAAAACGTATGAAGATAATATTTACTCTATCAATATTATTAACAAATATTTGGGCATTCGCGCAAAACTCACCTGTCTCTACTATTTCAAAGGCATTTATACCGCCTCATGCAAAGCGTACCCATATCGCCGGAAAAGATACCGTTATCGAATCCGACACATCGAAGGAAACCAAGGAACCCCGGTATTATTATTTATCCGCTCTTGCGGATGTATTGGTGAATACCAAAGGTGGACTTGCAAAACGGTTTTCGCCAGGCATTGAGCTTGGCCGCACATATGGGATCTTTGATATCGGCCTGGCCAGCGGGCAGATAAGCTCACTCGGTTCCGGCGGCGACACTACGCATTATATTGAGTTCCGGCCTACCATCAATATATTTTCGGCGGGCCGGTTTGCCGAGGGGCTTTGTTTAGGAGGAGGATATATATTCGGGGCTAAGCAGGGGCTAATGACAGAAATTTGCAACAGCATTAATTTTAACATATCCACAACGGTAGCAGTAGCCGTAACGCAAGGCTATTATTTTTTCGACGGGACAAACAGCAGCCGGAGCACGCAGTTTATGGGTTTCACATTCACCTATAATTTCCTGCGGCCGCACAGTGTGAATAAACAGCGAAAAAGGGTTCAATTGTTAAAGGAATAATAGTGCGTGACAAATAGAGGAGCCCCGGTTTGCCAGGGCTCCTCATCAGAACGAATTGGTTTAGAAACCTATTGAAGCTTCAAGCACCACTCCTTTAAACTGACCGCCATTAAGGATATTATTGGTTGGATAATTCAAATATTCCTGGTTTACATATTCGGCCTTCATCATAATGTTTTTTGTTAAAAACCATCCTGCCGAACCGGCTTCACGGTTAACCGTAACGTTTCCGGGGATGCCAGCGAGCGCCGCGGTTACCGTGTTATATCGCAAGCCAACCCAAAAGTTCTCTTTGCCTCGCGGGAACCTGTAGATCAAATCAGCCGCGTACTGGGTAGCCTGCCGGTTTGTTTTTTCGGCGATGGTCCTGCCATGTGCATCTTCTATAGTTCCAAAAAATTCAAGCCCATAATACTTTAAAAACAAGTTGCCCATGTAAGTGTGAACTTCTTCGCTGAATCCTGGATTCAGACGTCCCGAAAACGGGCTGTAATCAACTGCATTGCTAAGCGTGGTGGCATTTGTCACCGCTTGGTTTTCCATCACGTTAAAATAATGCGACCCGGTGCGGTCTCCTCCAAAAAGGGTATTGCTATTGCCGCTGCTTAGGGTATAGAACGACCCTGTCATTCTTAACCTGAATTTCGGCGTAAACTGCTTGTCGAACCCTATTTTTCCCAGGAATGCAGGATTATATTTGTTAACCTGTTGTGTGGCAGAGTCAATTTTTACAGGTGCTATTACGGTTTCGTTAAGCATGCCGTTGGTTATCCCTCCCATCAAAAACAAACCGCAGTCATGGTGATAATAAAATTGGGCGCCCAGTTCTGTCGCGAATTCGTCCATGATATAATTTTCAACGAACGGGTTATAAATGGTATTACCGCCATCACTTCTTCTGAAATGCTGGTCGCCATAGTCAACATCGTTCTGGCCGATCTTGATCGTGACACTTTTCATGATTTGATCTGCTATGGCGCTGTGCAGAAAGGTCAGCTTATCAAATTGGATATAGCCGCCTTTTACCCATGTTTCTTCATGGTGCCTCGATGCCAGGTACGAGGTGATGTTCATACGGACACCGTCTGCAAGCTGTACATCCACGTTCAGATTAGCCATAGGCAGGGTGAACCCGTTAGTAAGTGTGATAAGGCTATTTACATTTCCGGTAAAGCCCGTTCTTGTAAGCGGCAAAGCGGTATTTTGATCCTTTAATGTCTGAAAACTCAATTCAAAGTTACCGCCAACCTTAACTTTAAGGCCGGTAAACGGAACGGTATCTTTTTTAGACGTTTCAAAAACATTTATCCCGAGCTTACTATTTGGCCGAAGGAATTGGATGGTCTCCTGTGCGCTCGCAGCAGTCGGCGCAAAACCGAGTCCCGCGACTGCAAGTGAGCCTAGTATGATAAAAAGTTTATTTTTCATGGTTATTCTTATTAGTTTGTTTGAGTTAAAAGCTGGTTATTTTTATATATCAGGTTAAATTGGATAGTGAGGTCGTTTTTTACCTTCATCGCGCCCAGCATAAAGCTCGGCGGATCGATATTAAAATCGGTTAATTTTATTTTTTGCGAACCGCTGCAGCTGATTGAATTGTCAGGATTAACAACCGCACTCACCAATATTACAATCGTTTGGGTTGCTCCTGCTATTCTCAGCTCGCCGGTGGTTCTGATCGAGTACTTATTCTTTTGCATTGCAGTAATAACAGCATGAGTAAGCTTATAAGTAATCTTTGGATATTGGTCGGCTTTTATGGTTTTATAGGTACGGGTGTCCATTGACTCATGGTCGCTTTTCAGGCTCTTAGCATCTACCGAAAAGTTGAATGCAAGCAGCGAACGGAGAGTTCCGCCTTCAAAATTAAACTCGCCCCGGCTCTCCATCGTAGAAGCGGTCATGGTCCAGTCGTGTACATTGGACGAACCCAACACCGTGATGGCGGCATCCTTGCCTGGGGATAGCCGGTACGTGTTTTGCGCCAGTAATGGCTGAGGAATAAGGCCCGAAGTAATTAGGGCGATTATAACGGAGAGACATGCAATTTTCAATTTTAAGTTTTTCATTTTCGTTGTTTTATTTACGATCAAATGTAGAGCGCACAGCGCCGCTCGGAAATGATGCCGGTTAAGCAGATAAGTGACATATATCAAGCTATTTTATGGTCTGAGGCGGTCAATTAAATGCAGCCCATGTGGATTATTTTGATTAACTTAGGATGAAATGGAAAATGCCGCCTTATTAAAATCAATTATCGAAAACGCAATAGATGGCATCCTTACAATAGATGAGCGCGGAAGGATAGAGTCTATTAATCCTGCCGCGTGCAGGCTTTTTAATTATTTACCCGAAGAAGTTATCGGCAAAAACGTAGCTATGCTTATGCCCCCGCCCGACCGCGACCAGCACGACGAATACCTGCACCGGTACCAACGGACCGGCGATCCGCATATTATTGGCACCGGGCGCGAAGTGGTAGGTTTACGAAAGGACGGATCCCGTTTTCCTTTTCGGCTGGGTGTTAGTGATGTGGAATTTTCGGGCCGAAAAATATACGCGGGTTTTATTCACGATCTAAGCGCCCAAAAAGAGGCCGAGATGCGGCTCAAAGATTATGCGACGCACCTGGAAGAACAGGTAGAAGAACGTACACGGGTGTTGAATAACACGATACTGGCCCTGCGGCAGGCAAAGGAAGAGGTTAGTTTTTCATTAGAAAAGGAGAAAGAACTGAGCCAGCTGAAAAGCAGATTCGTTTCTATGGCCTCGCATGAGTTTCGTACTCCATTGAGCGCAGTACAGTTATCAGCTTCGTTAATTGAAAAATATGCCGAACCTTTTGAAAGCTCTAACATCAGTAAGCATGTGGGTAAGATCAAAAATGCGGTAGGGAATCTCACCACTATATTAAATGATTTTCTTTCGCTCGAAAAACTTGAGGCCGGGAAGGTGGAACCCAACTTCACCAGTTTCGACCTGGTTAAGCTGGCCGAAGAGATCACTGAGGAAATGCAGATGGTGGCTAAGCAAAACCAAAATATCATTTACCAGCATACCGGCACTATCAGTATGGTAAAGCTTGATCCGAATTTGCTTAAGAATTGCATCTTCAACCTGATAACAAATGCCATAAAATATTCGGGCGAAAATACTTTTATCGACTTTAACACCGAGATAAACGCGCAAAACTGTATAGTTACGATACGGGACAACGGCATAGGCATTCCCGAGGCGGCTCAAAAACATTTATTCGAAGCTTTTTTTCGCGCCAATAATACGGGCAGTATTCCCGGAACCGGGCTCGGCCTTAATATCGTAGCCCGTTACACCGGCCTTATGAACGGAACAATTGATTTCAAAAGCAATGATAAGCACGGTACACAATTTACCATTACATTTCCGGCATTATGAGTAAAAAAGTATTGGTCATCGAGGACAATGACGATATCAGGGAAAATGTAGTCGAAATATTGGGTCTGGCAGGATATGCAACTTTTGAAGCTAATAACGGAAAAGCGGGGGTCGACCTTGCACGGCTGCATTTGCCCGATATTATCCTGTGCGACATCATGATGTCCGGTCTTGACGGGTACGGTGTATTGCATATACTAAATAAAAACGCGGCAACCGGCACTATTCCGTTCATCTTCTTAACCGCAAAGGCCGAACATGTTGATTTGCGTAAAGGCATGGAACTTGGCGCCGATGATTACCTGACCAAGCCTTTTGACGACATGGAATTATTGGTTGCAATAGAAAGCCGCCTAAATAAAAAACAACAATTGGATGGTTTTTATAGCGCCTCGTTAAATAGCATTGACCAACTGGCATCAAAAGGCGATGGCCTGGCCGAGCTACAAAACACAATTGCCGGGCGCAAAGTAAGGCTTATTAAAAAAAACCAGGCTATCTATAACGAAGGGGACTTCGCCCAGGGGATTTACCTGGTATTAAGCGGGCGTTTTAAAACCATTAAGCTGGCCGAAGACGGGCGTGAGTTAATTACAGGTATTTATACAAAAGAAGATTATATAGGTATTAACTCGCTATTGTTAAACGAGCCTTATTCCGAAACGGCACAGGCTATTGAAGACAGCTCGGTTTGTCTGCTGCCAAAGGATACGATCGACCAGCTTCTTTCAAATTTTACCGGGGTCGGCAAAAAATTTATACACATATTATCCGGCAATATTCGTGAAAAAGAGGAACAGTTGCTTCAGATGGCTTACCATTCCGTTAGAAAACGCATGGCCGAAGTTCTTTTACGCCTGCTAAAACAGCAACCCGAAGCCAACGCGAATGAATGCTTAAAAGTCTCCCGCGAGGAAATGGGTTCTATGGCTGGTATGGCCACCGAAACCGTAAGTCGCATATTGTCTGACTTTAAAGAAGAAAAGCTGATTGAAAAAAAGGGAAGCTTGATCCGGATATTGGATAAGGGCCGGTTGGAAAAATTAAAAAACTGACGCTTATCATTTATTCTACTGACGGTGCGCATGGTTTAACATTATTGCGTTGGGTAATTTTGTTTAAATATTCGCAAAATGAAAGCCGTAGCATTCAGTGTTGAAAGTTCTGAAAAGGAGTTTCTCGCAAAGGCCAATAATAAAAAACACGATATTACCTTAATATCGAATGCTTTAAGCATAGGAACAGTAATTTACGCCAAGGGAAAGGCAGCTATCATCGTCAGCATAACCGATAATGTTTCTGATAAAATAATTCGTATTCTTTCGGGGTATGGGGTGAAGTATATAGCAGCCCGTTCAGTTGAGACAGATCATATCGATAAAGTTGAAGCGGCAAAATATAATATCAAGGTGGCCAGCATTAATGTTGGTTTAGCTGAAGCTATTGGCGATGCCTTCGCTGTCCCGGCTGACCGGGCTCTTTTAGTCAATGAAAAACTTCAGCAGAACGCAAATCAAACCATCCTGAGCCTGGACATATGGCAGCAGTGCGACCACCAGGAAAAGTCGCTCCCATCAAAAGCATTTAATAAATAAGCTATTAATTTTATTGGAAACGCTCATCCTCACAATCGAGACGAGCGTCTAATATATGTTCGGTTCGAAACTAAAATACAGGAAGGGCGCAAGGTTCGTTTATGAATGGAAAAACCAACAGTGCTTTGGTAAAATGACCCGCCAGCTTTTGGGTAACGCTTTCTTCAAATATTTTCTGAAAAAAATTCCGTTTACGGTGAATCAACACAAGCAAATCAATATCGATATGTTCGGAACGTCAATCCAGGCTGCTGGCTACATTTTCACCTTTTATTTCCCGGTAAAATATCTTTGGATAATTTATTTTAGATGATATCATTTTAAGAAAAACGTCAGCCTTCATTGATTCTTTAGCGTTTGTTTTATTTTCAAAAACGTGAGTAATTAAAATTTCAGCATTCAGGTATTTAGCGAAGCCCGATAATGATTGTAACACATTAATGTCGCGTGGAGCCATATCGGTAGCGAATGCCATTTTTTTATATCCCTTAAAACTCGCTTTGCCCGGTACAATCAAAACCGGGCAGTTAGCTTGTCCTATTACATTTTGTACATGGTCCCCAAATAAAAATGTACCTAAGCCGTCGGCAGAATGTGTACCTATAACCGCCAAAAGTATTTCATGCGTGTTTACAATTTCATTTAGCACATCTGTCAAAATTCCCGACGCGCTTGACTGCTCAATACAGGGCCTGAATTGTCCGCTATCTCTATTCAATTGTTTATTTAAGCGGCATGCCAATTTATTGACTTCATTCTCGCTATTCCCTTTAAGTACCTGGTAGCTTTCCATTGGCCATGTCACCTGCGCGGCCATGCCGTCATTTGAAGGCACAATAAATACATTACACAACAACACATTTGCTTTAATTTTTTGAGCCAGCTTTTATGCGTAATACGCCGCATGATTAGCCCCGGCAGAAAAATCGGTAAGTACTAATATTGTTTTCATAATTTTAACGATTAATGGATTTTATTTTCAAATGAAAATCAACGCTTAGCTTATCTTTTGTCTGTATCATTCCGCCTAGCTTTTTTGGCGGTATAAGATTGAAGTCAGAAAAATTCACGTCACGGGATCCTAATAAATGGATTACTTTTTGGTCATCCACCGAGATTTTGTATTTCACGTCAAACTGTTTTCGCACGCCGGCGATTTCAATCTCCACCATCCCGGTTATTGGCTCAGGTTGTGAGGTAAGCTCCGGAAGTTTATTTAATGTCAAAAAAGCTATATGAAGCATAGGAAACTGCTTTTCCTTCAGCGTTTTTCGAAGGTCACGTGTCATCATTGAGTTATGACAGTTAAAGCTTTGAATGTTTATACCTATCCCGCCTGATAAAATCATTTGACTTTTGCCCTGGCTTACCTTAATTGTATCGGTCCGTTCGTAAGCTAAAATATCGCATGCAAACTTGTTTACATTTGTACTTCCGTTAACGCATAGGCTGCTATTTTCACTAACTATCCATTTTCTCCCGTCAGCCGCATGGCTTAGCTGTCGCGGTAAAATGTAAGTCGCCGGGGCAACTAACAACAGGTAAAGACACAATATATTTTTGTATAACATCACGGTAAGTTATCAGGGGTTGACTTTAGCAAATACTACCCCTGCTGTGATGGCCTGTAGCAATCCATAAATAAACCAGCTTAACACCATAGCTACCGTTATGTCTAGTGCGCTAAAAGATATCCACATAACCGGCAATAAAGCAATTACAGAGTATACGAGTCCAAATTCTAATCCCCTTAAAACAACTCTGCCTTTAAACAATGCTTTGAACCGGTCCCAAAACCAGGATAAGGCGAAGCTGAATATAAAAGCATGTAGATAAAACAGCATATCCCTGCTGCCGTCTGAGTTAAACAACGGATTATTATATTCGGTGAACAGCTTCGGGAAAAACCGGATAGCCAGGAACAGGCCGCCATAGCTCAATATGAATAAAATGCAGCCCCCTATTAATCCTGCAATAAGGATTTTTTTCATTTTGTTAAGATTCAATTACGTAAGCTATTTCGACAGTAAAAACGGGATGTCACCCTCAGCCCCGCCGGGGACGGGCGCAGGCCCTCCTCAACGAAGCTCAAAGTAACAGTCTATCAATTCTCCAGGATCACTTTCAAAGCTTTTTCCTTTGCGGCATTTCCGAACGTATCATATGCCTCAATGATGCGGTCAAGTTTAAAATGATGAGTAATAAGTCGTTTTGGCTCTATTTTTTTAGCCTGAACAGTTTTTAGCAGCAAAGGCGTGGTAACCGTGTCAACAAGCCGGGTGGTTATCGTGATGTTTTTTGACCATAAGTTTTCCAGGTGTAGCGTTACACTTTTCCCATGAACCCCAATATTGGCAATATGGCCTCCGGGGCCAATAATTTCCTGGCACAATTCAAATGTTGCTGGTACGCCCACAGCCTCGATCGCAACGTCAACTCCTTTATCGCCCGTGAGCCTCTTGATTTTTTCTATTGTGTTTTCAGTAAGCGTATTGACAATTTGGGTGGCGCCGAAAGTTTTTGCCAGGTTCAGGCGATTCTCATCCTGGTCGATCATAATAATTTCTGCAGGCGAATAAAATTGAGCGGTCAATAACGCTGCTATACCTATCGGCCCCGATCCAACAATCGCTACAGTATCGCCGGGCTTTACCTGTCCGTTTAATACACCGCATTCAAAACCGGTAGGTAAAATATCGCTGAGCATTACCAGGGCCTCCTCATCCGAACCGGCAGGGATCGGGTAAAGGCTGTTGTCCGCGTGTGGTATCCTCACATATTCGGCCTGCGTGCCATCAATCATATAACCTAATATCCATCCGCCGTCGATGCAATGCGAATACATGCCCTTTTTGCAATACTCGCATTTGCCGCATGAGGTAATACAGGATATGATTACATGGTCGCCTGGTTTAAAGTTACTTACCCCGCTGCCAACCTCTTCTATTATACCAACGCCTTCGTGACCTATAATTCTACCGTCCTTAACCTCGGGCAGGTCACCTTTCATAATATGCAGGTCTGTTCCGCATATTGTTGTTTTAAGAATTTTTACGATTGCATCCGTTGGTTTTGTTATAGTGGGTTTTGGTTTATCTTCCCAAGCCTTTTTTCCGGCGCCATGATAAACTAAAGCTTTCATGTTTTTAATCGCATCTCCATTGGAGCCGTTAGGCTGTACAAGAAGCGTTACAATTTTGTCCACAAGTAAATTTTCCATAATAATAATTTGGTTTTTAATATATAACAAAACTATAGCTATTCAATTCCGGTATTAATGATACGCGTTATCTCAATAAATGATATAGATCACTTATTGAACTCGCCATCGTCCTCTGCCGTTAAAAGGAGCTCGCGAATGGAAATTTCAACATCGGTTTTAAGACAATTTACACATTGGATTCGCACATCTGTCCATTAAGCCATCATACCAAACCCTGCTTTAGTTCAAAAACCAACTTTAAACAATTTAAAGTTACTTTTTCGTGCATCGGTTCAAAAACCGCCTGAACTATTGTTTTTGAGCGGTTTTTTGTAAATTTGAACAAACGCGAAATGTATGTATAACCTCCATGTATCTCCCGAAAATGTTCAGGCTTCATTACAAAAACACGTACTGGCCGACGGCTTCGATCTTACTTTTGATATGGAAAAAAGCAATGGGGTTTACATTTACGATTCAAAGCATAACCGCACCCTGCTCGACTTTTTTACTTGTTTCGCATCTGTGCCGCTGGGTTACAATCATCCTAAAATGCTGAACGATGAAGCGTTTAAAAAAAATCTCCTGATGGCCGCGTTAACCAACCCCTCCAACTCGGATATATACACTACCCAATACGCCCAGTTTGTTGAAACGTTCGACCGGATTGGCATCCCCGCTTACCTGCCCCACGCGTTCTTTATCGCCGGCGGCTCCCTGGCGATTGAAAATGCATTGAAAGTGGCAATGGACTGGAAAGTGCAGAAAAACTTTACCAAAGGATATAAAGAGGAGAAAGGCTTTAAGGTTATTCACTTTGAGCATGCTTTTCACGGCCGCTCGGGCTATACGCTTAGCCTTACCAATACGCAGCCCGTAAAAACAAAGTGGTACGCCAAATTCAATTGGCCGCGGGTTTCGCATCCGCATATAAATTTCCCGCTAACTGATACTACCCTACCCGACCTGGTAAAACGCGAGGAATTATCCATAGCACAGATCAAACAAGCTTTCGCGGACAACAGGGACGATGTTTGTGCCATCATTATTGAGCCGGTACAGTCAGAGGGCGGCGATAACCATGTAAGACAGGAGTTTTTAGAACAATTACGGCTGCTGGCGGATGAAAACGACGCCATGCTGATATACGACGAGATCCAAACCGGTGTCGGCCTTACCGGGAAATTTTGGTGCCACGAGCATTTTGGCGAACGGGCGCGGCCGGATATCCTCGCTTTTGGTAAAAAAATGCAGGTTTGCGGCATCCTGGCAAGTAAAAGGGTCGACGAGGTTGAAAATAATGTATTTAAAGTTTCGTCCCGCATCAATTCCACGTGGGGCGGCAGCCTGGTTGATATGGTGCGATCGGCTAAGATCATGGAGATCATACAGGAAGACAACTTATGTGAGAATGCGGCCCGGATCGGAGCTTATTTACAAAATGAATTGGTTCGTGTGTCCAAAAGCCATTCCGTCATTCACAATGTTCGCGGCAAGGGTTTGCTAACGGCCTTTGACCTTCCTGATAAAACCGCCAGGGATAAATTCATACAACTCGGACTGGAGAAAAACGTCATGTTCCTGGGATGCGGCGACCAGACCATACGTTTTAGACCCGCGCTTATTATTGGCGAAAAACATATCGATGATGGCCTGGAAATACTTGAAAATATATCCAAAAAACTGTAATAAGTGTAAAACCTTTGCTACAAAGCGCCTGTAAAACACTAATTTACGATACATAAATCATATCTGTGCGCTATAAAACAGCCGTTTTTGCGCCAATATAGCCTGCCTTAACAATATACCCTACTTTTTTACCAAAATAGGCAATATATTTAGTTATTACCCGTAGTAATTTTGAATATAATGCCAGGTGTAAATATTAGCCGGAAGTATAATGAGTAAACAAATAGAGAAATTAAAAAGACAACTGATGGAAATTTCTGAGGTTGTGAATTCGTTTCGGTCCGAAGCAGTACAGGTAAGAGTTGTTGAGAGGTTATTAGACGCGATGGTTGAATCCGAAAAAACAGACAATGATGGTTCGGAAGCGCTTAACAAAAGAGCTCAAAAACAGCGCTCAGATGAAAGCGCCTACTCTCCGGCACGCCGGGTTAAAAAGCCCGGAGCTACTAAAGTTTTAAATCAGCTGTTATCAACTGATTTTTTTGCCACCCCACACTCCATATCAGCCATAGCGAGCTATTGTCAGGACAATTTTGATTCAGATTTTAAAACCTCCGAGCTCTCCGGCATCCTGTTAAAGCTCGCGAAAGAAAACAAGCTCCGCCGCGAACGAAGCAACGAAAATAATAGATTTGAGTATGTGAGGGTTTGAGTCCGAAAAAAGCGGCAACTGGCGTTTCGGCAAAATAATTTGGGGTAATGTGAGTCGGTAAAATTTCGTTCACATAAAAGACATTCGTTTCGCCTCACCTAAATCCTCTCCAAAGGAGAGAACTTTGAATGGCAAGGCCGCTGTTTAGCTCCCTCTTCAAAGGAAAGGACTTTAAAATAGCAAGACCGCTAATTGTATCGCTGTTTTAGCTTAGTCCCTCTCCTTGGAGAGGGCTAGGGTGATACTATATCAAAACACTGCAAAACTAATCTCTGATCTATCTCCAGCCTCTCACAGCTACCTAAACCTATACAATGCCGATATAGACCCCCATTGGTGCTTATGTGCCATTTCTTTAACGTCCTTGGTATGATATATAGCGGCTGCATTCACTACAAAGCGTTTGGTGGTAAAAGCGATACCGAACTGTTGGCTGAAAATAAATGGCTCCTTATGCTGTATAATTTCGAGGCTATTGGGGTCATTGTGATTGTCGAACAAGCCGCCCTGTATCGTCGCATCATATGCTACATAGTTGACCTGGGGCTTGTAGTAGAGAAATATTTCCTGTTCGTGAAGAGGGATGATGGATTCGTTTCTTATCGCGGTACTTTGTGTGCTTACCGAATGAAATAGCTGGTTAAACAAGCCTATCCTCACCAGCGGCCCGGCACCGGCACCTGTAAATCCGTTGCCTAAATTGGCATAGCTGGCCAATGAAATGTCAATTCCCGGCGCCCTTGCAATCAATTTGTTGTACTCGGCCGACAGATTAATTTCAAAATCGTTTTTTACCTGGTACTGCCAGCCGCCGACCGCGTAAAATCCAAAAGTCCGGTGAATAAAGCTTTGTATCTGTTCGCCGAGCGCAGCGGGGCCAACCACGCCGAGCTGCGCGCCTAGTTTGAGGTTGCTTTCGCTTTTATAGAGCAAATTTAAGGTGCCGCCGATATAAAGATATGCTGCAAAGGGCCTGTCGACATATTCCGGACCCGGCACAAAGCCAGATTGCGGATTAAATATTTTTTGACCGGTTTCAAATCCCAAAACTTTATTGGCTAACAACGTGCTATCGCCGCCTTTAATTTTTAAAGCATGGCTATAATAAAGGAATGTGCCATCTGTATAATACCTGTCGGATCCTTTTAGGAGGTAGGAGTCGTTATCGGTTTGAGCACCAAATTCGGTGCTATGCGACTGAGCAAATACGCCGGCTGTCCCGAAAAGGAAAGCCAGGAAACAGAATAGTATAAATTTCATTTAGAATTCCGGAATAGGCAGCTAAAGTAAAAAAAACTCTGTAAAGTTCGAGCGTGAAGATCAGGGTTTCCGAAAGGTGTAGCCAAAGCTTACCCCGGCGTAAGGTACAAAGTTAGCGTTGTTAAAAAGCGGATTTATACTAGCCCTGAAAGTAAAGCCGGTTATTGGCTGGTAACGATAACCGAATGTCATAGTGCCAACAGTTAAGCCGCTCGTGCCTTTGTTATTGAAGTCTAGGCCGTCATCGTTGCCGGATAGTAACGTCAGGCCTATCCCAATTTCGAAGTAGTTATTATTTTTTCCGAGCAGATAATTTACCTGCACCGGCAGCATGGTAACACCTGAATTGTTCGACCCGTCATACCCGATGCCGATTCGCATGCCGAGTCCATCTCTTTTTTGTGAAAAGCGGGTATCATAATTGGCGGATATCGTAAGTCCTGGCCCGTAAAGCTCGAAAAATATATCCTCTGCCCTGGTTGCATGCAGCGAATCACGTTTGAGTGAAATGATGTTTTGTGCCTTTAAAAAATTCGGAATAATAACAGCTAAAACGAGTACAATAAGTTTAACCCATCTTGCTCTATTCATAATGGCGATCGATCAAAACAGCCGGTTAATGTTAACAGGTGTTAAAAGGTATATCCTAAACTAATACCGGCCGACGGATAAAAAGTTGAACTGTCAAAAAGCGGGTTAAAGCTGGCCCTGAAGTTAAAACCGCCGTCAACAGGCTGGTACCGGTAACCAAATGTCATGGTGCCCAAAACGGTATGTGAGGTTGTGGTTGTGTTGTCAAATGAAAAAAGACTTTGGCCGGAATATGAGGCATAGGTTGCACCTGCGCCAATCTCAAAATATTTGCTGCTTTTTCCCAATAAATAATTCAGCTGGACAGGGATGGACACGAGCGAACTGCCGCCGCCTGCAATAAATCCGATACCAATTCTCCCGCCGAAGCCGTCCCTGCGTTGAGAAAACCGGGTATCATAGTTGGCAGAAAAAAGCAGGCCGGGGCCTCCAAGTTCGACATATACACTTTGTGCCCGGGTGGAGTCAGCCCGGCCGGAAATTGCACTTTGTGCCTGCGATGTGTTATAAAAAAGGAAGCTTAATAATGTAACAATTGCGATTTTTAATGATTTGGTTGTTTTCATAAAGGTTTAGTTTATGATAAAGATATTTTTTTATATCCAAATTCACAAACTAAACATTTAATTGATATCCGGTATTATAGAATTAAGCGTGTTCGGTTACTGAAGGACGAGTATCTGGTTTTATAGTAAGATCAAGTGCATTTTTAACCTTTTCATCCAGTAGGGCAAGGCTGATCACTTCGCGCATATCACTCACGTAATGAAACTGCAGATCCCTGATGTAATCCTCTTTGATTTCCAGGATATCTTTTTGGTTCGACCGGCATAAAATGATCTCTTTAATATTGGCACGCTTGGCAGCCAGTATCTTTTCTTTTATGCCACCAACCGGTAACACGCGGCCTCTCAGGGTTATTTCGCCTGTCATAGCCAGGTGCGGTTTGATTTTCCGCTGGGTAAAGGCCGATGTTAACGCGGTGAGCATAGTAACACCTGCCGATGGCCCGTCTTTTGGCGTAGCGCCCGCCGGAACATGCACATGTATATCCCATTGGTCAAACAGCTTAGGCTCAATATTAAATTCGGACGCGTGCGCGCGCAAATAAGCTAAAGCAATGGTAACAGATTCCTTCATTACATCGCCCAGGCTACCGGTTAAGGTCAAGCGCCCTTTACCGGGGCTTAAACTGGCTTCGATAAACAATATATCGCCGCCAACCGATGTCCAGGCCAGGCCGGTTACTACGCCCGCTACATCGTTGCCTTCATATAGGTCCTTGTCATATATGGGCGCGCCTAATATCTTTTCAACCTCTTTCCTGGTTACAACAGGGTTGTAAGGCTCATCCATAGCGATATTTTTTGCAACGCCGCGCACCAGTGAGCCTATTTTTTTCTCCAGCGCGCGAACGCCTGATTCGCGGGTATAATCAACGATCAGCTTTTCAATTACATCCGGTTTTACAACCACGTCCCTTGATTTTAAGCCGTGCGCATCCCGCTGCTTTGGAACCAGGTGCTGTTTAGCGATTTCAATTTTTTCTTCGATGGTATAACCGTTTACCTCGATGATCTCCATACGGTCGAGCAAAGCGGGCTGGATGGTGCTGAGCGAATTTGCTGTAGCGATGAACATTACGTTTGACAAATCGAAATCGATCTCAACATAATGATCGTAAAAAGTACTGTTCTGCTCAGGGTCAAGCACCTCAAGTAAAGCCGATGACGGGTCGCCCCTGAAATCGTTGCCCACTTTATCAATTTCGTCCAGTATAAATACCGGGTTGGCTGCACCTGCTTTTTTTACAGACTGTATGATACGACCCGGCATAGCGCCGATATATGTTTTACGGTGGCCCCTTATTTCGGCTTCGTCCCTTATCCCTCCAAGAGCCATACGTACGTATTTACGGCCAAGCGCCTTGGCAATTGATTTTCCAAGCGAGGTTTTACCAACCCCCGGCGGGCCCACCAGGCACAGAATTGGAGCCTTCATATTGTGTTTCAGCTTCAAAACCGCCAAATATTCAATAATACGCTGCTTTACCTTATCCAGGCCAAAATGATCCTTATCAAGTACTTTTTGTGCCCGTTTAAGATCGAAATTATCTTTTGTAAACTCGTTCCATGGCAGATCGAGCAACAGCTCGAGATAATTGATCTGCACTGAATAATCGGCGGCGGCCGGGTTGGTGCGCGCCAGTTTTTCCAGTTCTTTGGTAAAATGATCGTTCGCCTCTTTTGCCCATTTCTTTTTCGAAGCGCGCATTTTCAGGCTTTCTATCTCCAGGTCGGGCGAATTACCGCCAAGTTCTTCCTGGATGGTTTTAAGCTGCTGGTTCAGGAAATAATCCCGTTGCTGTTTATCCAGATCCACGCGTACCTTGCTTTGTATCTGGTTCTTTAATTCCAGCATCTGCAGGTCTAACGTAAGATGCTCAAGTACCAGGTTGGCGCGGTTACGCAGGTTTGGCTCTTCCAGTAAATGCTGCTTGGCGTTCATATCAGCATTCATATTTGACGAAATAAAGTTGATCAAAAATGAAGTGCTTTCAATGTTGCGTATGGCAATGCCTGCCTCGCTCGGAATATTTGGGGACAGCTGAATTATATTCATGGCCATGTCCTTTATGGACGAAACCATGGCTTTAAATACCTTATCTTCTTTGGGTTTAACTTCTTTGAAAGGCTCAATGGTGGCCTTGATGTATGGTACGCTTTGTACTTCTTCCTTTAATAAAAAGCGCTTTTTACCCTGCAGAATAACCGTGGTATTACCATCGGGCATTTGCAGCATCTTTATGATCAGCGCGATAGTGCCGATCTTATTCAGCTGGCTAAAAGTTGGGTCTTCAATCCCCACATCCTGTTGAGAAACCACCCCAATCATGCGACTGCCTTTATTGGCTTCGCGGATCAGCTTGATTGATTTATCACGGCCAACGGTAATAGGGATAACCACCCCTGGAAATAATACGGTATTCCGCAGCGGTAATATGGATAAAATTTCGGGTAACTGTTCATTATTCATCTCTTCCTCGTCCTCGGTTGACATTAAAGGAAAAAATTCAGAATCTTCGTTTATTACGGGCAGAGCGCTATTTAATTCAAATGGATCGAAACTCATTAATACCTTTTATTTATTAAAACGTCATATTGTCAGCCCGTAAAATTACAGGAAGAATAGTTACAGGTAAAACAGCCTTTGTTGCTGTGCGAATGCTATGTTTCAAGACATGTGCCAAGATAAGTCATTAATTGTTAATAATTAATTTATGTAATATAATGTATTGATTATAAGTTTTTTATAAATTACCGGCCATTTGTTAAAAAATACTGATAAGATGAAAAAAAGTCATATCAATATTTTTTATTTTAAAATAAATTGGCACGAAATGGAATTGTGGCATAATAATTTCTTGAGTTAAGAGTTAATGTTATACTATTTTGATAAATAAAGTAAGCCGCTGATGAGGTTATCAGTTATCATATCCTTCCTGGTACTATCGTCGTTTGAAGCCGTTACAGCTCAAAACGCCTATGTTAAGCTTGGGCAGCAAGCCCTGATGCAAGGCGATTTTAAAGCAGCGGCAGCACACCTTGAAAGGGCATGTTTAGTTGACTCAACTAATGCAAACGCGCTATGGTTACTCGGTTATTCCTATTATCATAGCGAAAATTACAAAAAATCAATTGCAGCTTATAACAAAGAGATAACAATAAACCCAACAGATGCCATGGCCTATTATTACAGGGCCAGGAGTAAAGGCTACCTGGGTAAGGATGCCCAGCTTCCGGCGGCAGAACGGGAAAAGTACCTGCTTGGCGCGATATTCGATCTTACCAAAGCCATTGCCATTGAACCCAATGCCACCAAATATCAAACGAGAGGAATAGC
>JAQBOH010000066.1 GCA_028288125.1 Mucilaginibacter sp.
CTAAAATACCGGATTCCATAAAGGCATCGGTATTTATAAAGGAGTGCAGCTATCTACTACAGATAGATGAACGGGCATTGCTGTCGGAGCTGAACAAAATGCGGCTGGCAAAGGCGAAGAAAGATTCGCAGCAAATGATATCAAGGCATGTTCCGGTTGATGAAACCCTGCTTGAAGAGCCGCCTGTACGTGAAGCAAAAGACGACGCGAGCCAGGAAAAAGAGATCATCAGGCTGCTTTTGTTATACGGCAACCGGGTGATTGATTGGGACGGCATCGCTAACACTTACATAGGCCCGTTTATGATCGCGGAACTAAGCGATGTGGAGTTTGAAAACAGCACCTGCAAATCGTTTGTCGATATATACCGGAAAGAAGTAGAGAACGGCGTACTCCCCGAAGAGCAGCATTTTATCCATTATCCCGATAAGGAAATAGTAGACCTGACTGTTACACTGATAGCTACCAAATATACCTTAAGCGAAAACTGGTACGAAATGCATAAAATACTGGTGCCGGATGAGCAGGTAAATATGAAGGCCACTATTTTAGGGGCTATCTTCCACCTAAAAAAACAAAAGGTGGGCAAAATACTGGAAACGCTCCGCTCGGAACTGCAAAAAACACCGGGCGAAGCCGACCAGGAAATTTTGCTCAACCAGTATATGCATATGAAACGGGTGGAAAAAACCATATCCGATTACCTGGGCTCAGTCATATTAAAATAATGGCAGTACACCTCGACCTGGGCCGCAGGGGCGAAAGCCTGGCAAAAGCACACCTGGAAAATGCCGGCTACGAAATACTGGATGAGAACTGGACCCATGGCAGACTGGAAGTGGACCTGATTGCATATAAAGACCGAATAATTATATTTACCGAGGTAAAAACGCGCACCGGCAATTACTTTGGCGAGCCGGAAGATTTTGTTGACCTGCGCAAACAAAGATTGCTGGCAGAAGCAGCCGACGAATACATTTACCTGATGAACCACCAGGGCGAAGTTCGCTTTGATATCATTTCGGTTTTATTTGACAAACAAACCAATTACACAATAAATCATATCGAGGACGCGTTTTGGCCCTCAGCTTAATATTATGAAGAATAAGCTTCCTTTAATTTTAGTTGTTTCGGCGCTGCTGGCGGCAGGCTGTAAAAATAAAAGTAACCAACCCGAAACAATCACCATAAGCCCGGAATCAGGAACTACTTTGCGCGCCGGAAACCCCGTGACTGTGAAGGCAAGTTACCCGTCTGATTTAAAACCGGATTCTGTCGTTTACCTGCTCGATTCGGTTAAGATAGCTTCAAAAAAAGATACATCGGGGCTAACCCTGAAAACCGATACCTTAAAATTAGGCTCGAGGCTGATAACCGCCAGGGTATATACCGGCGGCAAAAATGACGAGATTTCAACCAACATTGTTTTATTAGCCGCCAAAGCCCCCGAAGAACTTACTTATAAAGTTGTAAAGGTTTACCCGCACGATACCAGCGCTTATACCGAGGGGTTATTATACCAGGATGGTTATTTGTACGAAAGTACAGGCGAGCCGGGGCATTCGGACTTGAGGAAAGTAAGCCTTGAAACCGGGAAAGTTGTTCAACGGGCAAGGATCGACCCCAAATATTTTGGCGAAGGAAGCGCTATCGTTGGCGATAAAATAATGATGCTTACTTACCGGGATAAAGTAGGTTTTGTGTTTGATAAGAATACATTCAAATTGCTGAACACTTTTACAAACAATGTAGGTGTAGAGGGCTGGGGCGTGGCCTTAGACGGAAAAAAAATATATATGGACGACAGCACCAACCGTATCTGGTTTTTAAATAAGGATAATTATCATCAAATAGGCTATATCGACGTGTACGATGATCAAAAAGCGATTGAAAAGGTAAATGAGCTTGAGTATATAGACGGCAAATTATATTCAAACGTGTATACCACGGATACTATATTAATGATCAATCCAAAAACCGGCGCCGTGTTACAGCGTATAGACATGAAAAATCTTTGGCCCATAGCAGACAGGCCTAAAGATTTTGATTTTGAGAACAATGTGCTTAACGGAATAGCCTGGGACGCAAAAGGAAAACGGCTATTTGTAACCGGCAAAAAATGGCCTCACCTGTACCAGGTGGAGTTTGTGAAAAAATAGATTATCTTGGGTTATAACTGGTATCTTATTGGCCTTAGCCAAAACTACCGCCAGGCTTTATACCTATTAATTAATCCATTTGTAGATGAATCGTGAGAGTTCACTTCGTTATTGTCCTTTAGTTCAGGCAGTATTTTGCCGGCAAGCTGTTTCCCCAGTTCAACGCCCCATTGGTCGAAACTAAAAATGTTCCAGATAATGCCCTGTACAAATATCTTGTGTTCGTACATGGCTATCAATGAACCGAGGCTGCGCGGCGTTATTTTCTTTACCAGGATTGAGTTGGTTGGCCGGTTGCCGTCAAACATTTTAAACGGAGCCAGCTTTTCAATTTCCTCATCGGTTTTGCCCGATTTTTTCAACTCGGCAACCACTTCCTCTTTGGTTTTCCCATTCATCAAAGCTTCGGTTTGCGCGAAGAAATTTGACAACAGCATATTGTGGTGCTCGCCAAGCGGATTGTGCGATTGCGCGGGCGCAATAAAATCGCAGGGGATCAATTTTGTGCCCTGGTGTATCAGTTGGTAAAAAGCATGCTGGCCGTTGGTGCCAGGCTCGCCCCAGATAATCGGGCCGGTTTGGTAATCCACGTCGTTCCCGTTGCGGTCGACGTGTTTGCCGTTGCTCTCCATATCACCCTGCTGAAAGTATGCCGCGAAACGGTGCATATATTGGTCGTACGGTAAAATGGCGTTGGTTTCGGCTTCAAAAAAGTTATTGTACCATATGCCAACAAGCGCCAGGGTAACCGGCAGGTTTTGTTCGAACTCTGCAGATTTAAAATGCTCGTCCATGGCATGCGCGCCGGCCAGCAATTCGATAAAATTTTCATAACCGATGCTCAGCACAATGGATAGCCCGATAGCGCTCCATAATGAGTAACGCCCGCCTACCCAATCCCAAAATTCAAACATATTTTTGGTATCGATACCAAACTTCTCAACGCCTTCGGTATTGGTTGACAGCGCCACAAAATGTTTGGCCACATCCCCTTCCTTGCCGCCGCCTGCCAAAAACCAGTCGCGCGCGCTGTGGGCATTGGTCATGGTTTCCTGGGTAGTGAATGTTTTGGATGCGATAAGGAATAGTGTCGTTTCAGGACTTATGCCTTTTAGTGTTTCCACGATATGCGTGGCATCCACATTCGACACGAAATGCATGTTCAGGTGGTTCTTGTATGGCCGTAAAGCTTCTGTTACCATCACCGGGCCCAGGTCCGATCCGCCGATTCCGATATTCACCACATCGGTAATTGCTTTGCCGGTATAGCCCTTCCATTTGCCCGAAATGATCTCCCCGCTAAAGGTTTTCATCTGCTCAAGCACCCGGTTTACATCGTCCATCACATTTTTTCCGTCGACCATAATCGGCGAATTACTTTGGTTGCGCAACGCGATATGCAGCACCGGACGGCCCTCGGTAACGTTAATCTTTTCGCCCGAAAACATCGCTTTGATTGCCTCATTTACCGAACATTCCTTCGCTAACTGTATAAGCAGGGCCACCGTTTCGTCGTTGATCCGGTTTTTTGAGTAATCGAGCAGGATATCCTCAAATTGCAAGGAGAACTTGGCAAATCGTTGATTATCAGAAGCAAATAATTCCTTCGTGCCGATGGAAAGCATATCGATGTAATGATCGGTTAAATATTTATAAGATGGTGTGGTGGTAAAATCAATTTTTGGCAGCATAGTTGATGTGATTTGTGCAAAAATAGCAAGTTAAAACTTAAGCCGTTATTAATTTCTAAAACAAAGCCAAATTAGTGTTGTTTTAACACCATATACATAGTGTGTATTTTACACTAAAAAATTACCATATCCTCAAAATAATTTATGATTTTTTTGGAAATCCAAAACATTTATTTAATATCTTTGTCTTGATGATAAATAAAGCCATTATTTTTCATCATTTTGCTAATCGGTTAAAAAGAGGGAGATTTTTATGTTCGAAAAACTTTTTATTCTTGTCAAAAATAACGCCGGAAAGGCTATTATTGACAACCCGGCTATCCCGGTAAAGTATCACGAAGCAGTAATTAACGAGGCTTCCAGTTCGATCATTGAAGTTTTAAAAAACCAGATGGAAACAGGCCGTATAAAGGACCTCGTGAGCTATTTTCAGTTCTCGGGCATTTATAACAACGCGCTGGTATCGAGCATGGTGAATAAGTTTGCCAATAAACTAAACAATTTTTATGGTATCGATCCTACTTTGGCATGGGCGACCGCTAACGCGCTAATACCGCCTGTTATGCAGGAACTGGTAAAACAGTCAAAAAACGAACAGAATAAGGATTTTGCTTTAACCAGCATGCTTTCAAAACTAAACGGCAACCGCGCCGACCTGAGCGGCCTGGTAAACCAGATGATGGTAGCTTAGGTAAATTTTAAGCGTTATAAAAGCTTGAAGGGTTGTAAGGGTTTCTTGCAGCCCTTCTTTTTTTGTTGGAGGACGTAAATAAACTTCCCAACTCCCGATAGCTATCGGGATCAACCTTCCAACTTTCATCACCAAAAAACTATATTTGCCACATGACTAAAGAACAGATACAGGATTTAAGGGATAGAGTAACTTCCCTGAGGAGGCATCTTTGACATCGATAAGAAACGCGATGCACTAGAAAAAGAACAGGAGATCACAGTAAGCTCTGGCTTTTGGGACCAACCTAAGGAAGCCGAAAAAGTACTTGCATCCATTAAAGTAAAAAAAATATGGACCGACGCTTATCAAAAAGTGGTTTCGGTAGTGGATGATGCAGGCGTACTTTTTGAATTTTTCCAGGCCGGCGATGCCACTGAGGCTGAAATGCAGGACCAATATAACGCCGCGGTAAAAGCCGTTGAAGAGCTTGAGTTTAAAAACATGCTCTCGGCCGAGGAAGACCAGTTTAACGCCGTACTACAAATTACCGCCGGCGCCGGCGGCACCGAAAGCTGCGACTGGGCGGGCATGCTGATGCGGATGTACATTATGTGGGGCGAAAAACACGGGCATAAAGTTACCGAGCAGGATTTCCAGGAAGGCGATGTAGCCGGTGTAAAAACAGTAACACTTCAAATTGAAGGCGACTTTGCCTATGGCTATTTAAAAGGCGAAAACGGTGTACACCGCTTAGTCAGGATATCGCCGTTCGACTCGAACGCCAAGCGCCATACCTCATTTGCATCCGTATATGTTTATCCGCTGGTTGACGATACCATTGAGATTGAAGTGAAAGACGCCGATATTGAGTTTGAAACATTCCGCTCGGGCGGCGCGGGGGGTCAGAATGTGAACAAGGTGGAAACCGCTGTGCGCTTATACCACAAGCCATCGGGCATCATCATCAAAAACCAGGAATCGCGCTCGCAGCTGCAGAATAAGGAGAATGCAATACGGTTACTGAAATCGCAGTTATATGAGGCCGAAATGCGTAAACGCCTGGAAACAACAAACGCTATTGAAGGCAATAAGAAAAAAATTGAATGGGGGTCGCAGATACGTAATTATGTTTTGCATCCCTATAAGCTCGTTAAAGACTTGCGGACCGATCACGAAACTTCAAACGCCCAGGCCGTGCTTGACGGCGACCTTGATGATTTTTTAAAGGCCTATTTAATGGAGTTTGGCGGGCCGAAGAGTTAATGTTTGTTGATTGGGTTGATTGGGTGAGTTGTTGATTGAGTTTAAAAATGAGTCATTCGTTTATATATTTACGTATCATGAAAACAATAGTCTGCATTTTAACACTTATGGGTTCAGCAATTATTACCCGCGCGCAGGAAAAACCGATTCCGCTGTATCCAAACGGTATTCCTAATGCCAAACCAGCGCCATCATCGTACATCGAAAAAATGGTGAAGACCGATGACGAATGGGTTACAATGGTAAGTCAGCCTACACTTACGCCATTCTTCCCCGCAAAGGGTACAGCCAATGGCTCCGCTATTCTTATTTTTCCGGGTGGCGGATACGGCGGTTTATCCATGGATAAGGAGGGTTACCGGGTTGCAAAAGCATTCAATAGTTTTGGTGTTACCGCATTTGTGGTAAAATACCGCCTACCCAGCGACGATATTATGACCGACAAAACCATCGGCCCTTTGCAGGACGCCCAGCAGGCGGTATTAATGGTACGTAAACACGCCGCCGAATGGGGTATAAACGCGGCGAAAGTGGGTATTATAGGCTTTTCAGCGGGAGGGCACCTGGCGTCGACAGAAGGGACGCATTTTGACAAGCTCTTAATCGATAATAAAGAAAATATCAGCGTACGACCTGATTTTATGATACTGCTTTACCCCGTTATCACCTTTGGCCCCATGGCGCACGTGGGCTCGCGCGAGAATTTGATTGGGAAAAATCCCTCTGCCGACCAGCTGGAGCTTTACAGTAACGAGAAACAGATCAGCGCAAATACGCCGCCCACCCTATTGGTACACGCGGAGGACGACAATGTGGTACCCGTGCAAAACAGCCTGATGTTTTACGATGCACTGCTGAAGGCAAAAGTGAAGGCCGGGCTGCATATTTTCCAGGAGGGCGGCCATGGGTTTGGTTTGAATAACCCAAAAAGTAAGGATAAGTGGATCGACTGGTGCCGGAACTGGCTGGATGAAAATGGGTTTTTGTAACGAAAAATACTATCACAAGCGTAGCAATCTCGTCGCGCGTTTGCGTTTTGGATGCGACGAGGTTGCTTCGTTCCCGAAATAAATTCGGGACAGGCTGTTCCTCCTCCCAATGACATGGGTTGTTTGCTACACCAATATCTTCAGCAACTCATTCAGTTCATTAACCTTTTCAGTTGATCCCAAGTGCTCATACGAGCTAACCAAGTTGCGGATTACCCGTTTGATGATGTCGGTGTTTGAGCATGGTTCGTAAAATTGCTTGTCGAAATTTAAGTTCAGCTGCTTTAAAAACATATCTACATCCCGGCGACCGAAGATCAAACCTTTGTTAAAGGCGTTGATATAAAATAAAATCCCGCCTTCAAACTCGCTCTGCTGGGTTTCGTCCAGGTAAGCCAATATAAAGTGCTGGGGCAGGTTTACACCATACACCGGTATATCTAACTTTTGCGCGATGATAGAATAAATAATGGCCAGTGAAATTTGGTTTCCCCTGCGGGTATCCAATACCTGGCTGATGTAGCTGTTTTGCGGGTCCTGGTGATTGGTGGTATTGCCGCTAAAGCCGTGTATGTTATAAAAAATATAATTAATGAGCTTGACCTGCTCAGCCGGGCTGGCCTCGTTCATCATTTGTATCCATATATCCCTTTTGATGGCCTCAATCTGGTTAATCACTTTTTGTTCGTCAAGGTCGGGGTATTGATAGCGGTTTATTACCAGGATGCCTTGCAGCAAATCAAACGCGCCTCCCTGGTGCCAAAGCTTCAGGTCGTTTTTTACCGTATCAAATTGTATTTCATGTACCAGGTTGGCAAGGCGGTCCTGCTGGATAGGGTCAAATGCCTGTTCCCAGGCCGACTCAAGGTATTCAACTGCTTCCATACCGTATGAAAGCAGTTTTTGGTGAACGTGTTCGTATATTTCTATATCCGGGTCGTCCAGCAACCGGATCAATGAATTTACTTCTATAGGATTAATCATACTCAATTGCTAAAATAATAAACGTTTATATATTTTTACAGCCATGTTCAATTTAAGGTTCGCGAAGGATTACCTGCTGCATCGGTTTAAAGCGAAAAACAGGCATGGCTTACACTCCCCATTTGTGTACCGGCTGGCCGATAAAATAATTTACGATTTTAATGCCAAAAAAGTGTACGCCGGGATAGAGAAGGTTCGCGATAAGCTGTTAATTGACAACCGCGTTATAAATGTAACCGACCTTGGAGCCGGCTCACACGTAAATCCAGATCGCAAAAAAAAAGTAAGTGATATTGCCAGGCATGCATTGAAGCCACCTAAACTGGCTCAATTACTATACAGGCTGGCTAAAGATGTAAACCCGCGTACTATTATTGAGCTGGGCACCTGCCTGGGCATTACCACATTATATTTGCAAAATGCCGCGCCCGAAGCCAAAGTATACACGCTGGAGGGCTGCCCCGAAACGGCAGCTATCGCCCGCGAAAACTTCAAAGAAGCAGGCCTTAATAACCTCGATTTGATAACCGGCAATTTTGATGAAACGCTGCCCGGCGTGATCCATAGTCTTAACCAGCTTGACTTCGTATTTGTGGACGGCAACCACCAAAAGGAGGCCACGTTGAAATATTTTGAATGGTGCCTGCCAAAAGTACATGAAGGTACGCTGCTCATCTTTGATGATATCTACTGGAGCGAAGGCATGAAAGAGGCCTGGGCCGAAATAAAGGTCCATCCAAAGGTGACCGCTACTATCGACTTGTTTTGGATCGGTTTAGTGTACTTCCGTCAGGGCCAGGCAAAAGAAAATTTTCTAATTAAAATCTGAACGCTGTGATAGCGGTGTATCAGAGATACAGGAGATACAACAGATACAATAGATACAGCTGATACATTTGCCTAAAACGTCAATCTGCTGATAATGAGTATATTACCACTGACAAGTTTTTGTCAGTGACACAAGCTTGTCACCACTTTTTAACATTTTCGCCGCGTTTAGACGCTTTTTGACGTTGTTAACACGAAAAGGAAGATCGTACTATAACACAGAATCCGTTGATCATAAAATTCCGTAATCGTGTCAAAAGCTTTGTCCTAAACTAACATAAAAGCCCGATTCCCTTGGTTCGCCGGGAGGCTTTTGGCCTACGCCGTAATCCATACGCAGGGCCAGCCCTTTGTCAATATCAAAAAAGTAACGCAGGCCCGCGCCGTAATCAGGCTTTAAGCCGGAAAAGCTGAAATCAGAGTGAAATACTTCGCCCGTGCCAACAAATGCCACCACACCGATCCGCCCGTTTAGCCTGTAACGCAATTCGGTTTGTCCGGCTAAAAGGTTCCTGTCGCGGTAACGCCCGCCATAGTAACCGCGCATCACCTCGTCGTTGCCCAGCTGCGGCAGCAAATAAAACGGCGAACGGCCGCCCGTAATGCTCTGCTCCTGTATGTCAACACCTAAAACCAGCTTCTTAGCCAATAAAAAAAACTGTGAATACTCGATATTAAAAAAACCGCCCTGGTAGCTGTTGTTACCGAAAACGCCTTGCATCATATTAAAATAACTGGTAACAATAAGTCCTTTTGTAGTGTAGGTATTGTTGTTCCGGCTGTCGTAAACAAAGGTTGGCCCAATGAAGAAGCTGGCGCCGCCGCTTCGGTCTTCAACAAGCGGGTTGGTATAAAAAACACCCGACGTAACTTTATCGCTGTATATATAATTAAATGCGCCTGCCACATATCCTACATAAATATGGCTGCCGGCCAGCGTTTGCCCGGTTAAATTAAACTTAAGCCGTTTTTCGCTTACGTGATCGGCATCCGCCAGCCGGGTATTATTCCCGATGCCATAAAATTCAAAAGGGAAATTCTGATAGCCGATAGTAGCCGAATAATAATTTTTATTGTGCGGTGTCCAGTAATTTGTGCTGATGCTGAACCGGTTTTGGCCCTTTGTGGTGGCGGTGGCAAACCCAAACAGGTTTGATACCCGGGTGCTGCGGTCAACGGTATCCGTATAAAACGAAAGCAGCGCTGTGCCCCCCGCTTCAAAGCCGGTTTCGGGCGCCGAGGCAATTACAGGCAAAACCACGAAAGTGTGCTTTTTGCTTGTATCATTATTGAAATACATCTTTTTAATAAACTTCGGCAAAAAGTTTTGAGCCAGCAGCGAGTGACAACAGAGTATGAGCAGAAACGTAAAAAGTTTTTTCATCCGGATTGCTGACAGGCGGGATTGGTTACGGGGATAGCAAACAACGCCATAGTTTGTTTTACAAAGCTGCTAAGATAATACCATTTTACTTTTAATTACCTGAATTGAGCAAAATCCCTACTTTTGCGGATATTTTATACACAAAGCTATGAGCACTACACGGGGGCCAATATCACAGTTTATCGAAAAAAACTACCTGCACTTTAACGCCGCGGCGCTTATGGATGCGGCGAAAGGTTACGAAACCCACCTGCTCGAAGGCGGAAAGATGATGGTTACTTTAGCAGGAGCGATGAGCACCGCCGAACTGGGCATATCTCTTGCCGAGATGATACGCCAGGATAAGATTGCCATTATTTCGTGCACAGGTGCTAACCTCGAAGAAGATATCATGAACCTGGTTGCCCACTCGCACTATAAACGCGTACCAAATTACCGCGACCTAAGCCCGCAGGATGAGTGGGATTTACTCGAAAACCATTTTAATCGTGTAACCGATACCTGCATACCCGAGGAAGAAGCCTTCCGCCGCCTGCAAAAGCATATCCATAAAATATGGAAGGATGCCGATGATAAAGGCGAGCGCTATTTTCCGCATGAGTTTATGTATAAGATATTGCTGAGCGGCGAGCTGGAACAGTATTACGAGATCGACCCTAAAAATTCGTGGATGCTGGCCGCGGCCGAAAAGAACCTGCCGATAGTTGTGCCCGGATGGGAAGATTCAACGATGGGGAATATTTTTGCCTCGTATGTGATAAAAGGCCAGATCAAGGCCACAACCATGAAGAGCGGCATCGAATACATGGCATGGCTGGCTGGCTGGTATATAAAAAATTCATCAGGTAAAGGGGTTGGATTTTTCCAGATTGGCGGCGGTATTGCCGGCGATTTCCCCATTTGCGTAGTGCCTATGCTTTACCAGGATATGGAGATGCCCGAAATACCATTCTGGACCTACTTTTGCCAAATCTCCGACTCCACTACCTCGTATGGCTCATACTCCGGCGCGGTGCCGAATGAAAAGATCACCTGGGGCAAGCTGGATATAAATACACCAAAGTTCATCGTTGAATCGGATGCTACTATTGTTGCACCTTTGATATTCGCTTGGATCTTGGGGCAGTAACAAAGGCCGTCATGGTAAGTTCCGTCGAATCAGGATGCGCTGGCCTGTCGGATGTTTACTGAAGAATAATTAACATTCGCGGGGCATGACGTAAAGGCCTTTGGGCCCTATGGTTCGACGAGACTCACCACGACATCTTTTCTTTTGTTCGCTAATTAAAACAGAAGCTCCTTTTGCCGCCTGATGTTTAACCTGCAAAGGCGTAACTCTTCGTTTCTGAATAACCACAAATCCAATTGCAGTTCGAAAAATTAATTTAAATTCGTTCCGTAAATCTTTTCCGTTATAAACCGTATTTTTCAATTTAACAACAATTCAACGCAGGAATGTTATTGTTAGGCATCGATATAGGTACATCGTCCGTAAAAGTTTCGGTAGTGGATGCTGCAACGCAAAAAACTGTCGCATCGGCCCAATATCCCGATGAGGAATCGCCCATTATTGCTCTGCAGCCCGGCTGGGCGGAGCAATCGCCCGAAACGTGGTGGGCGCATGCGGAGGCGGCCATTGAAAAATGTAACAGCACCGGTCAGTATAACCCGCAGGATATCGCCGCTATTGGCATTGCCTATCAAATGCACGGCCTTGTTTTGGTTGATAAAAACCAGCGTGTATTGCGCAACAGCATTATTTGGTGCGACAGCCGGGCGGTTGACATCGGCGACCAAGCCTTCGCAGCGATAGGCACGGAAAAATGTTTATCGCACCTGCTAAACTCTCCGGGTAATTTTACCGCGTCGAAACTGGCCTGGGTTAAACAAAATGAGCCTGATATATACAACCGCATCGATA
>JAQBOH010000080.1 GCA_028288125.1 Mucilaginibacter sp.
AGCAGGAACGAGAACAGCACGATCATATTCAACGTAAAGCCAATAACAGGCATTACCAGGAAGGCTATAAAACACGATAGCGGTACCGACAGTGCCACAAATATAGCGTTGCTAACTCCCATAAAAAACATCAGGATGACGGTTACCAGGATAAAACCGATAACAATTGTATTGATCAGGTCGTGAAGGGTGGCCCTTGTTTTCTCTGATTGATCGCCGGTTACATTGATAATTAAGCCTTTGGGGAAAACCGTTTTCTCCTTTTGGGCGATCATGGCCTGTATCTTATCCGATGCTTCGATCAGGTTTTCGCCCGCGCGTTTTGTTATCACCAGGGTGATCACATTTTTACCGTACAAACGCGCATAACTCTCCTGGTCTTTAAAGCCGTCTTTAATTTCGGCGATATCTCTCAGGTATACAGCTTTCCCTGAAGGATTCCGTACAACCATCGCCTCAACCTGGCTGGCATTTTTAAAGTCTTGTTTAATATCAATAACCCGCTGTACGCCATCTATTTTAACCGCACCAACTGATGAGATAATATTTTCGGCCCCTATTGCCTGTGTTATATCGTTAAAGCTCACCTGGGCCGCGGCCATTTTATCCATATCCACGTTGATCTGGATATTCGGGGTCAACGCGCCTACTTCTTTAACCTGCGATATTTCTTTATACGACTCTATCTCATCCTTTAAATTATCAGCATATTCTTTTAATTTTTTCAGATCGTAATCTCCGGAAACGTTTACATAGAGGATAGGGATATCAGCTACGTCAATATCCGAGATAGTGGATTGTTTTAGGTTGACATCGCCTTGCGGCAGATCGGGCGTGGCCTGGTCAACGGCATCTTTTACATCCTGCTTTGCATCTTTTACTTTTACATCCGTATTAAATTCGGCTGTTATGATCGATACATTTTGCTGGGTATTCGAGGTAACCTTCTTTAAGCCCTTCAGCGATTTTAAATGTTTTTCGATTTGCCTGGTTACAAGCGTTTCGATATTCTGTGGCGACTGGCCGAGATAAGTAGTTGTAATATATATCTTAGGAATAACAATATCCGGAAAATTCTCCTTCGGTAATTTATTATAGCTGAAGAAGCCCAGGAGCGCTATAAAAAACACCAGGAAATAAACCGAAGTTTTATTATCGATAGCCCAGCTTGAGGGCTTAAATTCTTTTTCAATATCTTTCATATCAGATCGGTTAAGCTTGATTAATTACCAGGTTGAACAACTCGTATTTTATCGCCGTCTTCAATATTGCCGGCGCCTTCGGTTACCAACTGGTCGCCGGCTGTTAAACCCGAAAGTATCTCTGATTTGCCGCCATAAGTGGCCCCTATTTTCACATTTTTCCGTTTGGCAATACCATTTTGGTTCACAAAAACATAATCCCCGGCTTCTGACCGTTGGATGGTATTTACAGGAATGATCAATGCGTTATCTTTTGAATAGTCTGCTATTTTTAAAACCGCTGTCATATTTGGCCGCAAAGTATTGCGCTTCGGCAGTTTAACCTCAATGCCAAAGCTGCGGGATGCTGCATCGATCACTTTCGCGGCAAAGCTAATCTTAGCCGTCACTGAATCGCTCGCATCCGGAACCACAACTAAAACGTTGTCGCCCTGGTTTACTTTGCTGGCGTATGACTCTGGCACATCCGCTTTGATCTTTAACAGATCTGCATTTACAACTCTTATTCCGGAAGCGCCGGGCTGTGCTACTTGTCCCAGTTTCAGGTCCATCTGATCAACCGTGCCGGTGATCGGCGAGGTGATGCGGTACATATTTGCCTGCTGCCGCAATACGTCAACCTGTTTTAACGAGCTTTGCAATGCAGTTTGGGCTTGCAAAAACTGAACTTCGGTACCTATCTTCTGATCCCACAGATTTTTTTGCCGCTGAAATAAGGTGCGGTTTAAGCTAACCTGTGTTTCGGCCTGTGCAATGTTCTGGTTTAAAACGCTATTGTCTAACTGCACCATTACCTGACCTTTGCTCACGTGCTGGCCGGCCTTTACATAAATAGCCGTAATTACACCGGGCGACTGCGGATAAGCCATAACATTATCCTGGGCATCAATTTTACCTTGTATTTGAATGTAATTGGTGAACCGTGACGGAGTAACTGTATAAGTACTCACATCGGTTGATTTTACCGAATCTTTTTTCCCAATATCGGCTTGCAATTTTGAAACTTTTGCATTTATAGCCGCCTGCTGTTTTTGCAGGTCGGCCAGCTCGGCGGCCTTGTCTTTTGGTTTATTGTTACTGCAAGCTGCCAGGAACAGTACTGTTGTGAAGTATAATATTTTTTTCATGTCGTATATTGTTGATGGTTAAGGTTAAATTTATTTAATGCGTCCGTAGGCTTTATCCAGGTCTACCTTGCTGACTAAAGCGTTATATAAACCCTGTATATATGAATTATCTGCATCCTGCAGTGCTGTTTGCGCTTGCGTTACTTCAATGCTCGACCCCACGCCCTGATCATATTTGATTTTTGATACGCGAAGCACTTCAGATGCCAGCGCCCTGTTTTTCTTTTGGTCATTAAGCGTTTGCAGCCCATTGATATAGGAAATGCGCGACTGGCTAACTTGCAAATTCACTGTACTTTTCATGTTTTCCAAATCATTTTTCGACTTTAAAACGGTTATTTGCGATTGCTTAACCTGGTACAGGTGCTGGCCGCCGGTATAAAGGGGTAATGTTAATGACAGGCCTATATAGCTTGATGGGAAACTGCTGGCATACAAGTTAGTAAAGGCGTTGTTTTGGTAGGACGAGGCGAGACTGCCATTGGCAGAAAGTTTGGGCAAAAACTGGCCGCGCTTGCTTTTTAAATCAAATTCATTCAGTTTCTTCTGCGTTTCCAACAAGTTATACTCTATACGGTTCCGGTACACGGTGCTATCGTTCACGGCGTCGGCCGATGTTACATCAAGCTGCACATCCTCAAGCTTATTTTTCAGGGTTAGCTCGTTTTCAATTGGCATACCCATTTGAAATTTTAACAGCTCATAATTTAAGGCCAGTGAACGAATGGCGTTTTCCCTTGTCGTAATCAAAGAATTGTACTGCAAGGTAATCCGGTCGACATCAATTTTTTCAACAAAACCCTGCTTGTTACGTGCAGCCGTTTCGTCCATTTGCTGCTTAAGCTGCGAAATATTAGCATCCAACAATTTAAGCTGCTCAACACTAACCAACACCTGGTAGTACGCTTTCGTAACATTTACATTCACATCAATTTTTGAGCGGGTATAATTACGCTCGTAAAGTTCTTTATAGGTTTTCCGGCCTTGTAAACCCACAATGTAATTGGGATCAAAAAGCGGCAGGTTTCCATTTAATGCCAGATTTGATTGATACTTCACACCAAATTTTACCGGTATAAAAGTTCCCGGCGCGTTAAAAAACTCACCCGGAAGTAACGTTGTCGGAATTTGCAGGTAATCTGTAAAGCTCGCTGCGCCGCTGATTTGCGGAAGGCCCTGGCCGATGATTTCGCGAACATGATAATTTGCGCTTGTAACGTCCAGGTTTGCATTGATCACATCGTGCTGGTGATTATAGGCGTAATTGATACAGTCGGCTATCGAAAAACTATATGTCTGGGATTTGGGCGGCGCCTGCTGCGAAAGGCCCTTCGAGGCTACCGCGACAATTAATAACGCTGTTAAAATAATATGTTTCATTCGTTTTTGTTGTGATTTGTTTTCGTGTTTACACAAATAGTTTAAGTTACCGGGCAAAGTAAGTTTATGTATTGACAACCCTATGTCAGCAGTATTATTCATCGTGAATATTTTTATACTGGTTCAATAATTTATATCCTTTTAATGTACAAATACCATAGTTAAAATGTTCAAGAAACTGATACTGAACTTTCCATGTACTAAATTCAGCAACCGGGAATATGGCCGTATTAAAACCCAACTCAACCTGGTTCACCCGCATCCTGGCTATGATCTTCACATCAATATCGGGCCTGATGTAGCCTTGTTTTATCCCTTTTGTTAAAAGCTGCTCTAATGTGCTGATCAATACGCCCGACTTAAAATCCTGGAACTGCTTCCAGGCGTCAGGGTGATATTTTTGCATATCGTGTATCACAATCGGGTTGATCCTTGAAAATATCTCTTCCGAACATTTCATCATATTGATCATCTCCTCGATAACATTCCCCGATTTGCTGATGATAGCGCTCATTTGCTCTTCATCATCTTTCAGCTTCTTCTTTACCAGCGCCAAAACCAAATCGTTCTTATCTTTAAAAAACTGATAGATGGTTTTTTTCGACATACCCAAATGTTTGGCTATGTCATCCATCGTTACGCTTTTTATGCCTGCTGTTAAAAAAAGCTCCTCGCCGCCCTGTATTATCCTGTCTGTTTGAACCATTCTTTTAATATCGATGGCAAAACTATGGAAACATTTTTAGATTTCAAAGTTTCCATATAAAAGATTTCTTTTTTACAATTTCTCAGTCATAACTAATGAAACTGCAAAAATTGGACACGAGTACATGTTTTTTGATATCCTAATATTGGCCTCAATGGCCAATATGCCTACTATGCCTGTGGTTCTCACGCTATGGCGCAAATTTACCCTATACAGTTGTATCACCAGGTAGGTAATTACGCCAATATAAAGGGCGTTTCACGCCATTCCCGATGTTATGAGGCGGTATCATCCTGCCTGCTCAAAACTCCCATCGAATTATTACCTTTGCGTAAACTTAAACGCCATATGACGCTTACCGCACTTTCAGCAATTTCACCGATTGACGGCCGCTATCGCAATACCACTTCCCGGCTGGCGGCATATTTTTCGGAATACGCGCTGATCAAATACCGGGTATTTGTTGAAATTGAATATTTCATCGCCTTGTACGAGCATCCATTGCCCCAACTTCAAAGCTTTGATAAAAATGTCACAGGTAAGTTACGGGATATTTATAGAAATTTTAACGAAGCCGACGCCGAAAGTATAAAGCAGATCGAAAAAACAACCAACCACGATGTAAAAGCGGTTGAGTATTTTATAAAACAGGAATTTGATAAACTTAACCTGCAGCAATACAAGGAGTTCATCCATTTCGGGTTAACATCGCAGGACATCAACAATACGGCCATCCCGTATACTTTTAAACTCGCTTTAACCGAAGTTTACTACCCGGCATTTGATGAACTGCTCAGTCTGTTAAAAAAATATGCGGCCGACTGGGAACTGGTGCCAATGCTGGCGCATACCCACGGCCAACCGGCTTCACCAAGCCGGCTGGGTAAAGAAATACAGGTATTTGTTGAACGGCTGGAGAACCAGTTAAATTTATTACAGCCTATACCTTATTCGGCAAAGTTTGGCGGCGCAACGGGGAACTTTAACGCGCATCATATTGCCTATTCCACCATCAACTGGAAGGAGTTTGGAAATAATTTCGTCAATAATGTTCTCGGCTTAAGCCGGTCGCAGTTCACTACGCAAATTGAGCACTACGATAACTTTGCCGCGCAATGCGACGCGTTAAAAAGGATCAATACTATCCTGATCGACCTTAACCGGGATATGTGGGCGTATATATCAATGAACTATTTTAAGCAAAGTATAAAAGCAGGTGAAATAGGCTCGTCAGCGATGCCGCATAAGGTAAACCCGATCGACTTTGAAAATTCGGAAGGCAACCTGGGCATAGCCAATGCTCTGTTTGAACATTTTTCGGCCAAGCTGCCCGTTTCCAGGCTGCAGCGCGACCTGACGGATTCAACCGTACTGCGAAATATCGGTGTGCCGGTAGCGCATACGCTTATCGCCATTAAATCAACTGTAAAAGGATTGAATAAGTTATTATTGAATGCGGATGCCATCAATGCCGGCCTTGAAGCCAACTGGGCGGTAGTTGCCGAAGCCATTCAAACCATATTGCGCCGTGA
>JAQBOH010000104.1 GCA_028288125.1 Mucilaginibacter sp.
ACGACCCGGGTACTCAATGATGTGGTGGTAACAGCCACACGGTCACCAAAAAAATTATCGGACATTGGCAGGGTAGTCACTGTAATTACCCCAGCTGAAATTAGCCGCGCGCAAGGCAAAACCCTGCCGGAACTACTGAACACTATTCCAGGTATTACTTTTTCGGGCGCTGAGAATGCGCCTGGGATAAGCTCCTCATTTTTCCTGCGCGGCGCATCTACCGGCAATACGCTGGTACTTATCGACGGTTTCCCGGTAAACAACGCCTCAGCTATCGACGGCAGCTATGACCTGAATGCTTTCGCGCTTGATCAGATCGACCACATCGAAATTTTAAAGGGAAGCGGCTCGACTTTGTATGGGTCTGACGCTGTTGCCGGGGTCGTTAATATCATAACCAAGCACCCATCCGGCCAGGGCTTAAAAACTAGTTTATTGCTTAGCGGCGGCAGCTACAACACATTTAAGGAAGCGATTGGACTAAACGGGAAATTAAACAAAACGGGTATAGCCATCAACTTATCTAACACCGATTCAAAAGGTTTTCCAGCTGCGACTGATACTACCGGAAAAGGTAATTTTAGGAATGACGGCTTTCATCAACGGGCGGCTAGCATCAATTTAAACCAGCAGGTTTCGGAAAAATTTGTGCTGAATGGAAACTTTCAGGCAACTTACAATACCGGGAACCTGCCTTACGGCGCTTTTACGGATGATAAGAATTTCACTTACAGCAATACATTCTTGTTCGGCGGTTTAGGCGCTAAATTACTGTTGAATAAGGGTGACCTCAGGATCAATGTCAGCCAAAATGATGTCCGGAATAATTATACCGATCTGCCGGCGCCAGTAAATTATTCTACCTATTCATACCAAAAAATTACCGGCCACATCACTAACGCCGAAGCTGTTTTTAATTATGGCCTGGGCAAGCATTTCGACTTAACCAGCGGAGCCGACTTTAAATATTACAACACCAACCAGTTAACCACTTACGACACCATATCAAGCCGTACCGCCCACAACAGCATAGCCAGCGTTTATAGCTCGCTGTTTTATAAAGCGGGTATTTTTCACATGGAACTGGGCGGCCGGTATAACTACGACGACAAGTACGGTGACAATTTCACCTATACCGTCAACCCGTCGTTATTTATTTTCGACCAGCTTAAAGTATTCGGAACAATAGCATCGGCTTATAAAGCCCCCACGTTATACCAGTTGTTTTCACCTTACGGGAATATCGGCTTAAAGCCAGAAACAACCACTTCGTACGAGGCAGGTTTTGATTGGGAGATTATAAAAAATGTGTTATCGTTTAACACGGTATTTTACAAGTACAATACCCAAAACGTTATTTATTTCCTTGGTTTGCCCAAACCTCCATACGGCATTTACGAAAACGGAGCAAGCCTGAAAGATAAGGGTTTTGAAAGCGAATTAAAATTAACGATCGACAAACTTACAGCATCTGCTTTTGCCGCTTATGTAGCCGGTACTTTGACAGATGCAAAGGGCGTTGCAACAAATATACTTTTCCGACGCCCTAAAAATACTTATGGCGCAAATGTATATTACCAGTTTGTAAAAGGTTTTTCCGCCGGGATCAACTATAAATATACCGGCGCACGGACGGATTTGAAGTTTAACCCGGATTTCTCAACATCGAACGTGATTTTGAAACCGTACAACCTGGTTGACCTGCATGCACAATATGACGTAAATAAACATATAGGCTTATTTGCTGATCTGAAAAACCTGTTCGACGAAAGATATACCGATTGGGTTGGCTACAACACCCGCGGCTTTAATTTTATGGCCGGTATTAAATACCAGTTTAATTAGAAGTTTTTATTTAAATGGATTATCATTAATTTTACTCAATAATTTCAACTATGTCATTACAAAAGATCAATACCCGTACAATTGTGCTCATCCTGATGATAGTAGCCGCTGCCGCTATGCGTTTGGTTAGCTATAAGTTCCCTTATATATTGAGCAATTTCACCCCGGTTGGCGCCATCGCTTTGTTTGGCGGTGCATATTTTACCGATAAATGGAAAGCATATCTTGTTGTATTGCTAACATTGTTTGCAAGCGACATCGCGATAAATTATTTGTACACTTCCAAATTGATAATGTGGTATAGCGGCTCTTTTTGGGTTTATTTAACCTTTGCCATTATGGTATTTATCGGCAGCAGGATCAAAAAAGCGAATGTTGCCAATGTTGGTATCGCGTCGCTGGTTTCGGTGGCCATACACTGGCTTATAATCGATCTGCCGTGGATGTACGGAACGCTTTACCCGCATAGTTTAAAAGGATACAGCCAATCACTGGTTGCGGCTATACCGTTTGAACGAAATATGATACTTGGCGACATCGTATTTTGCGCCATTCTTTTCGGTGGATTTGAACTGGCAAAAGGCAGATACATAGCTTTACGGAATAGAACCGAACTGGCTGTTTAAATAAAATGATATAAAAGAAAAGCGATCTGGTTATCGGATCGCTTTTTTTGTGGGATAAATTTCATCGAAGGGGCGGATAGAGAGGCAATGCATTGCGTCTCTACGAGGGCATTCAGGCAAAATTGAATATGAAAAAAATCGTCATATTAACCGGCGCTGGTATAAGTGCTGAGAGCGGGTTAAAAACCTTCAGGGACAGCGATGGCTTGTGGGAAGGCTATAACATTGAAGACGTTGCTACGCCTGAAGCCTGGCTGCGAAACCCTGAGCTGGTACAGGATTTTTACAATATGCGGCGCAAGGCTGTGCTGGAAGCCCGCCCGAACGCGGCCCATTATGCTTTGGCCAGCCTGGAGCAAAAATATGACGTCACCATCATCACCCAAAACATCGACGACCTGCATGAAAGGGCAGGGTCGACCAACGTGATACACCTGCACGGCATTATTACCCGTTCGCAATCGAGTCAGAATCCCAGCCTTACTTACCCGGTTGAAGGATGGGAAATTAAAATGGATGAGGTTTGCGAACTGGGCTCCCCCTTGCGGGCGCACGTAGTTTGGTTTGGCGAAGCAGTGCCGATGATTGACCCTGCGGCCCGCATTTGCAGCAAAGCCGAACTATTTATTTTAGTCGGCTCATCACTGGCGGTGTACCCCGCCGCAGGGTTGGTAAACTACGTACCGGCAAGTGTACCTAAGTACATTATTGACCCTAAAATACCGTATATCGATCAAAACCGGACATTTATAAAAATAGAGGAGAAAGCAACGGTAGGGGTGCCAGTGTTAGTTAGTGAATTAATGAATTAGTGAGTTAGTGATTTAAGAATTACTATTCAATGTCGTTTAGTGAAGAATTGTTCTGTTGCGCCCGGTGTATCATTTATTGAGAGAGATACAGTTGATACAGTTGATACAGTTGATACAGTTGAAAAGACTGTCACCATTTTGACTAACGGCATTAAATTGTGATTAAACAAAATAAACAAATGACCCCATGTATCTTCAACTGGAGCGGTGGCAAGGATAGCGCACTGGCGCTGTACCATTGCCTGCAAAACCCTGAACTGGGTATCCGCTACCTTGTTACCACAATTAATGACGCTACCGACAGGATTTCGATGCATGGCGTGCGTACTGAGCTATTGATCAGGCAGGCTAAAAGTATTGGGATACCCTTGTACCAGATACGGCTTCCTGAGATGCCAGATATGGAGACGTATGACAGGGTGATGCGCGAGCACTTGGAACGGTTCAGGAAGCAAGGAATAACCCATTCCATTTTCGGAGATATGTTTTTAGAGGATTTGAAGGTTTACCGCGATGAGCGTTTGGCCGAAGTCGGCATGACAGGCATCTACCCTTTATGGAAACGCGACAGTCATGAACTGATCAATGAATTTTTCGAATTAGGGTTTGGCACAGTGATCGCTTGCGCAAGGGAAAGCCTCAAAGAAATAGCAGGGGAGGTGATAACGCCGGCGCTTATCCGGTCGTTACCAGCAGACGTGGATGTGTGCGGGGAGAACGGCGAATTCCACACCTTTGCTTTTAAGGGCCCAATCTTTTCCGAATCGATAAAATATAAGATCGGGGAGAAGGTTTTTAAAGAATATAAGGCCCCGATTGACGCTGCGAACGACCAGGCAGAACCAGGCCTTTCAGGCTTTTGGTATTGCGATTTATTGCCGGAATAAGTGATATTTTGCACCAATATCTATACCAAATAAAATTTTGTTGTAAAACATAAGTAATTATATATCAATTATTTATAATCATCAACTAAATAAAATGTCTAATATGTAAATGTGCCTTTAAGGCAAAATGGCCGGATTGTGCCAAATATAATTTTGTTTTGCAGAATCAGAACTAACTATCTTGTAATTAGATAGTTGGTTATTATAACGCCCTAATAATTATACCGATTATAGGTTTCCTTAAAATCCTTACGCATTTCATGAAACCGGGCTAGGACAGTTTTTAAAAAGGCCTCATCCATTAATTCAAATACGCTGTTTACGCCGTCGAGCAGATCGGCTTCAGCGATCTTGTAAGTTTGCTCCAGGGCGCCCTGTTCTATTTTGATGATGAACTTGTTGTTCATGTTCAGGATGGATATTTTGAAATCGGGGTGGGGCAGTTCGGCAATGATTCTCATAGAAATAGTTTTTCCTTCCCATTTGTCATGCTGAATGAAATGAAGCATCTTCTTCGCCGCGCAAGGCGGCTACTTATCAGTTCGAGTAGATACTTCGCTTTGCCCAGGATGACAAACGGGGCTATTTAACAAATTGGCTCTAAATAAAAGATTAAATATGAGATTAGCCTTATTTACTTTTAAAAGAGCATCGTTACTTTTGCTTTATGGCAGAAGATTTAACGATAACAGCATCAACCGATAAAGCTGAACAATATCGATCATTAATTCCGCAGATAAATGCACTCATTAACGGCGAACCCGACTTGGTGGCCAACCTGGCCAATATTTGCGCGGCCTTAAAAGAGCAATTTAAATGGTTTTGGATTGGGTTTTATTTGGTGAAGGATAACAAACTGGTGTTAGGGCCTTTCCAGGGCCCGGTGGCCTGTACGCGTATCGGATTAGGCAAAGGGGTTTGCGGAGCAGCCTGGCAACAAGCAGAAACGCTGGTGGTGGCCAATGTGAATGAATTCCCGGGGCATATTGCCTGCAGCTCGCTTTCACAGTCTGAAATCGTCGTGCCCTTGTTTCACGGTGGTAAGGTTATTGCGGTGCTCGACGCAGATAGCGAAGCGCTGGCACATTTCGACGAAACTGACGCCCGCTATCTTGAACAGATCGTAAAGCTGGTAAACTTTAAATGAGTAAAATATTTTTGATCCCGGGCCTCGGTGCAGATACCCGGGTATATAACAACATTGACCTGAACGACCATGAAGTTATTTGTGTCGACTGGATCGAGCCCCACCTAACGGACACTTTAACAACCTATGCTCAAAAGCTTATCTATCAATACAATATCACACCAAAATCGGTTGTTATAGGCAATTCACTGGGCGGGATGATAGCGGTTGAGATCGCTAAGATCATCCCGCTCGAAAAAACAATTCTTATCTCCAGCATAAAAACGACTGAGGAAGAGCCGCGATATTTTAGTTTTTATCGTTCAATTCCGATTTACAAACTTATTCCCGGAAAGGCGTTTACATCGATGGGATTTATGCTTAAGCCGCTTCTTGGAAAAATGAACGAGGCAGACGCCTGGCTTTTTACGGACATGCTTAAAAACTCGTCACCTGCGTTTTTAAAATGGGCAATGCGGGCAGCTTTAGCTTGGGATAATAAAATTATCCCGGCCAACCTCTACCATATTACCGGTGATAGTGACCGTATTTTTCCTTATAAAAGAATAAAGGGCGCGACAATTGTTAAAGGTGGCACTCATATCATGATTTTTGATAAGGCTAAAGAGATCAATAAGCTATTGAAAAAGATATTAAAGAAATGAAACTGCCCGAATCGTATTACATCAGCAGCGACGTGGTCGCGTTAAGCAAAAACCTGTTGGGCAAATATCTTTTTACCTGTATCGATGGATTAACCACCGGCGGCTATATTGTTGAAACGGAAGCTTATAACGGCGTGATCGATAAAGCATCCCATGCTTACGGCAACCGCATGACTGGCCGCACCAAAACCATGTTCATGCAAGGCGGTATCGCGTATGTTTACTTATGTTATGGCATTCACGAAATGTTTAATATCGTAACATCTGTTGAGGGCCAGCCGCATGCCATCTTAGTCAGGGCCATACAGCCAACAGAGGGGTTGGATATTATGCTGTACCGGCGCAATATGCTGACTTTAAAGCCTAATATTACTTCCGGCCCGGGTTCCGTTGCCAAGGCGCTGGGGATTTCGCGCAAGATCGACACTTTCAGTTTACAGGGCGATACGATATGGATCGAAGACCGCGGACTGGCCTTCCCCGATAAGGATATAGCCGCCGTACCCAGGGTCGGCGTATCCTATGCAGGAGAAGACGCGTTGTTACCCTATCGCTTTTATGTGAAGGGAAACCCATATGTAAGCAAGCCAAATAAATAATTATTTTTACCGTGTTATATCCACCACGTCATTGCGAGGTACGAAGCAATCCCGGTCTTGCACGACTGCTCTGTATGGTTCGCGATTGCTTCGTACCTCGCAATGACGGGGGATAAAGCGATTGACTATTTTGATCAGCGCAGTAGGTAAACACATTTAAAAAAAATGATAATCTACCAAAACACATTACAATTTGCCACCCACCTTGATGAGCAGGACCCGTTAAAAGATTTCAGGTCTAAATTTTTAGTTCCCCAACATAACAGGAGGGAGGCTATTTATTTTTGCGGTAACTCTTTAGGCTTGCAGCCCGTGTCGGCACAAAACTATATCAATGAACAATTCGACACCTGGAAGAACCTCGCGATCGAAGGTTTTTTCAAAGGTGATGACCCATGGCTGGGCTATCATAAAAAATTAACTAAGACGCTTTCGGGTATACTGGGTACAAAAGAGAATGAGATCACGGTGATGAATTCACTTACAGTAAACCTTCACTTACTGATGGTAAGTTTCTATAAACCAACGAAAAAACGCTTTAAGATACTAATGGAAGGCGGCGCATTTCCGTCAGACCAGTATGCCATGGAAAGCCAGGCCAGGTTTCATGGTTTTGACCTGAAAGAGGCTATTGTTGAAGTATTGCCGAGAGAAGGGGAATATACTTTACGGACTGAGGACATCCTTCAAAAAATAAACGAACATACCGATGAACTGGCACTGGTATTGTTTGGCGGGATCAATTACTTCACCGGGCAGTTCTTCGATATAGCCGCCCTAACCAAAGCGGCCCATAGCGCCGGCGCGTATGCCGGGTTCGACCTGGCACATGCCGCAGGCAACGTAAGCCTGCAGCTTCATGACTGGGATGTTGACTTTGCCACCTGGTGTTCGTACAAGTACATGAACTCGGGTCCCGGCGGGATCAGCGGCATATTTGTTCATGAAAAGCATCTTAATGATGAGAAGTTACACCGCTTTGCCGGCTGGTGGGGATACCGCCAGGATAAGCGATTCCTGATGGCGCCGGGGTTCCAGCCGGATACGGGGGCGGCAGGCTGGCAGGTGAGCACCAGCCCCGTCATGCTGCTAACATTGCATAAAGCTGCCCTGGATATTTTTGAAGAAGCAGGCGGATTAACCCCCCTGCGGGCCAAGAGTGACCTGCTGACCGGCTATCTCGAATTTGTTATCAACGAAATCAATGCAAACAAGGGTGAAGAACTATTCAAGATCATCACCCCGACTAATAAAGCCGAGCGAGGCTGCCAGCTATCCATCGTTTGCAAACAAAATGCGAGGGAAACGTTCAATCACCTTACCGATAACGGCGTGACCGGCGATTGGCGCGAGCCTAACGTTATCCGTTTAAGCCCTGTGCCGCTTTATAACACGTTTAAACAGGTTTTTGAGGTTGGACGAATACTGGCAGCGGCCGTGGAAGAAAATTGATTGTGGAGAGAGATTAGAGATTGGTTTGGCCCTGCCGATTTATAAATCTTAATTATTTCCACCTAATCTCTGATCTCCAGCCTCTAATCTCTAATCACCAATCGCTAATCACTACCCCCCATGCTCAAAATAGCTTACGATCCCATTTATATTCATCCTTTGCCTACCGGGCACCGGTTCCCGATGCTGAAATATGAATTGATTCCCGAACAGCTGTTGCATGAAGGGCTGATCAAAGCGGAAAATCTGTTTTCGCCAGGGCTATTGGATGAAGGTATTATTTTATTAACGCATGATAAAAGCTATTGGGAGCAATTGCGCGACCTGACGTTACCGGCGAAAGAACAGCGGCGCATTGGTTTCCCGTTGTCAGCAACATTGGTTGAGCGCGAAGTGAGGATCGCCAAAGGCACAATCGACGGTTACCACTTTGCATTTGAATATGGCGTTGCCTTTAATGTTGCGGGCGGCACACATCATGCCGGTACCGATTGGGGCGAAGGTTTTTGTTTACTGAACGACCAGGCTATCGCGGCTAATTATTTATTGAATAAAGGATTAGCCAGCTCTATCTTAATTATCGATTTAGATGTACACCAGGGAAACGGGACAGCCGAAGTATTCAAAAACAATCCGCAGGTATTTACCTTTTCGATGCATGGGGCTAATAATTTCCCGTTCCGGAAGGAAATATCTGATCTCGACATCCCATTACCCGACGGGATTACGGATGAAGCTTATTTAGAACTGCTCTACAACGCATTACCCCAGTTAATTAAACAGCAACAGCCTGACTTCATTTTTTACCTGGCAGGCGTAGATGTACTGAAATCGGACAAGTTAGGTAAGCTGGCCTTAAGTAAGGACGCCTGTATAACACGCGACCGTTTTGTGTTTGAGCTGGCTATAAAAAATCATATTCCCGTACAGGTAAGCATGGGAGGGGGATACTCGCCTGATATTAAAGATATTGTTGAGGCGCATTGCAATACCTATCGCGTGGCGAATGAATTGTATTTTTAATCCCGGGAAATTACCGGGATCGTTTTAGCCTGATGCTTTTTGCTGATAAACTGGAACCTAAAAAAAAGCAATATAGACGACACTGCTAATCCAAGCACCAACCCATACCAAACGCCCTGCACACCAAGGTTCAGCTTTATTCCCAGTACATAACCAACCGGTAAACCAACCACCCAGTAAGCTAAAAACGTTATAAACGTAGGCACATTTACATCGCCTATCCCACGCAGAATACCCAGGCCAACTACTTGGGTTCCGTCGAATAATTGAAACAATGCTGCCAGTATAAGCAATTGTGCTGCAATGGATATTACAATTTTATCTGTAGTATAAATCCAGGGCAATACATGATTGAAAACAGTAAAGATCAATGCCGTGATGCACATGAACACCAGTACAATATGATAACTTGAGATAGCAGAATGCCGGAGGTTTTTATGATCGTTTGCGCCAAAATAGTTCCCGGATTTTATCGCTGCCGCGGCAGATAGCCCGCTTGCCATCATATACGTCATCGACGCCAGGTTAATGGCTACCTGGTGAGCGGCCTGCTCGTGGTAACCAATTGTGCCAATAAGGATAGCCGCCGCGCTAAAAGCGCTTATCTCAAACGTATACTGCAATGCAACCGGTCCGCCAATGCGCAATAACTGGATGCAACGCAGTCGGTCAATATTTTTCAAAGCGAAATCTGTTAAATACTTTTTGAAATTCTTCGATCTGAAAACATAGGCACTCATCACAACCGCCATGATGCAACGGTCGGCCAGTGTACTATATCCAACACCCCGCACACCCATAGAAAAACCCTTCACCAAAATTATCCCGAGGCATATATTGAATACATTTCCCCATATTGAAATGCTCATGGCCTGTTTGGTAAAGCCCAGCCCTTCGGTAAATTGTTTAAAGGTGTTAAATACCAACATCGGGATCGTTGAAATACCCAGCAATACTAAAAACGGCTTCGCCTGGCTTACAACTTCGGGCGTTTGATCCAGGTGATCCAATAAAAAGACAGATCCGAATAAAGTAATAATGAAAAGGATGATACCGGTAATCACATTTATAAACAAGCTGTTTGAAAGCAGTCGCCCGCATTCAACAAAGTTATTGCGCCCGTTGTGCTGGGCAATCAATGGCGTTATGCCATAGGAAATACCGATACCAATGATCAGCATGATAACAAAAATGCTCGTGGCGAGAGATACCGCGGCCAACGAAACCGTCCCGGCAAAGTGCCCCACAATGATGGTATCGGACGTTTGAACCAGCGTATGCCCCAACTGCGATATGACGACAGGAATAGCCAAACCCAGGTTATCGCGGTAATGGGATCTGTATTTGTGGAAGAGGGTGAGCATTGTTTAGATGTGAGATATGGTTGAGCTAAAAGCATAAAGACCAAAGCTAAAAGCTTAAGAATATAAAATAGCTTTATGCTTTCGGCTTTATGCTTTTAGCTCCTAAGCCGCTGTATAAAACTCTTCTTTGTCAGTCGTATGGATACGGATAATGCCCGAGAGCACCAAGTCGACCAATAACCGTTGTGCGCGTTTCCGGCTTATTTTTAACAAGTCGCAGCATTCTTTGACCGTAATTCTGCCTGTGTTTTCAAGATGCTGAAGCAGCGTCTTTTCTTTTGCTGAATACTCGATCAAAACACCTTGATTATCCGATGACCGTTTGAGTACATCAACCACTACCTTGCTGGCCAGTATGCTTTTATCCTTCACTCTTACGTAAACCCACCACTTTCCGTCCTCGGCGAGGGAGTAATGGGGCTTGACCGGGCTTTCCTCGGTATTAACAACCAGCACCACTTTATCATCTATATATACTTCTTCAAAAACGGGTTCAAGGGCAGGCCTGGCAAAAAAATGGGCCGCTTTAGTTATCATATACCGTTCTTCGTCTTCAGATTTTACGCCCCGTATAGTGCCGTCATCATCGACGCCGATCAATAGTCGGCCGCCCTTATTATTGGCGAACGAAACCATCGTTCGGGCGATCTTTTCGCAGCTGGTAATGGTTTTTTTAAAGTCGAGCGTTACACCTTCGCCCTCAAATATCATCTTTTTCACATTCATAATTCACTTTCCTTTTACACTGGTTTATAAGGCGTAAATATTTCCATCCATCGATCCGGACGTATAATCTCATTAAAACCAAATTGTTTGTATAACCCGTGGGCATCGGCGGTTGCCAGCGACCAGCGTCTTAATCCCTGCAGCTCCGGGTGATTAACAATGGTTTGCATCAGCCATTTCGATAGGCCCAAACCCCTGTAATCCGGCAGGATAAACACATCACAAATATAAGCAAAAGTAGCCTTATCGGTAACCACCCTGGCCAACCCGGCCTGTTTATCCTGTTTGTAAACCCCAAAACACATCGAATTTTTGATGGCGGTACGTAATCTGTCCGGAGGTATCCCCTGGGACCAATAAGATTCGTCATTTAAATAATTATAGATCGTTTCAAAATCAAGCAGACTTTGATCGGTGGATATCCGGAATTCATTTTTTAAAAAAGAGGCATCGTTCATAAAGGATTTAGTCATTGGGCGTTGGCTCTTTAAAATTTAAATTACGCACATACACTTCATTTAGTACAGATGTACATAGCTGTCCGTTTTTATCATATATATCAACAGGATAGACCTTCAGGTACTTGCCTATTGTATTTAATTCCCGTTCGCAGGCGGCAATATCGTCATCAATGATATGAATGGTAAAATAAAGGTCGGTCAATGCCGGTTTAAGATATTGAATTTGCGCCGATTTTGACCAGGCAATTATATTATACCCTTTGTGCATTAACAATTGATGAAAAAGTACAGGATAAAACGGGTCGGCAGCCGAAAAAATTGTGCCGCCAAATATGGAACAGTTGTAGTTTCTGTTTAAAATGCTTTTATTGATCTTAACCTGTACACCACGAAACCCGTGTTCAAACTTTACAACCCAAATGCGCTGGAAAAACAGGGAAGGATAGAAGCGCATCACCCATTTTAACGTTCGTTCTGATACTAACATATTGGCTAAATATCAGAATTTTTAAGGTAAGATCAAGGTTGTAAAGACGTAAAGCAGAGACGCAATGCATTGCGTCTCTGCGAATTGGCTGTCACCATACCAATTTGTAACCAACACCACGTATATTAATAAGCTGCACAGATGGGTCAGTTTCCAGGTGCTTTCGCAGTTTGGTTATAAATACGTCAAGACTACGGGCGTTAAAAAAATTGTCATCGCCCCATAAATTTTGCAGTAAAGTTTTTCTTGTTATCGTATCTTGTTTATAATGGCATAACAGCTTTAACAGCTCGCTTTCGCGCGACGTAAGGCGCTGCGTTTGCGTTCCGTATTGAAGTGTATTGCGGGCCGGGTCAAACACTATTTTCCCGATTTGCATTATTTCATTTGCGATAGACTTAACAGACGGGGCAGGTTTAAGCAGCCGGTTTGTACTTAACAATACGTTCATTCGTACAATCAGCTCTTCAACGCTGAAGGGTTTTTTTAAATAATCATTTGCACCAATTTCAAAACCGGCGATAACATCACTTACTTGCGATTTTGCTGTTAGAAAAATGATGGGGGTGGTTTTGTCCTTTTCTCTTATTCTCTTTGCCAGCTCAAATCCGTCAATTTTTGGCATCATGATATCCAGCACCAATATATCGGGCCGCTGTTTGGTGTACTGACGCCAGGCTTGTTCACCATCTGCACAAAGTGCAACTTTAAAGCCGCGAACCTCAAGACTCTCTCTTACGATGTGTGCAAGGGCCAGTTCATCCTCGGCAAATAAAACCTCTATTTTATCCATCAGCTAAAGGTATAGAAACAATAAACTCGCTGCCTTTATTTATTTCACTTTTAACTGTTACGGTACCGCCATGCGCCTCTGCAATATACTTTACATAGCTTAATCCTAGCCCCGTTCCTTTAACCGAATGTATGTTGCCAGTTGGCACACGGTGAAATTTGTCAAATATTTGGCCAATATGGTCAGATGGAATGCCAATGCCGTTGTCTTTAACCGAAAACACCAAAAAGTTCGAATTTTTATAGCAACTGATGACAATATCAACCGGTTCGCTGGAATATTTGACAGCATTATCGACTATGTTTAACAATACATTCCTGAAATGTAATTTATCAGTATTAATCAGCTCGACCTCTTCTTTGTTAATAAAAATCATATCAACAGTTTTGTTTGTTTTTGATTTTTCGGACTGGATCACATCAGCTACCAAATCATTAATATTGACATTTTCCTTGTCCAGGTTAATCTCTTTGTTTTCAAAAGCCGCAATATCCAGCACCTTTGTTACCAGGTCATTCAGCCGCGATAATTCGTTCCTGGATGTTTGCAAATAACGCTCTGTTTTTTCAGGATCACTTAGCACGTTAAATTTTTGCAGTCCTTCGATTGCAACTGTCATGGTAGCTATTGGCGTTTTTAATTCATGGGTCATATTATTAATAAAATCATCTTTGAGATCAGCCAGTTTTTTTTGGTTTATAATTGTCCGTGCAACGTAGTAAAAACAATAAATGGTGAATAATATAAGTGAGACTGACAGCACCAATGAAAATAGCATGTTTTTAATAATGGCATATTGCGGTTTGTGAAATACCGCACCAATATAAATAACCGGACCACTTATATTAAATAGCGTAAAACCCTGGTATTTGTAAGGATACACGGCAGTTGCGGTATAATGTGTATTTGATTTAAAACGCGGCATGTTTTGTTTAGAAGCAAACACTCCAAATGGAGAATATATATGCCTTTTATCAAGCTCGCGTTTCAGATACCACCAAACTTTATGAGATGCTGCGGCCTCATAATTGGGTGGAAGCTCATAAATGCTATTTGGAATGGAATGTGTAAATTTACGTATGGCGTCGCCGGACGCATCCGGGTGTGCTTTAGCGAACGCCATTAACTGTGCTGAATGTTGCTGAATATCGTGCATCCCCAACAACACGGTAAAGCTATTCATTAACCCCGGTTCAAAAAACGACATCTCCGTTAAAACAGCAGGGATCGTTGCATTATAGCTGAGCTTCTTTTTATAAAAATTAAACCTGGGCACCGTTGTATTGAAGGGTGACATTGAACCCGAGTACTTGTCCGATATATGGATGATCAATAGCGCGTTGGCTATATCCTGGTCATGAAGCGTATCTATTTTAATGATTGTTCCGGGAGGGGAGAGGCGCGTCAACAACACCCTGCGAATAGAATCGAAATAATCTTTTTTGCAATCGTCCATGGCCTTTTGCATAGCGATATTCACGCTGGTATCAAATTTTTCCTTATTAATTCGGTAGGCGTTAACCGTCCAGTAAGTTTGAAATATGATTATTCCCAAAACCGCTAAAGTAATGAGGATGAATACAGCGATAGGCAACTGGGTCATCTTTGTTTTTTTCATATTTTTAAGTTTATAACTAAAAGTAACCTATACAGCGCCACTGCTATAAATTGTTAACATACGTTAACATAAAATATGAAGTGTTAAGCTACCCGCAGTTCTAAAAAGCGCTTTTAACAACCCCGCCGTCAGCCCGTAACAATGCGCCGTTGGTCGCTATCGATAAATCGCTTGCTATATAAGCAACCAAGCCGGCTATTTCATCGGGCGCTATAAAACGCTGCAGAATGGAGGTAGGCCTGTTGTTTTTGAAGAAGTCCTTTTCAATTTCTTCTACGGTCTTGTTCCCAGCCTTTGCCAAATCTTTTAAAAAACCGCCGACACCCTCAGATAATGTCGGGCCGGGCAAAACGGTATTTACGGTAACATTGGCGCCTTTGGTTAGTTCGGCCAAACCACGCGAAACCGCTATTTGCGCGGTTTTGGTCATACCGTAATGGATCATTTCCTCAGGTATTTGCAAGGCTGATTCGCTTGAAATAAATATAATACGTCCCCAGTTTTTTTGTAACATCTTATCAAAGTAAGCCCTTGACAGCCTGACGCCGCTCATAACATTCACTTCATAAAATTTAAACCAATCCTCGTCGGTAATATCCTTAAATTGTTTAGGTTCGAAAATCCCTACATTATTAACCAGTATATCTATTTCGGGCAATTGGGCTATTAAATGGTCAATTTGCTTTTTGTCCGCGAAATCGGCTGCTATGCCTTTTATGTTTGTATTGCCTGTGGCTTTTTTTAATTGTTCGACGGCTGAGTTTACCCTTTCGCCGGTACGGCCGTTTATAACTACGGTAGCGCCTTCATTTGCCAGTGCTTTTGCTATTGCCAAACCGATACCTGCTGTTGAACCGGTAATTAATGCTATTTTGTTTTTTATATTGAGATCCATGTTTTGTTTATTTAAAATGTTACTTATGAAAAGCAAGTGTATGAATGTTTCCACACAGAGTCAATCGTTAGCGTAAAAGATGTGAAGGAACTGACATTATGTAAAATCAAACGATTAGTTTATTCCTATAATTAACATTATGTTAAATAGAATGAATAATTTATAAGGGGAACTTTATGAGTTCCCCTATTTTAAAAGCCTTGATCTATTTTAAAGCATCTATCCGGGCCTTTATTTTGGCCGCGTTGGCATTATCCTTTTTACCTCTGTAATAGTTCATCAAGTTGGTTAACGCGTCGGTGGATTTCGGATTTAGTTCAACAGCTTTTAATAAATACGGTTTTGCTAACTCAAATTGTGCGCCTGCCTTTTCCATTTGCTGCTCGTATTCTTTTTGTTTGTTAGCCGGTAAACTATTGGCGGCATTATACGTGTCAATTGCCGGCCTCATTAACGCATAT
>JAQBOH010000115.1 GCA_028288125.1 Mucilaginibacter sp.
ACATTATAAGTATATCGACAGCTCAAAAGTGATGGGCGTTAACGGTTACCTTAAGCAGATTAAATTGGCGCCTGATTCAAGACTTGTGGAAATTAAACGATATGTACCCGGCATTCGCCTGGACATCAGGTATGCCACAACAAATAATTTTATGCACCGGCAAATGTACGCGCAGGCTAAAGCATTTGCACGGCTGCCGGTAGTTATGGCTTTAAAAGAGGTTGAGGCCGACCTTAAAAAAAGAGGTTTGGGATTAAAAATATACGATGCGTACCGGCCATATTCGGTCACCGTGAAGTTTTATGAAATGGCGCGTGATACCAATTTTGTGGCCGATCCCCATAAAGGCTCAAAACATAACCGTGGCTGCGCGATTGATCTTACCCTTATCGATTTAAAAACCGGTCGCGAATTGGATATGCCCACCGGTTTTGATAGTTTCAGTAAAAAGGCCGCTGCCGATTATTCGGGCCTCTCCGGGCAAGCGTATACAAACCGTGAATTGTTAAAAAGTGTAATGCAGGCACACGGATTTAAAGTTTACCCTACCGAGTGGTGGCACTACGATTTTAACGGATGGATGAATTATCCGCTCCTCGATATTTCCTTTTCTGAAATTCACAACTAATCCAATTTGAAAATGCCCAAACATTTTTAGATAAATCTCATTAATATACTGGCTATAGCTTCATTTACCATTTTTCAACGATGATAAAAATTTTAAGAAAAGGATACTGGAAGCAGATTTGGAAAGTACTCGGAGCCACTGTAATGGGCTTTATTAATGACAACGGTTTAAAGCTAAGCGCCTCCCTGGCTTATTACACTATTTTTTCAATTGCCCCGCTGCTTATCTTAATTATCTCCCTGGCGGGATTGTTTTTTGGCCCTGATGCCGCCACGCACAGGTTATATCCCCAAATAGCCGGGTATGTAGGTGCAAAAGCGGCGCTCCAGATCGAGGATATCTTAAAGAGCCTTCAACTGTCCGGTAAATCGGGTATTGCTGTGGTAATCGGCGTAATCGTATTATTCCTTGGTGCGAGCGGAATTTTTTTAGAGATACAGGACTCATTAAACATTATCTGGCGTGTAAGGGCCAAACCCAAACGAGGCTGGCTTAAATTGATCCAAAACCGCTTTTTATCCTTTTCACTGATCATAGGCCTTGGCTTTTTGCTGCTGGTTTCCCTGATAGTTAATGTTATTGTAACAGCACTAAACAACTGGTTTGAGCGCTTTTTGCTTATTGCAAACCTGGTTATTAAAGCGGTTAACCTTGGTGTAACGTTTATTATTATCTCCGCTTTGTTTGCTATTATTTTTAAGTTTTTACCTGATGTAAAGATCCGATGGAAGGACGTTAGGAGCGGGGCATTTTTTACGGCCATTCTTTTTATGATCGGTCAGTATGCAATTAACGTATATATTCAATATACAGCTAAAAGTTCGGCCTATGGTGCGGCGGGGTCAATTTTGGTGATAATGGTTTGGATATATTATACAGCCACAATTTTATATATAGGTGCGGAATTTACACAGGTATATGCTGAGGCCATTGGCTGCCGGATAGAGCCGGCCGACTATGCCGTCAGTATAAAACAAACCGAAGTTGAAAGGGTCGTTGATATACTTCCACCACAAAACCCTCATCTTAAAGGAAATTTGAAACCTGATGCTTAAGTTGTCAGTTTTCAGTATGCGGCTGGCAGTTTAACCATGCAAACTGCAAACTGATAACTAAAAACTGCAAACGCTTACCATTTCTCATGAATATAAGTCATAATCCTTACCACCTCATCGCGCACTTCGCGGCTGGGCCGGGTGAAATTATTATTCATAAATGAGAAAGCCAGCCGTCTTCCTCTTCGGGTGACCAAGTAGCCGCTTTGGTTGTAATTATTTGATAACGAGCCTGTCTTGGCCCAAACAAATGGCTGGCCATTATCGGTTTTATAAGCGGTTTTAATGGTGCCGGCTACGCCGCCAGCCGGCAGCAGGCTGTGCAGTAAGGTTTCGTCTTTGATTTCATCTAAAATCTTATTTAACAAAACCACCACGCTTCGCGGCGTAAACAGGTTTCGCCGCGACAGGCCCGAACCATCAACCCATTGCGGAACGTCCGGCAGATCATTCAAAAAATGAGTTTTTGAGTAATTGATCACCGAATCAGTATTCAATGTGTTATATTTTGTTGATGAACAAACCAATAAAAGCTGTTCGGCGATAAAATTGTCGCTCGGCTGTAGCATGTGTTTATAAACAGTGTCCGCCATAGCGTCGTAAATTGTAGCAGCGTCATTTGGAAGCGGCAAATGTACTTCGGTTATCGTATCCTTTAGTGTGTCCTGCAGCAAGGACAGGGTTAATGAGGTACTTGTTTTCCAGGGAATTTCCTGTCTGAAATTTTTGGGCGGCCGGGCCGCAGGATAAACAAACGTGTTACTTAAAAAATCGCGTTTTACATTGAAATTGTTTGGCCGGTAACTACTGTCGCAGGTTAAATATTTTTTTATAAATACCGGCTTCACTTGTAATACGCCACGTTTATCGGTATATATTATGGCTAGGTTGTCTTCGAGCGGTAATTCCGTTATTTCGGCCTGGTAATAGCCACTATAGTCGTCCCAGGCCCATCCATCGCCATAAAACGCGTTGGTGTAATTGCCTGATGAAAAAAAACAGCCTTTTATGACTGTTCTTTAAAAAATCATACGCCTTTGTTCCTTTCAGGTCGCTGTGCAAAAACGAAGGGTCGCCGGTTCCCCAAAAAATAAGCGAGTCATGCCGGGCCACATATCTTAAAGCCGGGATGGAATCGCCCAGCATTCTAAGGCACGTATAAAAAGTAAAAAGCTTGGTGTTTGAGGCCGGTGTAAAGTATTTATCGGCATTTAATTCATATATCATTTGCTTATTATCGAGGTCGTATAAAGCAAAACCTGTAAAGTGGTCATTTAGGATAGCCGAATGTTTAAAAAGCTTTTTAACTTTTCTTTTTTTTATATGATTGGCAACGGCCAGGCATGGTTGTATAGTAAATAAGCAGATGAGCGTTATTACAAGGAATATATTTCGTTGCATCAATTGGCTAATAGTTGTATATTTAATAACCAAATATAAACCTTTGATCCGGCTATTTCATTCAGTAAAATCATCTCTTCGGTTGAGCTTCGCGCCACGTGTTATCGTGCTCCTGATTTTGTTATGTTCCGCTTATTTACAGGCCAGAGCGCAATATTTTGATATACAGGGCGGCAGAAAACGTGTAAATATCCCTTTTAGTATGGTAAGGGATATGATGATATTAAAATTAAATATAAATAATAAGGGCCCTTTTAATTTCATTTTGGATTCGGGCGTTGGACTAATGCTTATCACCGACCCCCAATTGGTCGACTCTATCAATATTTCCAATAAACGAACCATTAAAATATCCGGATTGGGTGAAGGCGACGATTACGAGGCGTACATTACGTCACCGTTAAACGTTGATATTCCCGGGCTGGTTAGTTACGACGTTGCAGCTGCTATTTTAAAAAAGGATCACTTTGGCCTTTCCAATTATGCAGGCATGCATGTGCATGGCCTTTTGGGATACGAGTTTTTTAATAACCTGATAGTTAAGATTGACTTTGCTGACAGCACCATAGTTGTAACGAGGCCAAAAGATATCGGCAGGTTTAAGAAAGGGACCAAAGTCCCTTTAATCATTGAGAACAGAAAGCCGTATATCCGGGCAGACGTTACTTTCCCAAATGGCACCAAAAGCCATAATAAGCTCGTGCTCGACCTCGGCGCCGGTCATCCGTTGTCGCTCGAAAATGTTATCAAAAAACATGGCCTGCCTGAAAAATTTATCGCCGCCAACCTGGGCGTCGGATTAACCGGTCCTATTAATGGGGTTATCAGCCGGATAAAGGAAATTGAAATAGGGCGGTATAAAATTAAAAATGTCATTACTTCTTTTCCGGAAGATAAAACAAACGAGCCATCCGAACAACGCGACGGAAATCTGGGCATACAGATTCTTAAAAGGTTTTCGCTTGTTATTGACTATCCCGATAGCTGCATTTATTTAAAAGCAGGGCCAAATATCAACGAGCCATTTGAGCACGACATGAGCGGATTGGAATATTACAGCACCGGCGATACTTATAGTCGTGTAATTATAAGCAGGGTTGAGCCTGGCTCGGCAGCCGATGAAATAGGATTAGAAAAAGATGATGAAATAGTAACTATAAATTTCAAACGCGTTTCATCGATGACGCTTGAACAAATAGACGCCCTTTTTAAATCCCGGGACCAGCGGAGCTTGCTGCTTGAAATTTTTCACGACAAAAAATTAGACCAGGTTATCATTACATTAAAGCGCCGGGTTTAATTTTATGACTAAACAAGCCTACAGTTTAATGTTCTATATTTCCTTCATTGTCTTAATTAATAAACAAATGGTTAATAGAACCCCACAAATAAAATATTGAAGGAAATTTATTTGCCTGACTATTATATAATTTTCTATAAAAGGCATGCTAATAATTGTATTAACAGCCCATTTAGCGCGGATTGGCTTGAAATTTGATATGATTTCACTTTAAGATAAGGCAAAGCTGTTTAAAATCATCAAGCCAGATTAATTATTCAAGTAATAAAACCATTGTATTAATTAAAATTAATTTGAGGCAGCTATTTGTTAATATAACTACAGGCAATGGAAGACAGAGAAATAAATTTGTTAATTGAAACAAACAGGGCCATTCTTGCAAAAATTGAAATCCTGAATAAAAGGTTCGAGGCCATCGAAAGCAAATTTGAAGCGATCGACGACGATGAATTAAAACAGGCCGTCTTGATCCCAATCGGGCAGCTGAACGAGCTTAAGGCAGCTAATTTTTTTGAGCAACAAACCGGCTCGTATTAAGTTACAACACTTTCCGCACTCACCCGTAGATAGTTACAGGTTTTATAGTATTTATTCTGACACCTTTTGGTCCAAATCATGTTTTGCATCACAGAGGTAATTCTGCGTTATTATCCGTGAATTTTTCTTGCAACAAAAATATTTCCGATTATTAAAATTATCGGATTTTATATAAGTTTACATTTTACCCTATAATTTTAATTATTGTATGACAAGATTTTTAAGAATGAGGTCAGACTTATTCGTTACTGCTATTATGCTTGCTGTTATTGCAAGCTCGTGCGCAACTAAAAAACAGGCGGCATCGCAAACGGTTACTATTAAAACCACCGCCACCGCAGCAGGTGCCACTGCAACCGCCACCATTGGCCCGGCCAAAAAAGAAGGCATCAAAAAATTCAGCGATGTAATACCGGCCAAGACAAAGGCTGACAAAGGACTTTTTAATACCTATAAAGTTGATGGGAAGTATTATTATGATATTCCGGATTCATTACTCGGGCGCGAGATGGAGGTGATTACCCGCCTGGTTAAAACACCCGCAGGTTTAAAAGTATTCGGGCAGCAATATGGCGGCGAATCGCAAAATGACCAGGTTTGGAAGTGGGAGCGGCATGATAAACAAGTATTTATACGCGTGCCGAGTTATTCTATAAGGGCTGATAGTACAACCGATATGTACCAGTCGGTTAAAAACTCTAATTTAGACGTAGTACTAGCCGCATTTGATATAAAAGCTTATAACAAGGACACAACCGGTGTAGTAATTGATGTGTCTGATTTTTATAATGGTGATATTGCCGCTATCGGCATATCCGACGAATTAAAAAAAGCATATAAAATTTCCGCTCTTGATAATTCAAGATCATATATTGATACGATAAAAAGCTTTCCAATAAATATCGAGGCCCATGTTTTAAAAACCTACCGGGCTGCAGAATCGCCAACCGATAACACCAACGGCGCTGTTTCGTTTGAGTTGAATACATCCATGTTACTGCTGCCAAAAATCCCTATGAAAGCGCGTCTAAGCGATGAAAGAGTGGGTTTTTTCGGACAACGGCAAACCGATTACGGCACAGATGCTCAAAAATCTGAGGTTACCTCGTATATCCACCGGTGGAAACTGGAGCCAAAAGACGAAGCGGCTTATTTAAGGGGCGAATTGGTTGAGCCTAAAAAGCCGATTATTTTTTATATTGACCCGGCTACCCCGAAGAAATGGGTGCCATATCTCATTCAGGGAATAAATGACTGGCAAAGGGCTTTCGAAGCAGCAGGGTTTAAAAATGCCATTTTAGGTAAAGCAGCGCCAACGCATAAGGAAGATCCGCAGTTCAGCACCGAGGATGCGCGGTATAGCGTGATAAGATATTTTGCATCGGATGTTGAAAATGCATACGGGCCGCACGAATCGGACCCGCGTACAGGCGAAATCCTGGAAAGCCACGTTGGATGGTACCATAATGTAATGCAGTTATTGCGCGACTGGTATTTCGTTCAAACGGCTGCAGTAAATCCTGATGCGCGCAAGGCTAGATTCACCGACGAGCAAATGGGCGAACTGATTCGTTTTGTATCGTCGCACGAAGTTGGGCATACACTCGGATTACCGCACAATTTCGGTTCGAGCTACGCTTATCCGGTTGATTCGTTGCGTTCAAAATCATTTACAGATAAACACGGCACTGCTCCATCAATTATGGACTATGCACGCTTCAATTATATTGCCCAGCCCGGCGATGGCGTAACACACCTTTACCCTCAAATAGGCGAATATGACAAATGGGCTGTCAAATGGGGATATACCTGGTTTCCGGGTAAAAAAACACCGAAACAGGAAAAGGAAATTTTAGATGAATGGGTAAAAGAAAAAGCCGGTATCCCAATGTATTATTACGGAAGGCAAGGCACCAGCATCGATCCGCGTTTGCAAAGTGAAGACTTGGGTGATAACGCGATGAAGGCAAGCACTTACGGGATAGCCAATTTAAAACGCATTTTGCCTAACATCGAAAAATGGACCTATCAGAAAGGTGAAAATTTTAGCGATGTACAGAGCCTTTATAATGAGGTTTTAAACCAGTTTACGCGTTATATGGGGCACGTTGTCACAAATATTGGCGGCATGAATGAGAACTTCAAAACGTATGATCAAACCGGGTCAGTTTATGATTTCGTTAGCAAAGACAAACAGCGCGACGCGGTTATGTTTTTTAACAAACAGCTGTTCGCAACGCCTTTGTGGCTGATTGACAGCCAGGAGCTGGCCAAATTCGATAATGGCGTAATGCTTAACCGGATAAAATCGGTACAAGTGGGTGTATTAAGCACTATTCTTTCCCAGTCGAGGATTGCCCGCATGTTTGATAACCAAACAAAAAACGGGGCAAAGGCTTATACTGTGGCCGACTTGTTTAACGATTTACGCGGCGGCATATTTGTTGCCGGGCGGCCCGATGCATTTAAACGGAACCTGCAGAGGGGCTATATCGAAAATTTAAAAAGTCTTTTAAATGATGATTTCAGGACCATACCGGGTATTTCGGCTGCTCAATTAGCAAACTTTGGCTTAACGCCGATCAATATGGCTTTATCCGACATAAGGCCAATGGTTAGGGCTGAGTTGAAGCTTATTGACGCGCATTTACCAAAAGGCGGCGACGCGATTACAGCGGCTCACTACGCTGATCTGCATATCCGGATAAAAGAAACATTAAACCCTACCAGGCCCATAGTTAATTTGCCGGGCGCACCTGCCGGCCGGGGGTTGGAGCTGGAAAGCTCAAGTGGTAAAAACACCGGCAACTATCTAAACTGCTGGCCAAAACCTAATTCGGAAAAGTAAGATGTTATAAATAAAAAAGTCCCGCCTGAACTTGAGCGGGACTTTTAACATAATACTATAAACCATTTATTCTTAAACACTCAACATTTATTCTATTTACTTCACTTTATCGCTTTAATTGCCCCGCGCTGTAAATTTTATCACCAGGCGCCATTCATTTAAGCTGACTGATATTTTCAAAAAATGCTTTTTGCAGGTCCAGCAGCGATTTTACCTTTATAGCTTCTCCATAAGCATCAAAACATAAAAATTGCGAAAATCTCGGATCGTTATTTTTCTCTTTTTCCAAAAAGTTAAACGTCTCAAAAAAGTAATGCTTAGTGGTCACATTATTCTTGTTATTGAACTGCGAACCGTTTAAATGAAAACCGATCGTATCGATCCACTTATGTATTTTCGCGTGTAAGGATCCCTTAATCTTAGCCATAAGTTAACGCATTTTAAAAGATTAACTATGAAATATTATTTTTTGTTTGATAATGATAAATTTAATTTCTGAACAATTGTTAATTGACCTACTCAAAATTTTTTGTTTAATTTCTTAAAATGACCATTTGTTTTTAAAGACGCAACTTTTCATAAAGTGTTGCGTATAAGGCGGAGTAGAAAAAGAAATAAATTATAGGAATATGAAAACAAACAGACTTTTACCGGCGCTTTTATTTGCGGGACTTATAGTTATAACCGCTTGTTCAAAAAGCACCACTCCCGGACCGCAAGGCCCGATAGGTAATACAGGTCCTGCCGGTCCGCAAGGCTCTACAGGAGTACAAGGCGCTACAGGCGCTACAGGCCCCGCCGGACCGCAGGGTATAAAAGGTGATACCGGCCCAGCCGGACCGACAGGTGCTACGGGCGCCACCGGTGTAGCGGGCGCTACCGGCCCTGCCGGAGCCACGGGTGCAACAGGCGCTACCGGTGCAACGGGCGCTACCGGTGCAACGGGCGCTACCGGCCCGCAGGGAGACCCGGGAACCAATAATATTCAAAGCTATATTTTGACAAATAAAGGCGTTGTTTTTGCCGGTTTAACTACATTTTCTATACCTGCAATTGACCAGTCGATCGTTGATAAGGGCGCAGTTTTTGTTTATCTCAGAAATACAGGTTCAACTACAGGCTGGTATCCCCTGCCTTATTCATCTAACGGTAATACAGTAGACCTTGCCGATTTTGGCGTTGGTTACATTGATATTAAAGCGAATTTTACCCAAACATCGGGAATTGATTTCAGGGTGGTTGTAATGTCGGGCGCTAACGTTACCACGTTATCGCTTACCAATCCAAATCTGAATTTCAGAAATTTTGCTGACGTTGCAGCCGCATTGCACTTATCAAATTAACCTTACCTATATATGATAAAAAGCTCTTCTCTTAACGGAGAAGGGCTTTTTTTATTGATTTTTTGAATAAACATTGTTGAATGTAACAATGATATGATTTTTAACTTTTTAACACATATAAAGTGAACATTTGCAATTAATTACTGTCATATAAATAATATTACATTTGCAATCACACTTACTTTCTATGAAATCGCTCTTATTTGCGTTAACCATTATTGTTCTTTCCGGAACCTTTGTTTTTGCCCAAAGCGGCAGGGCGGTGCACGGTACTGTTATTGATTCAACAAAGCAATCTCTTCCCGGCAGCGCCATTAAATTAGTATCCGACAAAGGCGATAGCGTTATGACCATTGCCGATCCTAAAGGAAATTTCACGTTCCCATCGGTTGTCGGAAATAAATTAACCATCACTATAACGTCAATTGGCTACCAATCCCTTAAAAGACATTATACACTTGCCAACGACAACGCGCCAGCCCAATTGGGTACCATTGTATTAAGTGTCCAGCCAAATATGTTAAACGAGGTGACTATTAGCGGTGTAGCTCCGGTAACGTTAAAAGAAGATACGGTTGAATATAAGGCGAGCGCATATAAGGTTCGGGAAAATGCTCCCGTTGAGGATCTGATCAAAAAGCTGCCCGGCGTTGACGTTGATGTGAACGGGAACATTACAACCCAGGGAAAACAGGTAACCAAGGTGCGTATTAACGGTAAGGATTTTATGGGCGGCGATGTGCAAAGCGCCACTAAAAACCTGCCGGCCGACGTTGTTGAAAACATCCAGATGATAGATGATTATGGCGACCAGGCCAATTTAACCGGCGTTAAAACCGGCGAACCCGATAAAATAATGAACATTACTATCCGCAAGGATAAAAACTACGGCTATTTTGGACAGGCCACAGTAGGTGACGGCGAAGATGCCCTGCCTGCAAGCCAGGGAATACCGAATCAAAACCGCTATATAGGCTCACTCAATACTTTTAAATTCAATGGCGACCAGCAAATAGCCGTTTTAGGAAGTATAAATAATACCAACGTAAATACCTTTTCGTTTGGCAGCACCAATGGCGGCGGCGGCAACTTCGGTGGTGGCGGCGGCCGTGGCAATGCCGGGCGGGGCGGTGGCGGTGGCAACTCCGGAAGCCTTACTACCACACAAAATGGCATTACCGACGCGCGTTCACTTGGCACTAACTTTCGCGACCAGTGGGGTAAAGCCCTTTCTGTTTACGGCAGCTATAGCTTTGCTGATAATACAGTAACAACCAATAATAAGGTTTTGCAGCAAAATACCTCGTTTGTTAATCCAACATTGCAACAGCAAAACAGTATCGAAAAAGACCAAAATATTAATCACCGTTTTACATGGAATATGGAATATAAGCCGGATACCATTAACTATTTAAAGGTTACGCCCACTTTTTCATATGCCGGTACTAACGCGAATGGGCAGGAGAGCGATAATTTTTTAAAAAAGAGCGCCCTGACTACCGCCTATACGTCTGCCACAAACGGAAATTCCAGCGCCCCCGCCGTCGGCTTTACCGCGTTATATAATCACCGGTTTAAGCATCGCCGTAATCTGAGCATTACTGCTACCATCAATTCATCAGCCAGCTACGCCTATCAAAACCCGGTATACGACTATACCGTTGGCGCCCCTACCTCGCCAACCGATCAAAAGATCAATACGGACAGCCACACAACCAGTTATGGTACAAATCTTTCATATCTTGAGCCAATAGGAAAATTTACGTACCTGGAGTTTAATTATGCTTTCAATCGTTCAAACACCACAAACAATAAACAAACCGACACGCTTTTTGACCCCAATGTTTTGGCATTCCGGAACGACAGCGCATTAAGTACCAGGTATGATTATAGTTTTACAACGAACAGATTTGGGTTAAACTTTCGCATGGTTCAAAAGAAGTATAATTATACCTTGGGCCTTGCGGTGCAGCCAGCTGTATTAGACGGGAATTCTCTGACAACCAGGACCCCCCCCACGCATGTATCTACTTTTAATGTAATACCCAGCCTACGATATGTATATAATTTTTCCCGCAGCCAGGCATTCAGCTTAAATTATAACGGCTCAAGTAGTCAGCCAAGCTTTTCGCAGCTTCAGCCCGTTATTGATTTTTCAAATGCGCTGTATCCGGTACAAGGAAATCCAAATTTAAAACCACAGTTTACCAATAATCTTTCTATCCGGTATAATAATTTCAGCTTTGCGACGGGTAATGTATTTTTTATCAATTTCAACTTCCAGGAGATACAGGACCAGGTTGTAACCAATACCATTACTTTTCCGAGAAGATACCCGGCTGACCGGCGGTTCGAGAATGCCATTTTAACACAATATTTAAATGATAACGGCTACTATAGCGCCTTAGGCCGTTTAACGTATGCTAAACCGTGGAATAACCGAAAATTTACTTTAACGTTCAACGGTACGGTTAATTATACGAACAATATAGGTTATTTAACCAATGTTGATTCGGTAACCTTTGAGCAAAATACCCAGAGGAATATCGCGAAAAACCTGGCGCTCACGCCCGACATCCGCTTCAGGGTTGACATAACTGATAAAGTAGATGTGCAGTTTTTAACAAATTATGTAATCAACAATACCGATAACTCGGTAAAAAATTCATTTACAAACGGAACATCACGGTTGAGAACCTGGAATATCGGCCTTAACGGCAAGAACTATTTTGGCGACTGGACTTTTAGCTATGATTATTCAAAAGCTACCAATTATGGCTACGACGCCAGTATAAAAGTAACCAATCCAAATCTTTTAAACCTGTATGTTGAACGCAGATTTATGAAAGATCACCGGGGTACAATCCGCCTGTCTGCATTTGACTTATTTAACGAGAATACTGGTTTCACATCATCTACAACCGCGAGTTCAATTACCGAAACGCACGTTAACAGGCTGGCCAGATATTATTTGGCCACGTTTACGTTGCGCTTACAGAAATTTGCCGGCAAAGCTCCGACACAGGACGGCGGCCCGGGTATGCGGGGCTTCAGAAGAGACGGCGGAGGTGGCGGCGGTGGCGGCGGACGCGACAATGGCCCTGCTTTAGAGTAAAAGCAACAAAAAGCCTATCCTGGTTTCGCTCCGGGACAGGCTTTTTTATTTGTTTAAAAACTATTCGTTTTTTACCAGAACGGTATTGATAACGCGTTCAAGTTCTTCGAGGTCAAATGGTTTAGCGAGGTATGTTTCGGCCCCGGCATGGTTGGCAAGCAGTTCGATATCGCTGTTTGCCGAAAAATAAATAACCGGTATATCTTTTAAACTTTCGGTCTTTTTCAAGATTTGCGTGGCTATGATACCGCCATCATCCGGTATCCAGTTATCCATTAATATCACATCGGGTAAAATAGATGAAACCTTTTCAGCTATGTTATTACAATCGGTGAACGAGAATACTTTCCAGCCTTGTTCCTCTAAAATATAGCTGCAGATAGAAAGAATATCTTCGTCATCATCAAATATGACAATCTTTTTGTTAAGGTCATTCATGGGCGTAGTTAGAATACGAATCTAATATATTACAATTAAGAAAACCAAATATTTAACAATTTTATAAAACTGTTTAAATTTAAGACTTAAATTTTCTTAGGGGAAAATGTAGTGGTAAAAGTAACAGTAATATTTGAAATTTTCGAATAAAAAAACGCCTGTAAAAATAGTTGTAGTTACCCGTATCTGGCTATAATTGGGATAAATTCACCTATTGCAAATTGCAGGCTTCATCTTGTATAACAACGATAAACCGAAAAAGTTAGTTCGCTGCTAAGTATTTCTTATTTAACTCTAGAAATCCAAAGAAACAATCAATTTTTTTTCTTTCCGGTTAATCCTTTTCATTTAAAATCTATCCAATAGGTGTATCCTTTCAAAGGGATGTCGATAAAATTTAATATCATGAAAAAGAGATCTGTTTTATTTGCATTTATAATAGCTGTTTTTGTATCGGTTACTTCGGGATGTTATGTGGGATATGGGTATGAGCATCCTAACAGGCATCATTACCGCCAGGACGACCGTCATAACGACGACCATGATAATGGTTATCGCCGCGATCATCGCGGTGATTAATAAGAAATTGTGTGGAGAGAGTGTGTGTTGAATAAAGGGTCCTGATTTTATCAGGGCTCTTTTTATTTACAGTCATTTGGACACAATTTGAAGGCGCGGCACTTTACAGCACAATGTTTACTTCCATAAACCTGATTGAAGCGGATACTGGCACTTCGAGGGCCTCAGTGCTGGCGCCGCGACTAAGGCCATGTGCAGTATAAGCGAAAAGCAGGCTGCCTTTAACAGCCGCACAGGCATTGCTTTTCAAATAGTAATTTGTCTGTTTGATTTGCATATGTAGCGATTGCTTTTCCGAATCAAGTTCGGGACAGGCTATTCCCCGAAAAGACGGGTGGAGATGATTTTAACTGCTCACTTAATCAACCTAATCCAACTCAATCAACTAACCTTAAAACTTTTTCGCCCAACCGCTTGAATATAAACAAATAATATCTACCTTTGCAGTCCTTAAAATAAGTCTGCCATGGCGGCGGGCAAAGGATAAAAACTGTAAATACAAAAAAGGAAAAATGCCTACTATTCAACAATTAGTTAGAAAAGGTAGAGTAGCTCTGGTTGACAAGAGTAAGTCGCCGGCGTTGGACAGCTGTCCACAGCGAAGAGGAGTATGTACCCGTGTATATACCACTACCCCTAAAAAACCAAACTCAGCAATGCGTAAAGTGGCCCGTGTGCGCTTAACCAACGGTAAAGAGGTGAACGCCTATATCCCTGGTGAAGGACACAACTTACAGGAACACTCCATTGTATTGATCCGCGGCGGACGTGTTAAGGATTTACCAGGTGTACGTTACCACATCATCCGTGGTGCATTGGATACATCGGGTGTAGCAGGCCGTAACCAGCGTCGTTCAAAATATGGTACTAAACGCCCTAAACCAGGACAAGCTGCTGCAGCCCCTGCAAAAGGTAAAAAGAAATAATTAAGGAGGATAGATAGCAATGAGAAAGTCAAAACCAAAAAAAAGAATTCTCCTTCCTGATCCAAAATTCAATGATATTTTGGTAACCAGGTTTGTAAATAACATGATGTATGACGGGAAGAAATCAACCGCATACGCGATATTTTATAATGCAGTTGAAATTGTTGAGAAGAAAACCAGCGAAAACGGTTTAGAAACCTGGAAAAAAGCTTTAAACAATGTAATGCCTGCCGTTGAGGTAAAGAGCCGCCGTGTAGGTGGTGCAAACTTCCAGGTGCCTACCGAAGTTCGTCCTGAGCGTAAAGTAGCTTTAGGCATGAAATGGCTGATCAGCTATGCCCGTCGTCGTGGTGAAAAAACCATGATGGAGAAATTAGCCGGCGAAATTATGTCAGCAGCTAAAGGTGAAGGTGCCGCGGTGAAGAAGAAAGAAGATACGCATAAAATGGCCGAGGCCAACAAGGCGTTCTCACACTTTAGATTTTAATTAGTGAATGGGTGAGTTAGTGAATTAGTGATTTGGTGTGGTTTAACTCACTAATTCACTAATTCGCTAATTCATTAAATAAATAACTCATGTCAAGAGATCTTAGATATACAAGAAATATAGGTATTGCCGCTCACATTGATGCCGGTAAAACCACTACTACCGAGCGTATCCTGTACTATTCGGGTGTTAGCCACAAAATTGGTGAAGTGCACGAAGGCGCCGCAACGATGGACTGGATGGCACAGGAGCAGGAGCGTGGTATCACCATTACTTCGGCTGCTACCACTATCGACTGGAAATACAGGGGACAAAGTTACCATATTAACATTATTGACACCCCGGGACACGTGGACTTTACCGTTGAGGTAAACCGTTCCCTGCGTGTACTGGATGGTTTGGTGTTTTTGTTTTCGGCTGTTGACGGCGTTGAGCCGCAATCAGAAACCAACTGGAGGCTTGCCAATAACTATAATGTTGCCCGTATCGGCTTCGTTAACAAAATGGACCGCTCAGGCGCCGACTTTTTAAACGTTGTAAAACAGGTAAAAAGCATGCTCGGCAGTAACGCCGTTCCCTTACAATTGCCAATTGGCGCTGAAGAGAACTTTAAAGGCGTTGTTGACCTGATCAACTGGAAAGGTATCGTTTGGAATGAGCATGATAAGGGAATGACCTTTACCGAAGTGCCTATCCCTGCGGATATGATCGAAGAGGCGACCGAGTGGAGAGAGAAATTATTGGAATCGGTGGCTGAGTATGATGAAGGCCTGATGGAGAAATTCTTCGATGCGCCTGAAACTATTACTGAACGCGAGGTTTTAGATGCTTTACGTAAGGCTGTGCTGGATGCAAAGATCGTTCCGATGGTATGCGGTTCATCATTCAAAAACAAGGGTGTACAAACCATGCTTGATTATGTGATGGAACTATTGCCTTCGCCAATGGACGTTAAAGGTATTGTTGGTCATAACCCTGATACAGGCGACGAAATTGTTCGTCAGCCATCAGAAAAAGAGCCATTCGCAGCATTAGCGTTTAAAATTGCAACCGACCCGTTTGTGGGCCGTTTGTGCTTTATCCGCGTATATTCAGGTAACCTTGAAGCAGGTTCGTATGTGTATAACATGCGTTCACAAAATAAAGAGCGTATCAGCCGTATATTCCAGATGCATGCCAACAAGCAAAACCCTATTCCGAATGTTGGGGCAGGTGATATTGCAGCGGTAGTAGGCTTTAAGGATATCAAAACAGGTGATACACTTTGTGACGAGAAACACCCGATCGTATTAGAATCAATGAACTTCCCTGAACCCGTTATCGGTTTAGCTATCGAGCCTAAAACACAGGCCGACGTAGATAAGCTGGGTATGGCTCTTGGTAAGTTATCTGAAGAAGATCCGACCTTCCGTGTGAAGACAGATGAAGAAACCGGCCAAACCGTAATTTCGGGTATGGGCGAGCTTCACCTGGATATCATTATGGACCGTTTAAAACGTGAGTTTAAGGTTGAGGTTAACCAGGGCGCGCCGCAGGTTGCGTATAAAGAAGCAATTACAGGTACTGTACAGCACCGCGAAACTTATAAGAAACAAACCGGTGGTCGTGGTAAATTTGCCGATATACAGGTTATTATTTCACCTAACGATGAAGGCGAAACAGGTTTGCAGTTTGTGAATGAGATCAGTGGTGGATCAATCCCCCGTGAATTTATTCCGGCTGTTGAAAAAGGCTTTAAATCCGCGATGGATAATGGTGTATTAGCGGGTTATCCGTTAACAAACCTGAAGGTTCGTTTAATTGACGGATCATTCCACGCAGTCGATTCAGATGCTTTGTCTTTCGAGATATGTGCACGCAGCTGTTACCGCGAAGCATTGCCAAAATGTAAACCAGTATTGCTGGAGCCGATCATGAAGATCGAGATATTGACCCCTGAAGAAAACATGGGTGATGTTATCGGTGATATGAACCGTCGTCGCGGTCAGCTTTTAGGTATGGATTCACGTGCAGGTGCACAGGTAATTAAAGCTACTGTGCCGCTTTCAGAAATGTTTGGTTATGTAACCCAGTTGCGTACCATCACTTCGGGCCGTGCAACTTCAACCATGGAGTTTGACCACTATGCTGAAGCGCCGCGTAACGTACAGGAAGAAGTAGTTGCCAAAGCAAAAGGTAAAAGAGCTGCCGCTAACGCATAAATAGTTTTTGGTTGATTGGGTTAGATTGAGTTGATTAAGTTCAGCAGTTTTAACCTAATCAACTTAATCAACACAATAAACTTAATCAACCACTATAACAAATAGCTCTTATAGCGGTTATAAAACAAATCAACATGAGCCAAAGGATCAGAATTAAATTAAAATCGTACGATTACAACCTGGTTGATAAATCAGCCGAGAAGATCGTAAAAACAGTTAAGCCGACAGGCGCTGTAGTAAGCGGACCGCTTCCCTTGCCAACTGAAAAGAAAATTTTCACCGTTTTGCGTTCACCGCACGTGAACAAAAAGGCGCGTGAGCAATTCCAGTTATGCTCGTACAAGCGTTTGCTTGATATTTACAGTTCAAACTCAAAAACGGTTGACGCTTTAATGAAGCTTGAATTGCCAAGCGGTGTTGAAGTTGAGATCAAGGTGTAAGTATAGATTCAAGAGGCAAGAGCCAGGAACTAAGATAATTTTAAGGCCATTCGTTTACGCGGGTGGCCTTTTTTGTTTGGTAAAGTGCACTATGACTCCATTAAAACATCGGATTATGAATATAATTTACGTTACCTTTATATAAGCAGCCGCTTTATGCAACGAAAAATATTCATTTACAGCCTTCGGATATTTGCAAGCCTGCTGTGCTGCTGTCGTCTTTTTTATTAATTACAGCCGCGCGCCTAAGCGATAAAGGAGACATCATAGATAGAAATCAGGCTGGATTCTATTGATATTTTTAGGGGTAGTTGGGTTTTTTATTTATAGTATTTTAATTTCAGAAGGCCCATCAAAACCCATTTTCAGGAAGAAAAAGACTGACGAACTAATAGACGAAATTAAAAAGTCCAACATCAATAAGATTAGAAAATAAATAAAAATTAATTTTCTGCTCTTTAATTAGTTTACTTTATCCCCTTCCCATCAACTCATCTACCTTGTTGCGTTCGGTTTGCAGCTCGCGGGCCAGCTTGATCTCTTTGTCGCTGGCTTTGGTTTTATAGACTTTGAAATCCTCTTCGAGTTCTTCGTACAGTTTAGCGCGGTACTTGGCTTCGTGCCTGGCGCCTGCCGATCGGCTTATAACTACGGCAGCTGTTATTCCGAATATGAGCACCAGCCCCCAAACGATAAGGTTATAGGCCGTATTGGAAAGTGAAACACCCAAAATATTTACTTCACCAACCTCGGCCTTTGATGTGCTCAAACTTTGCGCTTTCCCGTTTGCATCAGCCTTTAAGCTATCGATCATTTTGGCTTGACTTGTTAATTTGCCTTGTGCATCTTTTAACATGCGTTTGTTAAGGCTTAAAGTATCAGTTGCGCTTTTCCATAGCGCGGACACGGCTGGCTGCTGGTAATGATAGATCCGGGATAGCAGGTAAAGATATTGGCCGTTTAAACTTTTATCAACCGGACCGGAAGGGGGAGCAACAGTATCCCGTCTTAACCGGCTAGGAGGCTGTATGCCCAGCTTTACTGCACCCGAATCGGTTTTTACCTTGTAGGGACGATGCCGGTGATATTTATATGATTTGTACTTGGTAAACGGCTTTACTACATGCACTTTTTTGGTGGTGTCCTGGGCAAAGCATATTGTACAGCAGCAAATAAGTAAAGCGATAAGCGGGAAACGGAACATAGAATACTGGTTTATAAAGTAAATTTAATATTTAGATGTGAGATTTTAGATATGAGATATGAGATTTCTTTGTTATTAGTTAATAATTCAACCCACACACCAAGGAATATGCATTTCATAGACGCTATTAAAGATCTCATATTTAAAATCTAACATCTCAAATCTATATCTTAGCGGTATGAATATCGGTATAATCGGTTTAGGCGACATGGGAAAGTTATACGCAAAAGCTTTTTCAAATGTTGGTTACAAAGTTTGCGGCTGCGACCTGCCGGAAAACCGGGACCGCCTTGAAGAGGAGCTTGCCCCGTATAAAATCAAGATCATGGATAACGGGCATGATGTTTCGCGTACGAGCGACCTGGTGATCTATTCGGTTGAAGCCGACCGGATGGCACAGGTGGTAGCCGAATGCGGCCCATCCACAAAGTACGGCGCGATAGTGGCCGGGCAAACTTCCGTTAAGACGCCTGAGATCGAGACCTTTGAAAAATACTTGCCCGCCGATGCACAGATCATCACTTTCCATGCCATGCATGGCCCCGGCTTTGAGCCAAAGGGGCAAAAGCTGATCCTGATCAATCACCGCGCTGACAAAAAAGCCTACCAGCGCATGCTGGATCTTTTTACCGCCGTGGAAACGGATATCGTTGAAATTGTGGATTACCACGAACATGATAAAATTGTCGCCGACACCCAGGCAGTAACCCACGTGGGTTTTGAGAGTATGGGCACGGCATGGAAGGCCGCGGGTTTTTTTCCATGGGAAAACGCCTCGTACATTGGCGGTATTGATAATGTTAAGATTTTGACCACGCTGCGCATATTCAGCTACAAGGCGCACGTGTACGCCGGGTTGGCTATATTGAACCCGTATGCCCGGCAGCAGGTAAAACGGTATGCCATATCCGAATCGGAACTGTTTAAACTGATGATAAAGGAAGAGGAAGCCGAATTCAGGGCCAGGCTTTACCGCGCCCGTGATTTTGTTTTCCACGAAAGCCGCAAGCCCATTATGCTGAACGATAGCGTTATGAAGGAGTTTTCTCTCTCGCAAAAGCCCGAGCAGCAAAAACCAAATTCGCACCTGAGCATATTGAGCATGGTTGATGCCTGGTACCATTTGGGTGTAAATCCATATGATAACCTCATCTGCCAGACCCCGCCTTTCCGTTTGCGCCTCGGCATTGCCGAATACCTGTTTAAAAACGAAGAACTGCTGGAGGAATCCATCGAAACCGCCCTATATGATAAAACCATCCGCGGCGACGACCTGGAGTTTCACTCTGCCGTAAGGGAATGGTCGTCCATCATCGGCTATGGCGATATGGAAGGCTATAAGAAGCATTTTAACGATGTACAATCGTTTTTCCAGGGCAGGCTGGAAGAAGGCAACAAGCAAAGCGCGGAGTTGATCAGGCGGCTTATGGAATAGTTTCTGAACCGTTGGTTTATGTGACTGAAGGATTCGTTGAGTTTCTCAAAATCAGCGAAATCCACTAATCAAAAAAATCAGCGGTCCGCCTTAAACAGCGTCCACGGGTAAGCCTTCATATCTCTCAAATACTTGCCCTGTGTTTTAAAAAACTCAGGATGTTTTTTGAAGAATGGCGCAGCCAGGAAATCGGAGCCGCCTGGATGGCCCATGTGCGCCCACATTTCCATTTTGGCGGCGAGGTCGGTGCTGGTCACTTTCCCCTGTACGGCGCCCATCGGGAAGAATGGCGGTTCGCTCCATTCCTTACAACCTAAAGGATCTTCGTCTACGTGGCCGTCGATCACGCAACGGTTATAGGCGTTTTTATTGTTGAGCGCGTCGTAGGTATCGCCTTCAATTGTTTTGCCGTTGGCATCGTCCAGCTTGCCTTTGTAATCTACCGCTACCAGCTTTTCCATCCGCAGCCTGCGGGCATTTGGCGAACTGGCTTTATTGTTTACGTCAAATGTGGTTTCGTCCTTGATGAGTTTGGCGTCTATCGGGAAATTTGAACCGATGATAGCCGTGTCCTTCGACCGCCAAACTTTATAATCTTTCAATCCCAGCTCCAGTTTGGCCACTTCATTGGTTTTAGTATCGCCGATCAGCCAGTCGTTCGCATAGCCGCCGTTGTTATCAGTGGTCATAATTTTTATCACATCATCAATGCTGTTGCTGTACTGGGCGGCCTTGCGGGCACGAACAAATTCGGGTGTGCGGGTGGTGTCGAATTTATTAAACCCGGTAATGGTGGTTTCGGTTATCAGTATGCCGTTATTTGTTTCTACAAAATCATCGCCGCTATGAATAAAGCCCGGCGCGCAATCCATTAATATATGATTGCCTTTTGCGGGTTTAATATCTGCGATCACATTCCAGCGCTCGCCCACAATGTAATCTGTCCAATTGTTGTGGCCCATTACAATTTTATGGTCCTTAGTAAAGCTACCTGTTGCGATGAAAGCGCTGCAATTGCCGGGCGCTTTGTTATCCCCGCTGCCCGGGTGGGCTTTGTTCATTAACGTTGGTACGTAATATTGGGCCAGTTCGATATTGGCATTCAACGCCGTAATATCCAGCGAATCATATTTCATGCCTTTTGCCTGCAAACCTTCGGCAATACCTTTTATTTCATCCTGGTATTCCTTGTCTATTTTGCTCCAGAGAAAGCGGGCGGACGCCGCGCGGTAAAACGCCCAATCCTTCCCGCTGCTGCCGGGCAGGTAATACTGCATCACTTTTATGAGCGTATCAATCTCATTGGCAACGAGATAGCCATGTTGATACCCGATATCGGCCGGCGAGCCCGAAAGGTGTACATATATCCAGCCATTTTTGTCTTCGCGGGTGGCTTTTCCAAGGCGGTCAGATTTAGTTGGAGATGGTTTACAGCCAAACAGCACGGCTGTAACAAATACCAGCGATAAAGTTTTAAGGGACGTTTTCATATCGGCGTTTCGGGCTTAAATTATTTAAGGATGAATTTAAGAAAAGTTTTGGTAAATTAACTAATGTGAATCCGATTGGGAAACCAAGAATAACCCTTTTTTTAAGGAGGCAACGAATAGCGGGAACCCAACGTAATTTTAAGGTTAACGATTATATCTTAAGATGAAGATGATAAAAATATTTCCGATTTTAAAACTGGCGTTTATTGGTTTTGGAATAATGGCCGTGGCTGCATGTTCAAGCCATACCGATAACAGTGTTGGGCCGCAGCCTACATTGGCCGAAATATTGGTACAGTCGGGGAAATGGGTAACAACAGGCGCCACACTTGTAGCAAGCGACGGCACATCCATTACGCTCGATAAAAACGATCCGTTTATCGCGTCGCTTTTATTGGCCGATGTAACC
>JAQBOH010000124.1 GCA_028288125.1 Mucilaginibacter sp.
ACCTGGTTGGCTTTGTCCTGCGCGGTAACACCCGGCACAAGGTTTAACCGTGTAAATACGTGGATATCGGAATTGATCATATCCAGGTCGATACGGTTGCCATTATAGGTTTTAATGCCATTGTAAATGAGCACCGCGCTTACCGGGTCAGATGTAGGGTCTTTTATTGATTTATATACTTTCAGGTAAACATTTTTAGGCATCGTGAAGCCGTCCTGCAGTTCCTTGCGCACAACGTTCATCACATTTTCCAGTTGCTGCAGGCTTTCCTGCGGGCGGTAATGGTAATAATACTGTTCCTCGCCGGGAGCATTGTTTGATGTGACATAACCAAGCATTGGCCCCAGGATGCCGATAAGCGAAAGGTTTTTATCGGCCGGTATAATGATCGGGTCGACCAGGAATATATGAACGGTAGTGCCTGCCTGGTTAAAAAAACCCGCGTGAATCATATCCAGGATAAGCGTACAGCTGGTTGAGGAGGCCGCGAAATCGATATTTTTATATCCTTCGCTCACCAGTTTGTTGTATTCGGCGGCGATGGACGCCTGCCAGTCGTGCCAGGTAGCTGCTTTAAAATCGGCGTAGGTGGTGCCATGCCCGGCCAGCAATACCTGCGAAATAAAATAATCCGTTCTGCCGGCCGACCATGTCCTGAATTCGTCCCATTCAAAGGTGGTGGCCGAATAACCATGGCAGGCTATGATCACCGGCTTTAGCGCATCGGCCGCGCTTGGCGTTGGGTTGGCTGCCGATACCAGGTACTTTGCCGGGTTGTATGTCGATGGGTCGAAAATTTGTCCCCCGCCCAGGTCGGATGCAGGTATAACAGGCGTTTTTTTACATCCGGCAAACGCGATGAGTATAATGGCTGCGAGTAATATCTTTTTCATAATGTTTTATTTTACAGTAATGATTAATTCGATTATAGTTTAAGTGCGCGGGGCGGCCGTTCGTGGTGGTTTATTTTGGTATGATCAAACAAATTCCACGAAACGGTGAGCTGATAAAACACAGGATATAAAGTGCCCGGGCCGCTTAAGCCGTTGCCGGTAATAAAGTTGTATCCCAGCGACGTTGATATTTTTACGGGCAGCCCGGTTTGAAAACTGATGCCAACATCGGAGGATAACAGGGCCGAACTGCGCGGCAATACCTCAAATATTTTCTCGCCGTAATCGGCAGAAAAGTAGCCGCCGTTCGCCCGTACAAACGGCCGGACCACCCGGTCGCGCCTGAAATACCAGGCTGCGGACACCAGGTAGTTATCCTGCTTTATGGCATTTGAATGAAAAGCGGTACCCAGCCGGCTGGTAGCATAGCTGGCCCCAAAATACAGTCTGTCGGCCAGCAAGCCCTTATCCGAATAGCTTATCGCGATGCCGTTCTCGCTGTATAGGTTCACCGTTTTTTGTAGCCTGACACCGAGGTCGAGCACCGAACTTTGGGCAAGCGCACCGTTAAGGCCGGCTGCTATCAAAATGATTAGTAAGTAATTGCTTTTTTTCATCGTATTGGTTTTTTATATGTATTAAATCCCTTTTAATTTTTGCTCTGCCACGGCAACCGCGGCCTCTTTTTACTAAGGTGTGTCGACATGCGGCCAAGGGCCAGCCTCACAGTAAATCCGGCAGTAGTTCGAATGGTATTCAGGTTAACATAAGCCCCAACACCTACCGCGAAAGGCGTTACCGGTACAAAGTACATTTGCACCTCAATAGGGATGTTAAGAGCATATTGGTCGTGCCATGTGTATGACGGGAAGGTAAGGGTAAACTGGTTTTGCGGTGTGGACGACACCGTAGGAGCGTTGGTAGAAGTGGTAACAGTATTAAGATCAACCAGGCCCAGGCCTGCCGATACGGTGATAAAGGAAAATTTTTGCTTGAATATTTTACCCGCTAGAATATCATAGGTAGTTACCGTAACATTGGAAGATAAGAACGATTGCAGTTCAACCTTTGATTCAGCCGAAATAACCCATTGGTTTGCAATTTCGGCGTTTAAATCCCCGCCAAGCACCGATGAGCCAAATGTAGTGGGCCCGAAGCCGAGGCTGCCCCAGTAGTTGTGTTTTGCGTTAATATTGTTGGTGGCTGCAGCCTGGCCAAATGCCGCTGTACAGCAGGCCAGCAGCATTATAGCGGACATAAAAACGGCCAGGGTGATTTTTATGCCGTTCGGGTTGGATTTTGCTTTCATCATCAAATTAATTATTGTTGCCTTTGCGTTATGTAAATATCTCTGCGTCAGCCGGTCACAACAATACTTAAATTGAGTATATGGATAAAATACTCAATTTGAGTAGGCAGGGGCAATGGGAAAGACGGGAAGCATTGGGCATATGATAGCCACACGTGCAACGCATCAGGTTGCTTAGGCGGTAAAAAAAGGAAGGATTATTTTGCCGGGGAAGACCCGGGCTATTCAAAAAATCTAAATAAGGCCCACTATCTTCGCGTAAGCGACAACGCCGGTGGTATCCATACAGCTGGTTTTTTTGATGATGTTGCGTCGATGCGTATCAACCGTGTGCGGACTGATGAAAAGTTTTTCGGAGATGTCGCGGGTATCCAGGCCCTTGCCCAGTAATTGCAGTATTTTCATTTCTTGGTCCGACAGGTTCTTTGGCGGTTCAAGGCATTGTTTATCAATGTTGTAGTCGAAAATAAAATTGTCCTCTTCGGTAACGATAATGCCGCCTATCGAATCTTCCTTCTTGATGTGATCGACGTGGTGTGTAATATTCAGCACCAGGGTAGGCTTGTTGTTTTCGTCCACCTCCAAAATAACGGGGCGGTGCAATATCTGCAGGTATTCGCCCTGCCCGTTCTTAAACAGGTAGTTCAATGAAATTTTTACATTTTTAAAGTCGGGCTTGTTGTGCTCGGCGCAATAGTTAATGATCAGTTGCTGTATCATCAGCAGCACGCCGTCAATATGGGCCGGGTGTATCAGCGAAAGCAAATAGGGTACGCCATTTTCGGCAGTAAACAGGGCGGGGTCGTAGTACGACAGTGTCTGCATCTTGTCGCTGATGTATAAAAACTTATTGGTGAACGCGTTCCACAACAAAACCACCACGTTATTTTGCACCGATACATCGTCCATAAACTCCATCTTCTTCCGCCAGCTTTCCTCAATGGCGGTACAAATGTTGTTCTGCGGCTTCAGGCTTTCCCAGTATTTGGGGATGTTGTTTATTTTTTCTAGAGATTTAACATCAATGTCTGTGAAATTTAACATTCGCGGTATCAAATGGCTGGCCTGTAATGGATATTATAAATATATTAATAAATATATTTAGTTGATAGGAAAAAGTTTGTTGAGAAAGGCGAAGGGTGAAAGGTGAAAGGTGAAAGGTGAAAGGTGAAAGGTGAAAGGTGAAAGGTGAAAGGTGAAAGGTGAAAGGTGAAAGGTGAAAGACTTACGAAGTTTTAAAAACTTCGTAAGTCTCTAAACGGGTAAAAAAATCACGTCATAGCTCATCGGGCAATTCTTTTGCCGGTATGCCTTTTAGCTTACCTTGTTTTATTAGCTTTACTTGTTCAACTGCTTCTTTGATCTTCCTAAATAAACTGGGCTTGTAAGGTGTTGTGGAATTGATTTCTTTCATTTCTGTTTTACAAATGCAGCGACTCGATGTTCTCCATGATGGCGTGAATGATGTCTTCATCCAGCGTGCCGGGGTTTTGGCAGGTGCGTAAAAAGTGCCCGTCCGGCTCCAGGCTCAGCACCAGCTTGCCCGAGCTGAATACCTCAAACTTGCATTGATCGCCTTCGTGATGGGCATAATCCTTTACCTCAAACGTTTTCAGGTCCGGGCCGTGCCCTATGCTTATTTCGAAATAGTTTTCCATGGTGGTTATGCGAATTGAGGGAGGTGTATTTGCTGTATCTCTTGTATCTGTTGTATCCCTTGTATCTACTGTATCTCTTGTATCTGCTGCTGTATCTCTTTCAGAAATTGATACAATGGCAGATGTGCAGTTCAAATGTGCAAATTCCGAATGTGCAGATTGATCTATCAACCCCTGCAACTTACAACCTGCAACTCAAACTTACAACTCAAACTCAAAACGGCATGCCTATGCCAAAATTGAGCTGCATAAAGTTGTAGGTGTCGCCGCTGTTGGCGGTGCGGTAGGCAGTTTTAAACGGCCCGCTATGGAAAAGCTCGTTAAAGTGATTGATGAGTACCCATTGCTCGGAGCCGTTAAACTGCGGATCCTTAAATTTAAGCGCGGCATCCAGCCGGAACACGAAAAAGGCTAGATCAAACCGCAAACCGGTGCCAATATCCATCGCCGCCGAATTAAGCATATTATTAAACCTGAACTCCACATTAGGCTGACCGGGCTGCGCGTGCAGGCGCCAAACATTACCGGCGTCAATAAATAAAGCGCCCTTTAATTTCGAGCCAAAAAAATCATCCACAATTTTATAGCGGAACTCGGCGTTGGCAATCACCTTTACCTCGCCAAACTGGTCGAGGTATTTTAGGCGTGTACGCAGGGAATCCCCCTTTGAAGGAATGCCGTTAACACCCGGCGGCCCGTAAAAGGTGGCCCTGTTAAACTGGCCTGGGCCGAGGGTACGCGGCAGCCAGGCACGCATATCGTTGGCGCCGCCGGCATAAAAGTCTTTTTCGAAGATCAGCTGGTTGCTGTTGCCGTAGGGATCGCCGGCGCCGGCGTTTAGCCGGAAGACGAACTGGCGCTCGCCGCCCAGGCTGCGGTAAATACGCAGGTCAACCTCGCCCTTGGCATATTGCGCAAAGGCCCGGCCCAGCAAAGTACGCTCACCCAGGGTGTCCTTACGGGTATTCAATACGCTGCTTAACAGGTACAATGTATTACCACCCACATCAACGCTGCCGCGGAAATAGATAAAATTATGGTATGAGTTAAGCTCGATGGCATTATACTGAAACGTGTACTGGCTTCCCGAAGTAAAAATGGTGCGGCCTATCAGGTAGCTATAGGCATACAGGTTATCCTTCAATAGCAGGCGCTGCGCGCTTGGGTCAATAATGCCTCTCGAAAATTCGATGTCAATAGGCGTAATGCTGTGTTGCTTACGATCTGTTTCGAAAAAATCATACGTGATGGAGTTAATGAAGCTTTCGCGGGTAACCAGGCCCTTTTGATAAAACCACTGATAGTTGGTCGAAAAAGTGGTATGCGGAATACCATAGCGCCCTAAAACAGGTATATTGAAAGGTGTGATCAACCGCGGATAGATCAGGTTCGCCCCTATCCTGAAATCCTGGTTTTCGATACCATTGGCATTGGTTAAGCTTTTTCCGTTATCAAATAAAACACTGTAGTTGGCCTTTATCTGTAAGATAGCGGCCTGCTTGAACAGGTCGCGCTTGGTAAACGTGTTGCCCAGGTTATAGCCATACTGCCCGGCGTTAAACAGGAATTCGCCCTCCACCCTGTCCGACATTTTTTTGATCGGGACAATATCCAGCTTGATATTTAAGCGGTTTGTACTGTCGGCCGATTTCTGATACGTAGGGTTGGGCACATTCCTGAATACGTTTAATTCCGACAGCCGCGAGGTGGTGAGCGTTTGTTTATCGATATTATAGATATCGCCCTTCTTTTGAAAAACATAGTCGGTAACCGTGCGCGGCGTAAACCGGTGCGAAAAGTCGACAAACCTGTATTGTGAGTCCACCTGCAGCGTATCTTCTTTTCCGGGCGTGCGGCCGGCGCTGTTTGTGATCGTGATGAGGGTGTTGTTGATCCGGTAAACCGGGTGCGCCGCCTTCCCGATGGGATTATCGATGATCATGGTTACATCCACCACACTTTGGTTATATGTGGAGTCGTAATTAAAGTTGATATACTGGCGGTAAAAATCGTAATAGCCATGCCGCTTCATCACCAGGTAAAATTCATCACGATCGAATGCCAAACTGTCCGTATCAAAACGTCCTCCCGGCCTGATGTGCGAAAACGAAGGCCGGTTTACCCGGTACAGCTCTTTTACCTTCTTATCATAAATACTGTCCCTGAAAGTGCGTATCTTAAACATGGAGCCCTCAACCGCGGTAAATACCAGTTCGGCACGTTTCTTTTTTATATTGACGGTATCCATCACCCGTGCTTTCAGATAGCCTTTGCTTCGCAGGTACCGCTCGATCTGTACCCTGGAGAATTCTACCAGGTTGCTGTCAAGTATCCGCGGAGCTTCACCAATACCCCTTTTACCCTTGTTGCTGAACATGTAATAAAACTGCAGGTTAATCCAGTTATTGGGCTGCTGCTCCTTATCCACGTAGTTTACGGCAGCCTCAGCGTAATCATCGTCCATGCCCTTCATGGTAATTTTACGCACCAGCGCCTGGTTGTCCTTAATGCCGCGGGTTAAACTGCAGCCCGAAATCAGAATGACCAGGATAATACTTAATATTGTAAGGCGATAATAACCGGGTTTACTATATGCTTTCAAAATCTCAAATCAGTTTACTTAGGTCCTTACAAAATAAAAAAGATCGTACCCAACAGAGTTTATTTTTGGTTGAAGGTTTAAAATCAGTCATTGAATTTATTCATTCCGCTTACCAGATCGGGGCTATCTACCATACGGCGTCTTTTGACCCAAAAGTGCTGAAATTATCCCAAAAAATAAACTTAACTGAAATTTCAGTTACAGACATGGAAAAGGTCAGCAGTTTGAAAACACCGCAGCAAATTGCAGCCCTGATTAAAATACCGGTTTGGCCCGCGTTGGATAACACACGGTTGAAGCAAAAGTTCTCGTTAGTTTTGGACGGGATACAGGACCCTGGCAATATGGGCACCATCATCCGCACTGCCGACTGGTTTGGCATGCAGCATGTTATTTGCTCCGAGGATACCGTTGATGTATATAACCCAAAGGTGGTGCAGGCCAGTATGGGTTCGCTTTCGCGGATAAATGTCCGTTACGGCGATTTGACTTCTATCTTACCTAAAATCGGGTTGCCTGTATATGGCGCGATGCTGGATGGTGAAAATATTTATGATATCGATTTTGGCCAGGAAGGTTTAATTGTAATGGGTAACGAAGGGAGCGGTTTGAGACCGGATATATCGAAACTGATCAGCAAAGCGGTAACCATACCGCGAAAGGGAAATGCCGAATCGTTAAACGTGGCTATTGCTACGGCTTTGTTTTGTTCGGAGATAGTCAGAAAATCATTCAAATAAATGTTGGCAGCCAATAAATTATTGCTATTTTTGCAGCCTTGAAAATTGGTCGGGTGGCCGAGTGGCTAGGCAGAGGTCTGCAAAACCTTTTACAGCGGTTCGAATCCGCTCCCGACCTCGAGAATTAAAAAATTAAAACTATAATACCATGGGCGTTACTCGTTTAAAAAGAAAAGATAGAAAAAACAAAACCACTTCGAGGTTAGAGGTGCAATTTTTAAAGCTTGCCACCAATCTGGAAGCCGGAAGCCGTTCAGCTGAGAAAAAGAACAGCCAGATTGCTATCAATAACGCTGTTTTAGCAAAGGCAGCCGCAGCAAAATAATTTATCCGAAGGGTTAAAAGATTGCCGTAAATGATATTCCAAATCCTGCTGGTTATAAAACCGGGAGGATTTTTTTATGGGTAAATTTTTTTGTACAGCGGTAGAGACGCAAATGCATTGCGTCTCTACGATTACAAGGATAATATCTTCTTGTTGATCCGCTTGATCAGCCCCGGCCCTTCGTAAATAAAACCGGTATAAAGCTGCACCAACGAGGCTCCTGCCTGTAGTTTTTCAATAGCATCTTCTGCGGAATGTATACCGCCGACACCGATAATAGGGAAAGCCCCTTTAGATTTTTCGCTAAGATAACGGATCACTTCAGTGGATCGCTTGGTTAAAGGCTTGCCGCTTAAACCGCCTGTTTCATTTTTTAATTCGTCCTTTGATACCAGGCCTTCCCGGCTAATGGTGGTGTTGGTCGCGATTATCCCGGCAATACCGCTTTGCTGCACGATATCTACAATATCATCAAGTTGCTCATCGGTCAGGTCTGGCGCTATTTTTAGTAAGATCGGCCGGCTGATGCCGTTTTTTGAATTACGTTTCTGAAGCGTGCCCAGCAATTGCATCAATGGCTCCTTTTCCTGAAGTTTGCGCAGGCCGGGCGTATTGGGCGAGCTTACATTCACCACAAAATAATCCACTACATCAAATAACCGGTCGAAGCATTTGATGTAATCGCTTACCGCGTCCTCGTTTGGTGTGATTTTATTTTTGCCGATGTTGCCGCCTATAATTAGCTGTTTATAGCTTCCTTTAGCGCGAAATGCAGCAAGGCGTGCAGCCACCACTTCCACCCCGTCATTATTAAAGCCCATGCGGTTAATTAAGCCGTCATCATCCGGCAGCCTGAACATTCTTGGCTTTGGGTTTCCCGGCTGCGGTAGGGGCGTCACGGTTCCCACCTCAACAAAACCAAAGCCCAGGTTGGCCATTTCGCCCATCATTTCGGCATTTTTATCAAAGCCCGCCGCCAGCCCTACGGGGTTTTTAAAACGCAGTCCAAATACGTTCCTTTCCAACCGCTGATCATCCAAGCCCCACAACGAGCGGCTTAAAGCCTGGCCTCCCGGGAAACGGTTAAAACGTTTCAAATTCGCCGTAACAAAGTGATGTACCTTTTCGGGGTCGAACTTAAAAAGCAGGGGCTTTATCAAAAAATACATGGTTGCGAAGTTAGGGTTTTTGGTTCATGGTTGATAGCTGATAGCTCATAGTAGAAATTCTTCCGCGCTCTCACCACAAGCCTTTCACCTTTCGCCTTTAACCTTTCCCCTCAAAACCGTATCTTTGCGCGCAAATGATAGCTATAAATAACCTTACGTTTGAGATTGGTGCACGGGCATTATACGATGAAGCTAACTGGCATATAAAACCCGGAGAAAAAATTTGCCTTATCGGCGCCAATGGTACCGGGAAAACGACCCTTTTAAAAATTATAGTCGGTGATTATACGCCTACTTCGGGCACCATATCCATGGCTAAGGACCTTACCTTAGGTTACCTTAACCAGGACCTGCTCTCCTACTCGTCTGATAAAAATATTCTGCATGTGGCCATGGAAGCTTTCGAGCGCCAGAACCAGTTGCACGATGAGATAGAAAACTTGCTTAAAAAGCTGGAAACGGATTATACCGAAGACCTGCTGCACAAACTAAGCGACAAACAGCACGAGTTTGAGCTATTGGACGGTTACAACATCGAATACAAGGCCCACGAAATTTTGGCGGGTTTGGGTTTTACCGAACCGGATACACACCGCAAGCTAAGCGAGTTTTCGGGCGGGTGGCGCATGCGCGTAATGCTGGCTAAAATTCTTTTACAGGCCCCGGATATTTTATTGCTGGATGAGCCAACCAACCACCTGGATTTGCCGTCCATTCAATGGCTGGAAGATTACCTGAAAGCATTTGAAGGCGCGGTGGTTATCGTATCGCATGACAGGTGGTTTTTAGATAAGGTGATCAACCGTACGGTTGAGTCACGTAAAGGTAAACTCAATGTTTACGCTGGCAATTACACTTTTTATCTGGAAGAAAAAGCCCAGCGCGAAGAAATTCAACGGGGCGAATTTAAAAACCAGCAATCAAAAATAAAGCAGGAAGAGCGCTTGATCGAGCGTTTCCGGGCAAAAGCGTCGAAAGCAAAAATGGCGCAATCGCGTATTAAGGCTTTGGACAAACTGGAACGTGTAGATGATGTGGATGACGATAACCCGTCGGTGAATTTCAGCTTCCGTTTCTCGAAGCAATCTGGCCGGCATGTGGTAACCATGGAACATATCACGAAAAAATATCCAGCTATTGATATTTTGACAGATGCCGAAGCGATAATCGAAAAGGGGGACAAAATAGCCTTGATCGGGGCCAACGGAAAGGGCAAATCAACCCTGTTGCGCATAATTGCCGACGTGGACAAAGATTTTAAAGGCAAAATGGTAACCGGCCATAACGTAACCGAAACATTTTTTGCCCAGCACCAACTGGAGGCCTTACACCTGGAAAATACTGCACTGCAGGAGTTACAGTCGTTCGCGCCAAAGCATAATGAAACCGAGCTGCGATCCATATTAGGTTCATTCCTGTTTACAGGCGATGATGTATTTAAAAAGATAAAAGTATTATCCGGCGGCGAGAAATCGAGGGTTGCTTTGGCGAAGGCGCTTACCGCGGATGCCAATTTCCTGATACTGGATGAGCCTACCAACCACCTCGACATCCAATCGGTGAATATATTGATACAGGCGCTGGAGCAGTTTGAAGGAACGTTCATCGTGGTTTCCCACGACCGTTACTTCCTGGATAACGTGGCCAACAAGATATGGTTTATCGAAGACCAAAAAATAAAACAATACCCCGGAACTTATGCCGAATTTGATGTTTGGTACGCCAAGCGCAAATTGGAGCCGAAAGCCGCAATCCCTGCTCCACAGCCTAAAAAGGAAGAGAAAAAAGAGCCCGAACCGGTTAAACAACATTCCGAAAACAAATCGCAACAGCTAAAAAAACTGAACCATGATATGGCTAAGCTGGAAGAGCAAATAGCGTCGTTGGAAAAAATAGTAAAACAGCTTGAGGCCGAACTGGCTGATGATAAATTGTACAATGACCTGCCTAAGCTGAACGAGGTCAACAAAAATTACGAAATGAAGAAACTGGAGTTGGGTCATGTGCAATTACAATGGGAGGCCCTGGCCGACCAGATTATGGAGTTAGAAGCGTAAGGACTATGACAAGCGTCATTGCGAGCTTAAAGGGGTGTCATGCTGAGGTACTCGAAGCATGCGGGCAAAGGCCTTTACGCTCATGCTTCGACGGAGTTCAGCATGACACCCGTTTATTTTCATTTCTGCGCAAAGCTGAGTTGTTCGTAATATTGACAGGGCTAATTGGTCTGTCTTTATTTATAACACCTTCCTTTGCCCAATCTTACGATAACGCCGTCTATCGCCCCGAAATAAAAAGCGTTGAATTTTACAATACTGCCAGGCAGGCTTCCTTCCCGATCATTACACTACGGTCAAACGATAAAGTGTTGCTGGCATTTGACAACCTGCGCGGCGGAACTCAAACCTACAACTATACCCTTGAGCATTGTGATGCCAACTGGAACTCGTCCAATCTTTCGCCGGCGGAATATTTGCAGAGCTACACCGACGATAAAATAACAAGCTATAGCTACTCAACCGGTACCATTCAAAAATACACCCACTATGAGCTTAAGTTGCCGAATGAGAACATTGCGCCAAAAATTGCCGGCAATTACGTGTTAAAAGTTTACGAGGATAACGACCCGGCAAGGCTTGTACTAACAAGGCGTTTATATATTGTTAATCCACAAGTTTCACTAGCGGGCGAAATAGTTCCTTCAAATGATGTATCGGCAAGGCAAACCAATCAAAAAGTAAATTTCACGCTGAATTATGGCAGCCTGCGGGTCCAAAACCCAGGCGCTGATATCCGCGTGCTGATCATGCAAAACGCCGGGGCCGGGACGGAGCAGTGGAATATCCAGCCTACCTATATCCGCGGTTCGCAGCTGATCTATAATGACGTAAACATGAACGACTTCCCGGGCGGGAATGAATTCCTGCATTTTGACACCCGGAGCCTTAAACTGAATTCGGAACATATAGCCCATATTTACCGCGATACGGCCAATACCATTCTCTTATTAACCGATCCCGATAGAAGCCAGCCAAACTACACTTTTCAATATGATCTTAACGGCAGTTTCTATATCCTTAACCAGGATGGCACCGATCCGCGCACCGATGCGGATTATACCAGGCTGTATTTTTCATTACTGACAAAAAAATCGCCTGCCGCGGGTACGCCGTATATAGTTGGGCGGTTTAATAATTATAAACTGGATGACAACAGTAAAATGCATTTTGACCCTTCGGCCGGAAAGTTTGTTATATCCCAGCTGCTCAAACAGGGCGTTTATGATTATACCTATATCTGGGTTGATAAAGCAACCGGCAAAGCGGATGACACGGATTTGACCGGCAGCCATTTTGAAACCGAAAACGATTACCAGCTGCTTGTATACTACCATCCACCCGGCGCCCGCTGGGACGAATTGGTTGGTTTCCAGTTATTAAACACCGCTAAAAAGTAAAAGCAATAGACATTAAGTTGTCCGTCTATAGAAAGCTCATTTTATTTTTACAGCGCTAGTGGACCCGTTTTCACATCTATTGCTTCAAAAATGAAGTTTTATTAGCCCGATCCGACTGGTTTTTACTATAAAATAAAACCTTTTGCCTGATATTTCATTATATACAAAAAATACAAAGTTTCACTCTTTGAATAACGTATACAATTGGAACGATTTGGACGTATAGCGCTAAAAACCATTCTTTGGATAATCGCAAGCATCATTTTCCTGGTGCTGCTTGTGGTAATATTAATACAGGTTCCTGCCGTTCAAAATTATGCTAAAGACAAAGCGGTTACTTATCTTGAAGGAAAGATCCACACCAAAGTTAAAATAGGCCACATCAGCCTGGGGCTGCCTAAGTTGCTGGTACTGGAAAATGTGTATTTTGAAGATCAGAAAAAAGACACTCTTTTAGCTGGCGACAAGCTGAAGGTTGATATCAGTATGTTAAAGCTGTTCAGCCATAAACTTGAGATAAACGAAATTAACCTACAGGGTATTACTCTAAATGTACATCGCGGCGCGGACAGTGTTTTTAACTTTGGTTACATCGTAAAAGCTTTTTCAAGCGAACAAAAAAAACCGGTAAAACCAACCGATACGACTTCGGCTATGAAGTTTTCCCTGGATAAGATCATACTTGATAATATTCACGTAGCCTATAAGGACGTAATGACCGGTAATGACATTCGGTTTTTGCTGGGCCATTTTGATACGCGTATCAAAGAGTTTGATATGGATAAGATGAGGTTTACTATACCTAAGATCACATTGTCCGGCGTAAACGCGCGCATAATACAAACTCCCAACAATCTTTCGGTTGCAAAAGCCAAGGCAGCTGATACGGCAATAGCGCCGGTTGCCATGACACTTAACCTGGGAACAATTGATTTTTCAAAGATCAAAATCGATTACCGGGATAAAACCATGAGCACCAAAGTGGACCTGGGTAAATTTTTGGTGGATATGGATAAGATCGACCTTAAAAATCAAAAGGTGGCTATTAAGCGGTTTGAGCTGGGAGATACAAAAGCAAACCTGGTTTTCTTCAAGCCACAAACGGTAAAAAAGGTTATAGCAAAGAAGATCAAAAAACTGGATACACTGGTAGCATCCCCGCAAAGCCAAAAAGGCTGGACCGCAACCATAGCAAGGGTTAGCTTCACAAATGACGACATCAAATACGACAATAACATACAAAACCCCATGGCACGCGGCCTTGATTTCGGGCACATGGATATCCGCAATCTGAATGTTGACATGGATGGACTGTCGTATGATCCGCAAACCATTTCGGGCACTGTTAACGATTTTACCTTCAATGAAAAAAGCGGGCTGAATATTAAACAGTTTCACACTAAATTTTTATACGGCCCAAAAAACGCTTATCTCAACAACCTGTATTTAGAAACGCCGCAAACGGTTATACAGCGGGAATTGCAGGTTAGCTATCCATCAATAGCTTCACTAAGCAATGACCTGGGAAAATTGAACATCAACGCCAATCTCGACGGCAGCAGACTGGGGCTGAGAGATGTTTTACTGTTAGTGCCTTCGTTAGCCGGTACCGAGCCGTTTAAACATGCGCCCGGCGCTGTTTTTCTGATCAACGGAAAAGTTATAGGTAAGGTAAGCGACCTACGCATCCCAAACCTTGAGATAACCGGGCTAAGAAACACACACATCAAAGCATCCGCTATATTAAAAGGCCTGCCTGATGTAAACCATTCCTATTTTGATGTAACCATTAACGACTTTAATACAAACAGCGGTGATATCGCCAAACTGGTAGCGCCCGGTATGATCCCGGCGTCGGTAAGCATTCCCGCCAATTTGAACCTGAGGGGCACCTTTAAGGGAAGCACCAAAACCTTTGATACGCACATGAGCCTCCGCTCGAGTGATGGCGCAGTTGATCTGGCTGCTTCGATGCGAAATCTGAATAAAAAACGGGCCGCCACTTATTCCGCCAATATAAAAGCCAACAACCTGAATGTCGGTGCATTAACCAAACAGCCGAAATTGATGGGTATGGTAACGCTTACCGCGACTATAAAGGGCGCCGGGCTCGACCCAAAGACAGCCAGCCTGCAGTTTAATGGGAACATAGTAAGCGCACAGGTTAAAGGGTACAACTATAAGAACCTGGCGCTTAAAGGCACCGCAAGCAATGGGAGCTACGTTGCTCATGCCCGAATGAAGGATCCCAATATCAATTTCACGCTGGATGGAAAAGCCAATATGAACAAGAGATACCCGTCGGTATATGCTACCGTAATGGTAGATAGTATAAGTCTTCAGAAGCTAAACTTTTCAAAATCTGAGATGCGTTTTCATGGCAAGATCGTAGCGGATGTTCCTACGGCCAGTCCGGATTACCTAAACGCCAATATCAAACTTACTGACATGTTGCTTGTTCAGGCTGGTCAACGCATAAAAATCGACACCGTCAGCCTGATCTCAACGGCCACCGCCGATAGCAGCACTATAAGATTAAAAGCGCCCATGCTATATGCGCATATGGCAGGAAAGTACAAGCTGACCGAGATCGCTACAGCCGTACAGGATGTAACGGACAAATATTTTAATACCGCTGTCGCGAAGGCCCGTGCGAAAGCAAAAAGAAATTATTCGCCCGAGCAATTTGCGTTTGATGTCCGTATCATAAAATCCCCTTTGGTTACCCAATTCGCCCCATCGTTAAAAAGACTCGACCCTGTATCGATAATCGGCCATTTTAACAGCGAAACCGGCGACCTGGTGGTTAATGGATCTGCGCCAAAAGTGGTATATGGCACCGAGATCATCAATAATTTGAAACTTGCCGTTAACACCAGCAACAATGCGCTTAATTACAGTTTAACGGTGGATGAGCTCCGAGCCTCGTCCTCTATCGACTTATTAAATACCAGTATTACCGGTAATGCGCAAAATGATAAGCTAAATATTAGCTTGCAGGTACGAGACGCGGCTAAAAAAGAAAGGTACCGTATTGCCGGCGTGTTTAGCATCTTACCAAACGAATACCAATTCAGCTTTTTGCAAAATGGATTGATATTAGATTATACGCCGTGGGCTGTTAATGCAAACAATGCGCTGCAGTTTGGCACAAGGGGCATAATGGCAAAAGACTTCTCAATTACCAATAAAAATCAGGTACTGAGCATCAACAGCGATCAGCAACAAATGAACGCGCCAATTACAGTTGATTTTAGAAATTTCAAAATCGAAACACTCACCCGTGCAGCAAAGCAGGACTCGCTGCAGATCGGCGGCGTTATCAACGGCCAGGCACACCTCAGCAACCTCCAAAAATCAATGGTATTTACTACAGACCTGAATATTAACGATTTTAATTTCAAGGGAGATACGGTAGGCAACATCGCGCTTAAGGTGAATAATCAAACCCAAAATGCGTACGCAGCTGATGTACGCATAACAGGCAAAGGCAACCAGGCGAGTTTAACCGGCTTATATTACACCGCGCCCGACAGCAAAATGGATTTGAACCTTGATATTATTACCCTCAACGTTAAGAGCATCGAAGGTTTTAGCTTTGGCAGCATACGAAATGGAAGCGGTAATCTAAGCGGCCAGCTAAAAATAACAGGAACCGCTAGCGCTCCGGTTGTACGCGGAGATGTTCATTTCAACAAAGTTGGGTTTAACGTTGCTACATTGAACTCGTACTTTACTATGCCCAATGAAAGTATTACGTTTAATAACGATGGCGTATTGTTTAATGATTTTACAATGGTTGATTCACTTGGAAATAAGGCTGTTGTAACGGGAACTGTTTACACCAAAAATTTCACAGATTACGATTTTGGTATAGATATCGCAGCAAAAAACTTCAGAGTGGTTAATTCAACTGCCGAGAGCAACAAATTGTATTATGGTAAATTATTTGTCGATGCAAATATAAAAGTACGCGGCGATATTAATACACCGGTTGTGGATGCCACGCTTACCGTTAATCCGAAAACCGACCTGACAATTGTATTGCCCTCCGCCGACCCAGGTGTGGAGGACCGCAAGGGTGTGGTTGAATTTATTGACCCCAACGGGCCTAAACTGGATTCCATTATGCTGGCCAAACAACTGGACTCGCTCCGTAAGGCCGATTTAAACGGATTGGATGTAACAGCCACCGTCAGGATCAGTAAGGAAGCTAATTTTAGTATCGTAGTCGACTCAAGGAACGGAGATATTGTTCATATTAAAGGGAGCGGCCAATTGAGCGGCGGTATAGATCCCAGCGGAAAAGTGAATCTTACCGGAACTTATACGGTTGAGTCCGGCTCGTACGATTTATCTTATGCGACGGTGAACCGGAAATTTAATTTCAAACGCGGCAGTACTATAACCTGGACGGGCGACCCAACCAGTGCCAACATTAATCTTACGGCGA
>JAQBOH010000157.1 GCA_028288125.1 Mucilaginibacter sp.
CATATTTGCGAAAAACGCCTTTTATTGTATCAAAAATAAAATTACGGCGCACCATTTCGGTTGGTGAAAAATCGCGGGTGCCTTTTGGTACAGATGGTTTGATGGATGCCATGGGCGCAAATGTACAAAGTATAGTTCAAAAGGCTGTAAGAGTTGGAATCCCGAAGAGTTGAAGTGTCAATCGTGCGTTATCCCGGTTAAGCCGGTAGTTGGTGCTTGATAGTGATTTGGCAGAATTGTATGGTGTTGAAACAAGAAGATTGAATGAGCAAGTCGCAAGGAATATTGATAGGTTTCCCGACGACTTTATGTTTAGGTTAAACGATAAGGAATTTGAAAGTTTGATGTCGCAATTTGCGATATCAAAACGTGGAGGCAGAAGAAAACTGCCGTATGTTTTTACGGAGCATGGTGTATTAATGCTTTCAAGCGTATTAAACAGCAAACAAGCTATCCAGGTCAATATACAAGTGATGCGGATATTTACACGCATCCGCCAAATGTTTATAGATAATACCGAGTTACGCCTCGAAATAGAAAAGATAAAAACTAAACTGGATAATCAGGACAAAAATATGGAAGTTGTTTTGCGATATCTGGACGAGCTATTAGAGAAAAAAGCAGAACCGAAACCACGAAAAAGAATCGGATGATCTTTAATAGTTAAAAGCATAGTCAGAAATACTAAATTTGAGCTATGAGCATAGTGGCCCAAACACCCCGCATAATTATCCGTGAGTTTTTACCGGAGGAGGAAGATATTTATTTGAACCACTTCAATGATGAACTGGTTACACAATACCTGCCGGTACGCAGCCGCGATGAGCGCATTATTTTTTTTCGCAAAGCATTGGAACAATATGCTGTCAATAAAAAATTAGGCACCTGGGGTATATTTAACAAAGTCGGTGGCGAATTTATAGGAAGCTGCCTGCTGCGCCCTTTTAATACCGAGCCGGGAATAGTTGAACTTGGGTACAGCATGGAAAAAAAATACTGGGGCATTGGCATCGGCACCGAAATGGCTGCGGCAATGGTGGCGCACGGGTTTACTGACGAAAATACTTCCGAAATTGTGGCGGTTACCATCCCGGAGAACATCGGCTCGCAGCGGGTGCTTGAAAAGGCCGGCCTGAAGCGTATGGACAACCTGATGAGAGACGGGATAGAGTTGGCTTATTTCAAAATTCTGCCCGGCAAATCTTAAGCCTTGCTACTTATTGTGTTGTTTGATGATCTCCCGGCAACCTTGTTCGATCAATTGAAACACCGGCTCAAACTGGGCGTCATCGTAATATGGGTCGGGTACGATCTTGTCGCCTAATAAGAGCTTTACTTTTTTAACGTCTTCCTCATTGCGTGCCTTTGCCAGTATGTCGCTCAAGTTGCTTTTATCCATTACCAGGATGAGGTCGAATTCGTCGAAATCGCTTATTTTAAACAACCTGCAAACCTGCTTGCTGATATCGATACCATGGCTCATAGCCGTGCGGGTGGATCGCTGGTCGGGGCCCTCGCCGACATGCCAGTCGCCGGTACCGGCTGAATCGATGTGCCAATCGAGGCCTCGTTCATCAGCCAGGTGCCGCATTATACCCTCCGCCAGCGGCGAACGGCAAATATTGCCCAGGCAAACCATTAGGAGTTTCATTGTGTTGGTTGATTGAGTGAGTTGTTGATTGGGTTGATTAAGTTAAGAGGTGATTTTGGTCTAAGATTTTTTAACCCAATCAACCCTCCAACTTAATCAACATAATTAACCAAATAGTTGATTCAATATTCCAGCCAGCCGGACGCCGGCTTTGAGCAGGCGCTGGTTTACGATATCGATATGTGTGAAATTATACTTGTAGTTTAGCGTGTCGCCGGGCTTTATTTCCGTATAAAGCTTTTCGGTTATCTGGTTCGACTCAAATATCCATCTGCTTATAGAAGTGGCCTGCCATTCGGCGCGTTCGGCGGCGGTGGTATGGTTAATGGCCGAAGCGTATTCGGTATAGCTTAATTGCTGAAATTCAATTAGCTGCGAATCCCAAATGGAATGCAGGTTGGTTGGGTTGTTAAACCAATTTAGTTTAAAATCGTTGCCGCCTTTATCATCTGCGTGAGCAGCATGCATAGGCTGGTGCACATCCTCAACAATATGGATCAGCATGCGCAGGTACAGCAGCCTGTTTTCTTTGCTGACATCTTTCTTTTTTAACTCGCCGATCAGGAATTGCAGCTTCGTATAAGCATCAACATTTTTATCGTGATTTAAATAATCCTCCATTTCGGGATAGGTATATACCTTGTCAAAATCAACATAATGCCAAGAGGATAAATAACTGTAACTGGGGTCCGACTTAATAAAATCGGCCCAATTACCGGTTAAGGCCAAGGATTCGTTTCCCAATATTTGCGCTATGGCCAACCGGGCTTTAGGCGTCAAATACGTGCTGGCTATTTGTCCGCAGATGCGGTGCCCCTGGGTGCCCCATGCCATGGATTGCAGTGGCATGTAAAAGATGGCGGCAGCTAAAATCAGTTTCTTAAAAAAATTTACTTTCATGCTATAATGGTTTTGGGTGACAAGTGGTTCGTTTTGTTAAATGGGCATCTATAGGGATAACGTCGGAAGTGCCGGCAAACTGTACACTCGAATTATCTTTTTTGGTGACTTTGAAAAATTCCTCATAATCACCCGAACGGAAACAGCCTTTATCGTCTTTTATGGTCATATCAGCATTGCAAAACTGGCCTTTTAGATGCAGGGTATCATGGCTTTGCTCATACGTTCCGCGTACGTACTCGGCCCAGCGGCCGGAACGCATGCAGGTGTCGGGGCCAGTATTTACCTTGCTATACGATTTGATCGACACAAAAAAAGAATCGCAGCTAAATTTCAAATGATATAATGAATAAGTGAGCAGCCGTTTTTGCCCCGGCACCGAATCCTGCTGCCATTCGCCCTGCAGGAAGCTTTCTCCCCGCGTCTGCACGTTTGGATTGAACCAGCAGGAAGCGAGGAACAAGGTGAAAGGTAAAAGGCGAAGGGCGAAAGGTCTTTGCATGTTGATTTTAGGGTGAGGCTGGCTCTATTTCAATCCGCCTATCATATCTTCGGGGCGCACCCATTGGTCAAACTGCTCATTGGTCATTAAGCCCAGCTCGGTAGCGGCCTCGCGTAATGATTTATTTTCCTTTAGCGCTTTTTTTGCGATTTTGGCCGCGTTCTCATAACCGATGTGCGGATTTAACGCGGTAACCAGCATCAGCGAATTTTCGAGGTGCTTTTTAATCCCGTCGTAGTTTGGCTCGATGCCCACGGCGCAATGGTCGTTAAAAGATGCACAGGCATCGCCAATTAATCGTGCCGACTGTAAAAAGTTAGCGGCCATGAGCGGTTTAAATACATTCAGCTCATAATGGCCGTTTGAGCCGCCTATCGAAATGGCTACATCATTGCCCATTACCTGCGCGGCAACCATCGTTACCGCCTCGTTTTGGGTAGGATTGACCTTGCCAGGCATAATGGACGAGCCGGGCTCATTGTCCGGGATGTGTATCTCGCCGATACCCGAGCGCGGGCCAGAAGCCAGCATGCGGATGTCGTTGGCAATTTTCATTAAGGATACGGCTATTTGTTTTAACGCGCCGTGCGTTTCCACGATGGCATCGTGCGCGGCCAGGGCTTCAAATTTATTTTCGGCAGTGCGGAATGGCAAATGGGTGAACTTCGCAATGTAGTTCGCCACCGTCACATCGTATCCTTTCGGTGTATTGATGCCGGTACCTACGGCGGTACCGCCCAACGCCAGTTCGGCCAGGTGATCGAGCGTATTTCGTAATGCGCGTAAGCCGTGGTCGAGCTGCGATACATAGCCTGAAAACTCCTGGCCGAGAGTAAGCGGTGTGGCATCCATTAAGTGGGTTCGACCGATCTTAACCACGCTTTTAAAATCTTCCGATTTTTTTTTAAGTGTGTTACGCAGCTTTTCAACTCCAGGTATGGTTACATCGATCAGCATTTTATAGGCCGCGATGTGCATTGCCGTTGGGTAGGTATCATTCGACGACTGTGATTTATTGACGTCGTCGTTCGCGTGGATAAACGTTTTGCCTTCGCCCAATTTGTTCCCTTGCAGCACGTGTGCACGATTGGCGATCACTTCGTTCACGTTCATGTTCGATTGCGTACCCGAACCGGTTTGCCAAATCACCAGAGGAAACTCGCCATCCAGTTTACCCTGCAATATTTCGTCGCATACCCGGGCGATGAGGTTGCGTTTTTCGACCGGTAAAACGCCGAGGTCCATATTGGTGTAGGCGGCTGCTTTTTTAAGATAAGCGAACGCGTATATGATCTCCTTCGGCATGGAAGCCTCGGGCCCGATTTTAAAGTTATTGCGCGAACGCTCGGTTTGTGCCCCCCAGTATTTGTCGGCGGGTACTTGTACCTCGCCCATGGTATCGTGCTCCGTTCTGAAACTCATGGAATGTGTGTTTTTTGCAGCGCAAAGGTAGGGTTTGATTTCGGATTTCGGAATTTCGATTTCGGATTTTAAAGGCATTCGATCGCGTTTTTAGAGAATTACCTTCCGCGACAAAATGGTTTAATTGGACCTCTCCGTCGTCTTTGCCCACATATACAAATCATTCATATACTGCGGATGGTCGTTTATCCAGGCCGCGTTTTCGGGAGCGCCTGCGTTTATGGCACGGGTAAAGGCGGGCATGTTATTACTCTGCACCAGCTTATAAAAGTAATCCGCGTAGAACTTATCAAAAAAACCCTTATCCGTTTTCTTTTGAGATAGCTCACCTGTTATGGTAAAAATATTTTTCAATTCGTCTTGCAGCAGGTCCGTTCCGGTTAGTTTCTTTTGCTGCGCCGATATCACGCTCATCGATATGCTTAAATTTTGTGAGCTTGTTTCGGTGTTGTCCTTTGGAGAAAGGGTTATGGTTGTGCCGCCGTTGGCGTCTTTCAGTACACCGCCCTACAGGATATGCTGTATGTTGTTATAGGCTTCGGTCGAGCGTGCTGTATTTGGCTCCAGTAAAATAAAACTGCAAAAACCCAGCAATGCAGGCACCCGTTTGTTTTGATGGAAAGTAACCAGCGCGTACATTCGCTGGCTGCTGGCATGTTTTGGGTCGAGCTTTATGGCTTCGATAGCGCATTTTTCAGCCTCGGCATATTGTTTATACCTGGAGTACACAATACCCAGGTTGTAATAAAGGCGCTGGTAGCCCGGGTTGGCTTTGATGCCGGCGTTGTATGCCTCAATGGCTTTATCCTTTTGATTGTCCTTATCATAAATGGTACCCAAAAGGTCATATGCACCAGCCGTTAGCGACGTATTAGAGGCAATTACTTTTTGTAGATATGGTATACCATCAGTTCCTTTACCCGAAACAAAAAGCGTGTAAGCCAGTTCAAAATCAGCGTAGCTATTCCCCGGGTCGATCTTTAAAGCCTGGTTGTATTTTTCGATGGCTTCGGCATATTTTCCCTGGTCGTTGAGTTGTACGGCTTCTTTTACCAATGCTTTTGCATCTTCATTTGTTTGCGCGAACGCCACGTTACAAATAAATATCAAAACGGTGGCAAGGATTTTGATCGTTTTCATACCTAAACATACAAATGTTATTAACAAAGACGAAAAATTTAAACATTCCGTTATAGCAGAAGTTTAATTTTCCCATTTTCGCCTTTTGTTAACCTGTGATAATTTGCCCATGAGATTTGTGTATAAAACTGTATTAATACTCGTTGCCAACCTGGTTTTTTTAGCTTCCTGCTCTTCCAAACATGCCGATCATAATGACCCGCCAGCCCCGGTAACCCCTTTCAACACCAAAGCTTTATTGGCTTATAATCCGAAAGATGCCGATAAAAGGATAGATGCCTTTATTGAGCAGCTGCATAAAACGCGCGCTTTTAACGGGGACGTGCTTGTAGCTAAACACGGCAAGATCATTTATGAAAAGGCGCTCGGCTGGGCCGATCACCTGCGCCGCGACAGCCTGAAGATCAGCTCGCAATTTGAGCTGGCATCGGTTAGCAAAACCATGACCTCGACCGCTATCCTGATGCTGATGGAGCGGGGAAAACTGAGGCTTGATCAAAACGTAAAAGAGTTTTTTCCTGATTTCCCGTATGATGGTATCACCATACGGCTGCTGCTTACACACCGGTCGGGCCTGATGAATTATGTGTATTTTACGGACGACCTGTATCGTGCCCAGCACTGGAATCAGCGCAAAGGCATTTCAAATATGGAGGAAATGGCCCTGATAGCCAAATATAAACCGCACCCGTTCAATAAACCGGATAAGCGCTTCCTGTATAATAACTCGAACTTTATGGTGCTGGGCTCCATTATCGAAAAAGTAAGCGGGCAATCGTACGCTGATTTTATGAAACAAAATGTGTTTAAACCGGCAGGCATGGAGCACACGGCGGTTTATTCAAAAGCGGCTTATGATAAGATACCTGTTGACGTAGTGGGCCACGACAGGGGCCAGTGGCGCTATTCGGTAGCACAAAACTTCCTGGACGGGCCGGTTGGCGATAAGGGTATTTACAGCACCGTGGGCGATCTTTATTTATTCGACCGGGCTTTGCGCGCCGGCAGGCTGTTGAAACAGGCAACGATGGATTCGGCCTACGTACCTCGCAACCCGATCATTCACGGGCATTTTAGCTACGGTTACGGATGGCGTATTTTTGAAGCGCCTGGTCAGCAAGTGATCTACCATACCGGCTGGTGGCACGGTTTCAGGCATATTTATCTGCGGGATATAAAGGACGATATTACCATTGTAATGCTCTCGAACCTATCAAATGGCAGCTTGCTCAAGCTGGACGAACTGTTTAAAATAACCGGCATGCCCGTTGTGCGTAAAAGCGCCTATAAGGGTAATGGGGATACGAGTGAGGATTGAGGTTGGTTGATTAGGTTGATTGTGTGCGTAGTTGATTGAGTTTGTTTTTTACGCGCAATCAAACAGTTCGCTCATTAATTTGTAGAATTATCGACTGGTTCAACCACTCACTTAATCAACCCAATCAACAACTTAACTAATTAGACATGTTCGATAAATTGATGCAGGCCCAGCAAAAGGCGGGCGAAGTAAAGAAACGGCTGGAAGGTATAACGGTTTCCGGCTCGGCGGAGGGCGGTAAAATTACTGTTACAGCCAATGGGAATAAAGAAATACAATCGGTTCAAATAGGCGATGATTTTTTTAAGGATGCTGATAAAGAACAATTAGAAGAACTGCTGGTTATTGCCATAAATAAGGCTATGGAACAAGCTGATAATGTGAGCCAAAGCGAAATGGCCGCTATGACTAAAGAGATGTTTGGCGGCTTGGGCGGCCTCTTTTGATCCGGTTGGATATCGAACACTGAATATCCGAATTTGAATAATGGGGTGAAAGGAAAGAAAATCTTGACATTTCGGTGTTTGAGGTTCGATATCCATTATTCGATATTCGCAAATAAAAACATCATCCATATGAAAGCTACCTATTACGGACAATCGACATTCGAGATTGAAACCGGCGGAAAAAAGTTATTATTTGACCCTTTTATTTCGCCAAACCCCATGGCTAAGGCCATTGACATCAACAGTTTAAAGCCTGATTATATCCTTATATCACACGGCCACGGCGACCATGTTGCCGATTTGCTGGCCATTCAAAAAAATAGTGGCGCAGTGATCATCTGCATTGCCGAGATCGCAGGCTGGCTTGGCAACCAGGGAGTAGAAAATGCGCATGGCATGAATATTGGCGGCGGATTTGATTTTGACTTTGGCCGCGTAAAAATGGTGAACGCCATACATTCGAGCACTATGCCTGACGGCTCACCTGGTGGCAACCCTGCAGGTTTTTTAATTAAAGCGGAAGGAAAAAGCATTTATTATGCAGGTGACACCGCCCTTACGTACGATATGAAGCTGCTGGCCGAAGAAAAGCTGGATTGGGCTTTTTTACCTATTGGGGATAACTACACGATGGGCGCCGACGATGCCGTTAAAGCCTGTGATTTTATCAACTGCAAAAATGTGATCGGTATGCATTACGATACTTTTCCGGTAATAAAGATCGATAAAGCCGAGGTAAAACAAAAATTTTTAATGGCGCAGCTCAATTTGAAGCTGCCGGAAATTGGCGAAGCTATTGCACTTTAAGTCCGCCGGTATAACCGGGGCCACTGAAAAAGCGTCACTTTAATGATGGACATTTAAAGCGATTAAGTAAAAGATAATTTTTTACTTGATCGCTTTTTTATTATCCATGTTTTGTGAGGATTCCTGGAAAGCTTGCTTTGCTAAAGTGGCAAGTGCAGACATTTTAGTCTGTTTTTGTTCAATTTTACAGACTTATGAGGTTAATTGATGAACATCTCCAGGTTAACAGTAAAAATTGCCAACATTCCAGCATCTGCGTATTGCAATCCCATAAGATGCCGTTTGCCCATAGCCATAACATTTTTTAACTCGCTGTTTTTATAGATCGTTTTCATAACAAATATTTGAACATGCGTATGGGGCTTTCTGCTGTATGTCCATTATTAGGGACAATATTGTCCACTAGTTCGTTATAAATAAAAATAAAATCTATCAGTTTATTGATCTTGCGAAGGAGATTGTCTTTGGGAATGATGAGATCCAAATCATCCCGAAAACGCACTGAGTTGGATTTGTTATTGTTGTGCCAACATCTTGAAAGACCTGCTAATAACCCTTCAAAATGCAAAAAAGGAGCAGAAAAGCTATACCTTCTACTCCTTTTTTCACCCTTTAATTCTAAAGGGCTGTTTCAGCGCCCTCTCATTAATGATGCGGCTTTTTTATTGCAACCCGTTAGTTTCTACGCAATTACGCGGTTTTTGTCCGATTAATAAATGTATACAAAACGCAATATTATTTCTCTTTGAAAGAAAAATTTCAAATAATTAGGAAATAAAAATTCTTTTATTCTATATTTGTAGCAACGAAATTACCTATTAATTAAAAAACTATTGATTAAACTATTGCTATGAAAAGAAAACTTTTAGCACTACTTAGTGTTGGTGTATTCCTGTGGTGTTCATGTTCTAAAAACACCGGTATCATTCCAAACAATCCTGTACTATCAAACAACTTTCATGCCAAAACCTTAGCCACCTACACGGCATCAAGCCCCATTAACTTAAGCGGCCAGCACGACATTACCATCAGCGGTAAATCCGTCAACGGCGGAACTGTGGCCGCCATCACTTTAAGTAATTGCTATAATGTACACATTACCGGCAACCGTTTAGGCAACTCATCGAACGTGGGCATTTACTTATATAACTGCTATAATATTACTATAGATAACAATTATATTACAAATGTGAGTTGTGGCGTGTATGTCGATCACTCAACCGGTGGCGGTGTAATTATTACCGGCAACCAATTTTTAAATATGCAGGGCCCCGCTCCCCGCGGCCAGTTTGTGCAGTTTAATACTGTTAGCGGTACCAATAATTCAATTACATACAACAAATGCCAGAATAACTTAGGCCAAAGCAATCCGCAGGAAGGTATTAACCTGTATAAAAGTAATGGTACAGCTTCGAGTCCGATACAGGTTGTTGGCAACTGGATGCTGGGCGGCGGCCCTGGCGCCGCAACCGGCGGTATACAACTGGGCGACAGCGGCGGCTCGTATGAGATAGCTTCTGACAATATACTGGTTAACCCGGGCCAAATGGGCATATCTGTTTCGGGCGGCGACCATATCTCGGCCGTTAATAATACCGTATACAGCAAATCCCAATATTTTACCAACGTAGGGGTAGTTGTATGGGGCCAGGCGGGCGTCGCGGTTACCAACGCCACAATCAGCGGCAATAAGATAAACTTTAAAAGCTCATCCGGCGCGCAGAATGATTATTGGCTCGCTTCCGGCGAACATACACCTACGGGCTGGAGCTCAAATACCTGGAACGCGTCTATTGACGCTTCCATCCTGCCTTCGGTAATTGTTACTGATCCGGCAACAGCAACACCAACTGCGATTACCGCAGCCGCGCCTGCGCCGGCAACTCAGTCAACTACCGCCGCAACAAGCGGTGGTACCGCACCGGTTAACCTGACTGGGAAAAACGGCGTTACCCTTAGCGGGCTGACCATAAACGGGGGCAGCACATCGTGTATAACCTTAACCAATTGTAACGGTGTTTATATTACCGGGTGTACACTTGGCAACACGTCGCAAACTGGCATAGTGCTGAATAATTGCACAAACGTAACTATCGAAAAAAACAATATCAGTAATGCAGCGGCAGGGATAGTTGCCAATAATTGTCCGGGCGGCAACATAATGATATACACGAATCAAATGAAGAACATGAGCGGCTCGTTTGTTCAGTTCGTGAGTGTGAATGGAGGCAATGCCATCAGTTATAATAAGTTTGAAAGCTTTGCAGGCCAAAGCAGCCCGGGTGTAGCAATTGATATAGCCCAAAGTAACGGCACTGCAGGCAGCCCGATCACCCTTGACGGCAACTGGATAAGAGGCGGTTCGGGTAGCGGTATCCACCTGGGGGAAAATGGCGGCTCGTACCAGGTTGCCAAAAACAATATACTGGTTAACCCGGGACAACATGGAATGGCCATTATAGGCGGCGACCATATTTCGCTTACCAATAACAGCATTTATGCCAGTGCGCAGTCGTTTACCAACGTAGGGTTATACGTTTGGGGACAAGGCGGACATTCTATTACAAATAGTACCGTTAGCGGCAACCAGGTAAACTTTACCAACGCGCAGGGCGTTCAAAACGGCGTATGGCTGGCCGGCGGCGAATATACACCGGCAGGATGGAATACCAACGTATGGGGGGCTAATATTAATGCTTCTATATTGCCAGCCACTGTTGTTTCATTTTAAGCACAGTACAATTTTATAAAAATAGAAGGCCAAAGCGTTTATGCGCTTTGGCCTTTTTTAATGCGATGTGCTGACTTCATGTAATAGTCTGGGGCCATGCAGAGCCTGGCCATTTTACTATAAACAGGCGGATGAAGCAAGTTTATTTTACCGACAAGATTTTGTCAGTGTATCTGCTGTATCACCTGTATCTGTTGTATCTGCTGTATCTCTCTCAAAAATAGATACACTGACAAATCGGTGTCAGCGCTGATTTTTTAAGATCCGTTATAAGGTAATTGCTTTAAACTTATTTTATGCCGTAATGGTCGTTCATCAACTTTTCGAACAAACCGCCGGGCAAAATGTGTTTCAAAGTTGCGGCAATGGTTTGGCCAAAAGCGCCCACCAGGTACCGATGCGCCGGGCTGGAGGATTCAACGATCTGGCACAGCTTCTTGCCAATTACTTCGGGGTTGGCGCCAACGCTTTCGTCTTTTTCCATGCCGGCAACGGCTGAGTTGTATTCTTTCTCGAGCATTTCGTTTTTGATCGGAAATTTAACTTTTTCGCGGTTTTGGGTGAAGTCGGATTTAAAGTCGCCGGGATTGATCAGCACCACCTTGATGCCGGTATTGCGCAGCTCCATCCGCAGGCTTTGCGAATAACCTTCAATGGCATATTTTGACGCGCTGTACATGCTTTGATAGGGCAAACCGAATAACCCGGCCAGCGAGCTCATATTGATGATCAAGCCTTGTTTGGCTTCTATCATTTTTGGAATTACTTCGCTGCTTACGCGCACCACGCCAAAAAAGTTTACCTCGAATTGCTTTTTAGCACTTTCAACAGGCATAGCATAGGCCGGTCCGGTTACGCCGTTGCCCGCGTTATTCACCAATACATCAATACGGCCTTCGGCTTTTATAATTTTGTCGACGGCTGCCTTTACAGACGCGTCGTCGGTAACATCCATTTCAATCGGGTTAAAGGCTACCGATTTTATGCGTTTAATATCTCGCGATGAGCCATAAACGGTATGCCCTTTTGCCTGGAGTGCGGTAGCACAGGCCAAACCTATTCCGGATGAAGCGCCGGTTACAAGAATTACTTTTTTCATTGCTTAATGGTATTGGTAATGTGATGGTTTAATTAAAGCCGGGCGTAAAAGTGCAAATTTATGCGGATGCAAAGAAATTGTTTTTTAATATCAGTTTACTGGCTATCATCCATCACCCTAACTTTCAAATAGCTTGGATTTGCCGATGACGTATAAATCCTGTGCGTTGCCTTTTGAAAGTCGGTATCCTTAGCCTTCATTATATCCTGGAACCGCTGTGTATTGCGGTCGATAAGCGGGAACCAGGTACTTTGTACCTGTACCATAATGCGATGGCCCTTTTTAAAGGTATGCAATACGTCCTGCAGCTCAAAGTTTACGGGGGTTATCTTACCGGGCACGAACGGCTCCGGCTTATCAAAGCCATTGCGGAATTTACCGCGCATGGCCTCGCTGCGCACCATCTGCTCATAATGCGACATGTAGATATCCTTGCCTGTCCACTGGTTATTTTTAGCCGAATCGGGGTATACGTCAATAATTTTTACTATCCAATCGGCGTCGGTGCCGGTGGTTGACACTTTAAGATTGGCCCAGATGTTCCCCGCAAGGGTGATATCCTTATCAAGTAAACCGGTTTGATAAGTGAGCACATCGGGCCTGCGGGCGGCAAAACGCTGGTCTCCGATCATATATTCACGTTTCATATCCAGGTCAATGGCATTGATAAATGGCACGGGTTTGTTTGGATCAGATATGAACTCATCGAAACCGTTGTTAATAGTTTTTGATTCATCGAACGATAGCTTGCCGCCAGGGAGGAAATAAAGGTTTTTTTCAACGGCTTCCTTTGGCGGCCAAATATTATAGTTTTTCCAGCGGTTAACGCCGGTTTCAAAGGCCGATACCTTCGGCAGGTTCGTATCCGTCCCTTTCAGGTAGTGACTGAAAAAGGCGAATTCGATTTTCTCGCGGTAAAAGGGCCCGGTAGGCCCGCCAAAGTCAATATCGCCCAAATGGTCGCCGGGGCCGCGCGCCCAGCCGCCGTGTACCCAGGGGCCCATCGTAAAATAAACAGGTGTAGAAGGATTATTTTTTACCAAAGTTTTATAAGTATTTATAGCGCCGTATAGATCTTCGGCATCATACCACCCGCCGGTAACCAGTACGGCAGTTTTAATATCGTGCAGGTGATATAAAACATTGCGGTCTTTCCAGTGCTGATCGTAGTTGGGATGGTTTAGCATTTCGTTCCATAGGCGTATAGTATCCTTATAATATTTATCATTTGAGTTTTTTAACGGGCCCATTTTGAGGTAAAATTCATAACCATCCTGCGTGCCATAATCAAGGCGCGAACCGCCGCGCTGTGTGGGCTTATCATCCTGCCGGTTGGTAAAGCCCGGGTAAAAGCCAAAGTTGGCAGCCAGCATGAAAGCGCCGTTGTGAAAAGCGTCGTCGCGGTACAAGTCGGCCATTGGCGCCTGCGGCGATGCCGCAACCAATGCCGGATGCCGGCTAAGCAGCGATGCAGTTGTAAAAAAACCGGGATAGGATATACCCCATACGCCAACTTTACCCGAGTTATTGGGTATGTTTTTTATGAGCCAGTCGATAGTATCATAAGTATCGGTCCCTTCATCCACATCGTTATTGGTTTTGTGGATTTCTTTTTCGGGCGTCATTTCTTCAAAAATGCCTTCGCTCATCCAGCGGCCCCGCACATCCTGGTAAACAAAAATGTAACCGTCGTGCAAAAACAACGGCGACGGGCCGAGGCTGGTTCTATATTTATCCGCTCCGTAAGGCGCCACGCTATACGGCGTACGATCTATCATGATCGGATATTTCTTCGATTGGTCTTTTGGTACATACACAGACGTAAACAGTTTTTTTCCGTCGCGCATAGGTATCTGGTATTCTAATTTTTGGTAATTATTTTTAACATAAACCGCATCGGAGTTATTTGGTGGCGGTTGAGCGGCCAACGTAAAGGCTAAAAGCAAAAAGCTAAAGACAAAAAGTAAAAAGGTTTTCATAAAAAGATCTAGACTTTAAAAATACATAATAAAATAAAAAAGCCCTGGTAAACCAGGACTTTCACAAAATCGTTACGTGAAATGCTATTCGTTTATTGCCTTTACACCGGGCAATTCTTTACCTTCCATATATTCGAGCAAGGCACCGCCACCTGTAGAAACATAACTTACGTCGGCTGTAAAATGAAATTTAGCAACTGCTGCAGCGGAATCGCCGCCGCCTATTAAAGAGAATGCCCCTTTTTCAGTAGCTTTCACTACCGCTTCGGCAATAGCTTTCGTGCCTTCTTCAAATTTTTCCATTTCAAATACGCCCATTGGGCCATTCCATAAAATGGTTTTCGACGTTTCTATTACCCTGGTAAATTCGGCTATCGAATCAGGGCCGATATCTAAACCCATCCAGCCATCCCTGATATTATTGTTCTGCGCTTTATCAATATTGGCATCGTTTGAAAAATTATCAGCTATTATCGAATCCGTTGGCAATAATAAATTCACGTGCTTCTCTTTCGCCTTTTTTATCAGGCTGTTAGCCAGGTCAAGCTTGTCTTCTTCCACGAGTGACTTCCCGATTTTGCCGCCCTGCGCTTTAGCAAAGGTATAGGCCATCCCGCCGCCAATAATAATGGTATTAACTTTATCCAGTAACCGCTCAATCAGTTCGATTTTGTCGGATACTTTGGCCCCGCCCATAATAGCCGTGAACGGTTTTGCGGGATTATTTAACACCTTTTCGGCATTTTGCAGCTCGGCAGCCATCAAATAGCCAAAATATTTGGCTTTAGGAAAGAACTGAGCTATAATGGCTGTGGACGCATGCGCCCGATGCGCAGTGCCAAAAGCGTCATTCACATAAATGTCGCCTAGTTTTGAAAGTTTTTCGGCAAACTCCTTATCTCCTTTTTCTTCTTCTTTGTAAAAACGCAAATTTTCCAACAAAAGCACTTCACCTTTCCCCAAATCTCTGGCTTTTTTTACCGCTTCGGGGCCAATGCAATCATCAGCAAATTCAACCTGCTGACCAAGCAGATCTGCCAGGTGCGGTACCACATGTTTCAAAGAGTACTTTTCTTCGGGACCGCCTTTTGGCCGGCCCAGATGCGACATCAAGATGACGGAACCACCGTCCTTCAATATTTTATTGATGGTTGGCAAAGCGGCCGTCATACGGTTATCGTCGGTAATATTATAGTCCTTATCTAACGGTACATTAAAGTCAACCCGGATAAGGGCTTTTTTTCCGGCAAAACTAATTTGATCTATTGTTTTCATAATTTCAGATGCGGGTAATCGAGGAGGGCCAAATTCAGCAATTAATTTTTAATTTGGAACGTAAATATAAAAAAGGTGTTTGCTGGGGGCTAAAATATTACGATATCTTAATGTACAATACATAATGCGGCCCTATTCCCCGAACCTCAAATTCAGGTGATATCTGTTCAAAGCCCATATTTAAATAAAACTGAAGGGCCGTTTTGCGTGCATTGCACCACAAGTAATTTACCTTTTGACCCCTGATGTAAACTATAGCAAAATTGAGCAGTTGATTGCCTAAACCGCGACCCCTGTATTCTTCTATAGTCGCCATTCCACGTAACTGCAAGCCTTCACCGGTATAAACGCCGTAATTTTGCGGATGAAATGATGCGATAGAAACCAATTCGCCCCGTAAATATAATCCTAAATGAAAAGCTCCCGGCAATTTGTCGGTTGGAAACCTGCATTCATCCAGCGTTAGCTTGCCCGGTCTTAATACTTCCTTGCGAATAGGTAATACCTCTTCAGTATCGATAAATTTGATCATAACGACAGCCGGCTTATTTTTTCCACCAGATCGGTCAGACGACTGGAATATCCCATTTCATTATCATACCAGCCAACTACCTTAACCAGCCCGCCTACAATTGACGTAAGCCGGGCATCGAAGACACAGCTATGCGTATTGCCGACCACATCAATTGATACGATCGGATCTTCCGTATACTCCAAAATATTTTTCATATTGCCCCCGGCCGCCTGCTTAAAAGCTAAATTGATTGCTTCAACAGTGGGCCGCTTTTTTAAACTGCAGGTAAAGTCGGTTAATGAGCCGTTTAATACGGGCACCCGGATGCCGGCGCCCCCAAGCCTTCCTTCTAAATGAGGAAAAATGGCAGTGATTGCCTTGGCTGCCCCGGTGGTTGTTGGAATAATAGATGCCGACGCCGCCCTCGCCCTGCGCAAGTCTTTATGCGGGGCGTCATGCAGATTTTGATCACCGGTCATTGAATGTACGGTGGTGATATAGCCGTCAATAATTCCCCAGTTGTCGTCCAAAATTTTAACCATGGCGGCAACATTATTTGTTGTACATGATGCATTGGATAAGATGGGCGACCGCAGATCAATTGAATCTTCATTTATCCCCAATACAACCATTGGTACGCTTTTATCGCTAGCAGGCGCCGAAATAATAACTTGTTTCGCGCCGGCTTTTAAATGAAGAGAGGCGCCTTGTTTGGAAGTAAATTTACCTGTTGATTCAATTACAAGGTCGATCCCCAATTCTTTCCATGGCAAACCTGAAGGATCACGTTCCGTGAATACTTTCACGGCTTGACTATTTAGGTATAAGTGATCCTCGTCAAAATCAATTTTACCTTTAAAACGATGATGTACTGAATCGTATTTAAAAAGATGAGCAAGTGTGGGGGTATCGGAAAGGTCGTTTATAGCTACTACGGTTATATCTGTCCTGTTTAATACGTTTCTTAAAAAAATCCGGCCAATCCGGCCAAATCCATTTATGGCAATCCTCATTTTCAGAATATAAGGGTGCAAATGTACTTAATAAAGAACAGGAACTAAAGCACCAGCGTTTAATCTGCCAGCAACCGGGCGTAAATTAAGAATTGACTTTTTTATATGTTAAACGGTCAGCGGCAAAGCTTTCACGTTCTTTCGAGCGAAGAAAAAATGTGATTGTTCCGTTGAATACAAGATAAATAGCAACAATTAAAATGATAAGGATTGAATTGCTATAATTTCTAAGCAAAAGCACCATCCCGATACAGGCGATATTAATACTTGTTAAAACGAGCGTGGTTTGCAAATGATTAAAACCTAACCTTAACATCCGATGGTGAATATGATTGCGATCGGCTATAAAGGGGGAAATGCCATTTATGATACGTAAAATAAAAACGCGTATTGTGTCAAATATAGGGCCCATCAAGATAGCAAAGGTTAAAGCAGGGACTGAATAAATTTCAGGAGAACTTCCGTTTATGCTTCTGTTTACTTCAATGAACTTTAAAGCCATTACAGCTGTAATCAGCCCGATTAATAAGGAGCCCGTATCACCCATAAATATTTTGGCCGGTGTAATATTAAACCTCAAAAACCCAAGTATTGCACCAACCATTGCTAATGAAACACCCGCTAATTCATATTTATGAATATAGATGAATAATGCAACAAAAGCCCCGTTTGCAACAATACCGGTCGTAGCTGCCAGGCCATCAACCCCATCGATCAGGTTAAAGGCATTAACAATAAGTAAAATTGCCAGAATTGATAAAGCAATACTTAAAAAATAAGACAAATCATTAACTCCAAATACACCATACATGCTGGTGATCCTTATATCGCCCAATATAACCAGGATACAGCAAACGATAAATTGGATTAAAAATTTGGTACTTGAATTTACTCCCGAAAGGTCATCCTTTATTCCCATCGAAAATAAAATTATACAAGCTGTGAGTATATAATTAGTCGGCAGAGACTTATTAGTCATACAAAATAACAACGAAGTTATTGTGAAGCCAACAAAGATAGCGACCCCGCCAAGCCGGGGAATTCCATGGTCATGTTCTTTTCTGAAATGGCCTAAATCGTCATATAAATGGCGAGAACGGGCCACGTGTAAAATTGACGGGATAGCAAATGACGTGATAAGAAAGGAAAAAGCAACAACAAAAATGTAATAGATAAAAGTATAATTATGTAAAAAATCCATAGTCCGATTTATTAGAGGCTGATATACATGCACTTAAACGTTTTAAAGATATACATTCATTTCATATTAATTAACAAAAAATTTGAAAAAAATTGTTCAATGATTAAAAGCCGGCTTATTCGGATCAAAGCATTTACCTCGTTTTTTATTATTTGCTGTTAGGAACGCCTTATTTTGTATGCCCGTCAAAGTATTTGTTGTTTAATTTCAAAAAGGAATTTGTTATTAAGATTAAATCGAAATGGTATATCTTTATTTTCAATTAATGACAGCGGGTAAAATTCTTCGCCTTATGCGAAAAAAAATGCACGATTAATAAGTGTATACGATTTTTTTCGAGTTAAAGTTATGGACTGGTTTGCATCATGTTAACAAAAGCAGGAAATATCGTAAGTTCTACAAAGACTATTTGCATTAAGCGTGCCAGTGTTAGTTAAAAAAACTGAAGTAGTTTCCGGAGAGGCTTACATATCAACGTTAGCGGGGGAAATAAAATGTTATGATTACGCATAGCCTTTGAATCATTAAACAATGCTGTTAAACGGTTACGATAGCTTCTGTTACTTATTCCCCCTATTGTCATTTTCACTATAACTTTGTTGAGATGAAAGGAGTTTGCTTTATGCGTATGCATAAACCTCAGCATTAATTCATAATCTGCGGCAGTTCCATATTCCGTTTTATAAATCCCCAGTTTATTGAATACACTGGCTTTGCAATAGAAGGTTGGATGGGGTGGCATCCAGCCCCAGTTATACATTCCGTGGGTATAATTGCCGGAACGCCACTTGCGAATAACTTTCCCGCCCGGCTTAACATAATCCAGATCGCCATAAACAATATCTGAATTCTGAGTTATAAATGCGTTTGCTATTGCATCCAATACAAAATTATCTGCAAAAAAATCATCGGCATTAAGCGTGCCGACAACATCACCATGAGCCAATTTAATGCCTTTGTTCATTGCATCGTATATTCCGTTATCAGGCTCTGACCGGAAAATGCTGACGTAGTTACTATACTGATTTATAATTTGCTTTGTTTGATCGGTTGAACAGGCATCAATAATTATATATTCAACATTTTCAAAATTTTGGGAAATTACTGATTCAATACAGCGCCTGATTGTAGTTTCGGCATTGTAAACTACTGTGATCAACGAAATTTTTAAATCCTGCACTTAGGAAATACACTGTTTATAGTCGCAAAATTATGTAAATTTGAAATCGATACCTAATTAATTAACAGTACTCATGAATAAGTGCAATTTAGGCTACACTTTTTTAATTTTAGGGATACTTCTTTTTTTTGCGTCATGCGCTAATAAGCAGTATCAGATGCTTTTTGAAAAGAAACGATCGATTTCAGACAGCTTGTTCCAGCCAACCAAGGGTAATAGCACCTATTATCGTATAAAACCACAAGACATTTTACAAATAAGAAATCTTCAGAATAGTAAGAGTATTGCCGATCTGAATCCGGCTACTGCCGGTTCATTACAGGTGGTTACCACCGGGGGAGACACTTTCCAGGTCGAAGATGATGGCACAATTGCGTTAACAGGTTTAGGGCATGTACAAGTGGAGGGGCTAACGAGATTTGAGGCACAAAAACATATTGAAGATCTTTATCGTAAAACCTTTCTGAAAAATCCAATAATTGAATTGAAAATTATAAACCTTAAGGTCACAATATTTGGAGAGATAAAAAGTCCGGGCGCTTTTTCTTTAACAAAAGACAAAACAACATTGATCGAACTTATTGGTGAAGCCGGCGGCCTTACCGAAAGGGCAAATGAAACCAATATAAAAATTATTCGCGGTAGCGAGAAAATTCCCAAGGTAACAGAAATCGATCTTAGTGATATTGAATCGATCAATGATCCAAGAGCCGTACTTCAAAATGGAGACATAGTTTATATAACTGAAAATAAGAGAGCCATACGTAATGATAAATTACAGAACTTTTCTACGATCTATCAACCCGCTATTTTGTTATTTAATACTGCTTTGATCATCCTAACGCTTATCCGTCGTTAAATGGAAGAAACGGAGAAGATACAGCATAAACTTCCAAGCCAGGAGATTGATTATTTTAAAATTATTAAAATATTTCTGAGCCGGTGGTATTGGATAGCCGGGTCTGTGGCATTGTGCCTGATTGTTGCCAATTTGTATTTATGGTACACGCCAAAAATATACGCTACCTCCGGCACGATGAAATTTGAAGAAAAAAGGTCTGCAATGTCAGATTTGATAAGTGTAGTAGGTAGCGCCGACAGAGGGCCGTCAAAAGTTCAAACTGAAATAACTGTGCTGCAAAGCGGTCCGCTTTTACTCAATGCGATAAAGCATCTTGATTACCGGGTAAGTTTTTATATTGTAGGCCGTGTTCTTAATCGCACAAACGAACTATATCCTCAGAAACCGCTTGATGTTGAGCTTGTCAGATTTGATAGTTTAAACTTTTTTCATGACATGCTTACGTTTAAGCCTATTGATAAAAATACTTTTAGTTTAAGCTATAAAAGCGGGAGAAGGGATATCCAAAAATCTTTCAGTTACAATGTCCCGTTTAACATGGGCCCTACTGTTTTTAGTATAAAATATCCGGGAGATATACCTAAAACCGCCATATTCCTATTTAAGCTAAATACCGCGGAAGACTTTGTTGGCCGCGTTAGGGCCGGATTACGCATTGGCGAAACCGCTAAAAATTCAAATATCATATCGCTGCAGGAAACCGACTCAAATCCCCAGTTTGCTGCCGACGTTTTGAATTCGCTAATGAAGGAATACCTTGATTACGATACAAATCAGAGAACAAAGTCGGCCTCGCAGATGATCAATTTTATTGACAATCAATTAGCGTTTCTGTCAACTGAAGTTAAAGGTTCAGAAAATTCAATAGAGCAGTATAAAGAGCGAAAAAAAATATTGGATTTAGGAACAGCAGCCGGGTCTGCCTTTGGCAAGGAAAGAGAGCTCGAAACGCAGAAGGCTTTGCTAAAGCTGCAGCTACTTGAAATGGATCAGCTCAAGCAAGATATAGTAAATAAAAAAGATAATGTGAACATGAATTTTGACCTGGGCGGTGTAGTTGATCAGCCATTGAGTGAAATTATCAATAAGCTTAATGGCTTGCTTGCCGAAAGAAGCGGGTTGTTAAAAACGTACAACGATAATTCTCAGCCTGTACAGGATATAAACCAGCAGATATTACAGATCAAAAGTAATACTCTGACGACTATTAATACAACAAGGCTATCTATCGAAAATAGAATAAAATATGTAGACAACCAGCTAACGCCGGTAAATCAACAAATATCGGCATTGCCAGCCACACAGCGCGACCTTGTTAATTTACAGCGTGATTTTGAAGTCAATGACAAAGTTTATTCCTTTTTATCAGAAAAGAAGCTTGAAGCTCAGATAAGTAGTGCAGGAATATTGCCTGGAGCAACTATTATTGATACGGCCCAGCTCAATTTGGGCCCGGTAGCTCCAAATGAATATTCCATTCGGCGTTCAGCTGTTATTTTGGGGCTGATAATTGGCTTAGGTTTAATTTTTTTGATAAGAATGTTAAACCCATACATATATGATAAAGAAACTATCGAAAGCCTTACATCTATACCGATAATAGGCGTTATACGAAAATTCCCCGGACAGATTGACGAGTTTAGCAGTCAAATATTGGCCATTAGCAAGCCTAAATCTATTTTTGCTGAATCGGTTCGCTCAGTTCGTACAAATTTAAGTTTCCTGGCCTCTGAAAGAGAGAGCAAGATAATTTGTATCACATCGGAAGTTGCAGGCGAAGGGAAATCATTTGTGGCAATTAATCTGTCAAGCACCTTATCACTCATTGACAAAAAGGTAATATTAATCGCGGCCGACTTGCGTCGATCGAAATTGCATAAAACTTTTCAAGCTCCTAATGATGTTGGTTTAAGCAATTATCTAGCCCACCAATGCACGGCTGATGATATTATCAATCATTCAGATCTGGAAAACCTGGATTTTATTATCTCCGGCCCGGTGCCGCCTAATCCTTCGGAACTATTACATTCCGAAAGAATGACGGCGTTAATCGCCAAACTTAGATTAATATATGATATTGTAATGATCGATACTGCTCCTATAGGATTGGTATCAGACGCAATACCTTTAATAAGAATGAGCGACGTTAATCTTTTTGTGATTCGTTCCGGTAAATCAAAGTTTTATGCTGCTACTGTTCCTCAGCGAATTGTCCAGGAGTATCACTTAAACAATACTGTTATCGTTTTGAATGCCTTTGCCGAGGATTTATTACATTCACGATATTATACTACTAAATTTACCGGTGAAAGCTATGGTTCGCGTTATTATTATTATTCCGACTATAACGGCTATGAAAGTTCGGGTTATTATATCGATGAAAAAGGAAAGAATTGGTGGAACATTAGGCGATGGTTCAAATAATATCCGGGTGAAATGGTAAATTATGGCTTTAAGAACAAATACCGGTACTTGTAAATGGTATCCGGTTTATACACATCCCCGCGCTGAAAAGAAAGCTTGCCAGGCCTTAATAAATAAAGGGCTGGAGGCATATTTGCCTTTGCACAAACAACTTAAACAATGGAGCGACCGTAAAAAATGGGTGGAAGAGCCTTTTATTAAATCCTATTTATTCGTGTATATTAAAGAGCATGAACAATCCGAGGTATTGATGACAAAAGGAATAGCCCGCTTTATATATTTTTCAGGTAAAGTTGCATCGATGCCCGATCGTCAGATCGCCGAGCTTAAATTACTGATGGCGAGCCCTTTTGAATTAGAAATCACTGAGGAGGATTTGCAACCCGGCGAAAAGATAATGATAAAGGCCGGGCCACTTAAGGGGCTTACCGGTGAAATTATATCCTATCGTTCACAAAAAAAGCTGGCATTAAGGCTCGAAAACATGGGATATTCAATTATTGTGCACGTCGCAGCGTCACTGATAGACAGATTTTAAATTTTAGTATAATTGTTTGTTAATGGGAACGGCAATTGAATACTGCCGCCCCCCTTTAAATTAGCTGGTATTAAATTGCTGGTAAATAATGAGTTACATTTCAAGAATGTGACTTACGGGGCGAAGCCATGAATATATCTGTCAATGTGTAGAATTGCGGGCATAATATCCAGCCAATTAAAGTCCGAAGAGCTTCGGGTTAAAGTGTGCATAATGTGTGATACTTTAAGGCATGGCGGACCTGATGACGAAGGTGTTTTTTTAGATGAAAAAGTTAACCTGGCATTTGGAAATCGCAGGCTATCCATTATTGACTTGAGTAGCAATGGCCATCAGCCTATGACCGATGATCAACAAAAAGCCTGGATCACCTTTAACGGCGAAATTTATAATTATCGCGAATTAAAAGAGCAGCTATTAAAAACCGGGGCCAAATTTCAATCAGATACCGATACTGAAGTAATATTAGTAGCTTACCTGAAGTGGGGAACCGCTGCGTTTTCAAAATTTCGTGGAATGTTTGCTTTTGCTTTATATGATAGCATAAAAGCCGTAACTTATCTTGTGCGCGACACTACAGGAATAAAACCGTTGTATTATCATGTCGATAATGGGCAATTAAGTTTTGCTTCAGAGATAAAGGCCTTTAAATCGGCAAATATTGCCAATACAACCGATCCGGACTGGCCGGTTAGATTTTTAGCTTTCGGGCATATTCCTGAACCGTATACAACCCTGGAAAATGTGTATAGCCTGGCCAAAGGGCATTTTTTGTTGTGGAACCACCAGAACAACACACATTACATCAACCCATATTGTGCTGAAATGCCAGTTCACGCATTTATCAGCAGTCCGGAAGTTGCCGAGGAATATATTTGTAATTCATTAACCACTTCTGTAAGCAGGCAGCTTATATCAGATGCACCCATAGGTGTATTTTTAAGCGGGGGAATTGATTCGAGCATTATAACTTTACTGGCCAACCAGCAACGGGAGCAGCAGCTTAAAACAATATCAATATATTTTGATGAAAAAGCCTATGATGAACGGGTTTTCCAAAATCTTTTACTAAAACAAATTACAGGCGAGAAATTTTCTCATTTGGTAAAGCAACAGGATTTTGAAAGGTTTTTCCCAACTATAATCAAGGACATGGATATGCCAACTACCGATGGCATTAACACTTGGTTTATAAGCAAGTATGCACATGAAGATGGGTTAAAAGCTGTATTATCCGGCATGGGTGCCGACGAACTTTTTGGCGGCTATCCATCGTACAACCGAATCAAATACTTGAGATATTTGCGTAAAATACCAAGCTCTATACTTACATGGGCCAATTATTTTGGTGCTGATAGATATAGAAAAGTATCATTTTTAGCGCATAATAACCCTATAGCCGATTATTTACTGTTGCGTGGTTTGTTCGTGCCTCCGGATATTGCACAAATACTTGATACAGACATTACCCAGGTAAATGAAATTTTATTTAACAGTCATTCTGTTCCCGATCTGGGTATTTATGATAAAAAGCACGCAGCATGGTTTGAAACCAACTTATATATGCAGAATCAACTGCTTCGCGATACCGATGTAATGAGCATGAGTCATGGTTTAGAGGTCAGAGTTCCATTTTTGGATGAAGACTTTCAGGAAACGGTAAGCCATATATCGCCACAAATAAGATTTAATAATAGCCTTCCCAAAAAAATATTGATAAATAGCTTCAGGAAAGTTTTACCTGAAGCGATCTGGAACAGGCCTAAGATGGGATTCACCTTCCCGTTGCAGGAGTGGATGAGCCAATATAAAGAGATTAATGATCCGTCCCTTTACCAGGGTAAAGCGGCTAAAAACGCATTTAAAAGGTTTAATAACGGTCAAATGCACTGGTCGAAATTTTTTGCACTTTACCAGTTACAGACTCATGGCTAAAAGGGTAAAACTATATACTTTACATACTTTTAGCGCTACGGGTGGTATTCAAAAAATGACCCGAACATTGGCGTATTCTTTATCCACCCTTGCGAGGAAGCATCATTGGAACTTCAAACTTTGGTCGGCTTATGATTCAAATAAGGATTTAGTGCCGAAATATTTATTCGCCGAAAACTTTAAGGGATTTGCAGGTAACAGGGCGGCTTTGATTTTACAAACCATAGGCACAGCAACAAAGCCTGATATTGTCATAATAAGCCATATTAATCTGGCGATTATCGGCATAATAGTAAAAATAATCAATCCAAAGTGTAAAGTTTGGCTTATCGCTCATGGGATTGAAGTATGGCGGCCACTGTCCGCATTAAAAAAAGTATTTCTTAAGCGTTGTGATAAGATAATTTCTGTAAGCAGTTTTACAAGGCAACAAATGATAAGCCGTCACCAAATTGATCCTGCTATTTGCACTGTGTTAAACAATGCTGTCGATCCTTTTATGAAGCTACCCCAAAATTTTGAAAAGCCCGGGCGCTTAAAAAAAAGGTATAGATTAACAACCAATAACCCGATAATTTTTACATTAACGCGGTTGGCCGCAACAGAGCAATATAAGGGCCACGACCAGGTGATAAAAGTCATTAGTAAACTAAGGGTCAAATTTCCGGGCTTAAAATATGTACTTGCCGGCGAATATGACCACAAGGAAGAAATCCGTATTCAAAAATTGATAACACATAATAAGGTAGATGAGGAAGTTATATTGCCGGGATTTATTGATGAAGCGGAGCTTTCCGAATATTTTTTATTGGCCGATCTGTTTGTTTTACCAAGTAAAAAAGAAGGTTTTGGGATCGTGTTTATTGAGGCGCTGGCCCACGGGCTGCCGGTTATTTGTGGTAATTCAGATGGAAGTATTGATGCTATCTGTAACGGAGAATTAGGGACAGCCATTAATGCAGATAACCTTGATGAACTGGAGGATGCCATTACGCAACGCTTAAACAAGCCGTTAACCGACGAAAGCAGGAAAGACCTTCAACAGCGGTGTTTGCTTCATTTCAACGAAGCAGATTACAGAAATAAACTGCAAAAACTTATTAACAATGAATAACCTGGCTGACGAAAATTGGGATATTGAAATTACGGTCAGCAGTAATCCTTTCGATTTAAAATTGAAAGATGTTTGGCATTACCGCGATTTGCTGGTATTATTGGTAAGGCGTGATTTTGTGGCATATTACAAACAGACCATATTAGGGCCGGTTTGGTTTTTTGTTCAGCCACTGTTTACAACCATAATTTATACTTTTGTATTTGGAAACCTGGCATCGATTCCTACCGATGGCTTGCCTCAGCCGCTTTTTTACCTGGCCGGAATCACAGCGTGGAATTATTTTGCAGATTGCCTTACAAAAACCTCGACAGTATTTACTGCGAATGCCGGATTATTTGGGAAAGTATATTTTCCAAGGCTTATAGTGCCATTAAGCATTATTGTCTCTAATTTAATTCGGTTTGGTATCCAAATGTCGCTTTTCATCGTAATGATGATCGTATATTTAACCAGGGGTGCGTCATTTCATCCAAACATTTATCTTTTATTGTTCCCTTTTCTGCTGATTTTAATGGGCATGTTAGGCTTGGGTTTAGGCATGATTATTTCAGCAATGACCACTAAGTACCGGGATTTAAACTTCCTGATCACATTCGGAATTCAACTGATGATGTATTTAACTACGGTTATTTACCCTTTGTCGGTAGTTAAAAGTAAATACCCCGGATATGCATGGCTGGTAGCATATAACCCTATGACTTCAATTATTGAAGCCTTTAGATACGGTTTTTTGGGTCAAGGCACATTTACGATGTTATCATTAAGTATCACCACAGCAATCACCACAATAATACTATTAATTGGTATCCTTATTTTCAACCGCGTTGAGCGTACGTTTATTGATACTGTATAACGTATGTCGGTAGTAATTAAAGTAGAGAATTTATCAAAAGCGTACCAGTTAGGAGAAATTGGCACCGGCACTATTGCCAGCGATTTAGAGCGCTTTTGGGCAAAAATACGGGGCAAAGAGGATCCGTTTTTAAAAATTGGCGAAGTAAACGACCGCACCAAAAAAGGAGATAGCAATATTGTTTGGGGTTTAAAAGACCTGAATTTTGAAATAGAACAGGGAGACGCTGTTGGAATTATTGGTCGCAATGGTGCCGGGAAAAGTACATTGTTAAAAATTTTGAGCCGCGTAACTTCTCCAACAACCGGTTCGGTGAAAATAAAGGGACGGGTAGCGAGCTTACTGGAAGTAGGCACTGGCTTCCATCCTGAATTGAGCGGCAGAGAAAACCTCTATCTCAACGGTGCCATACTCGGCATGCGTAAAGCCGAGATCAAACGCAAATTTGATGAAATAGTTGATTTCTCGGGTGTTGAGCGGTATATTGATACACCGGTGAAACGTTATTCATCGGGTATGTATGTGCGGTTAGCCTTTGCGGTGGCCGCACATCTGGAATCTGAAATATTAGTAGTGGATGAGGTACTTGCGGTTGGCGATGCCGAATTCCAGAAGAAATGTCTCGGCAAAATGAGTGAAGTGAGCAAGGGTGAAGGTCGCACGGTTTTGTTTGTAAGCCATAATATGGCAGCCATAACAAGGCTCTGTAATTCATCCATCCTGTTAAGAAACGGCCTGTTAGCAGACTATGATTTGACGCATAGGATTATTACCAACTATTTAAGTATCGATGAGCGATCTACTGCTTTCCGGCAATGGGGTGTTGAAGATGCCCCTGGAAATAATGTCGCCCGTATTCTGTCCGCAGGAATATTTGACGAAAACAATGAAGTGTATGAATTTATTGATATCCGTAAACCTGTCGTTATTAAGATGGAATACGAAGTATTAACCGACGATGTTAAACTAACCCATGCGTTTGTTTTTCACAATGAACATGGCTTGCGTTTATTCGATTCTCACGATATTAACACAAAGTGGAAAAGTAACTCATTGAGAAAAAAAGGAAAGTATACCGCCGAACTGCTAATACCTGGAAATTTCTTTGCTGAAGGAAAAATAAAAATTAGTCCGGCTGTCATAACGTCCGATCCGTGGGAACTGCATGCGTATGGGGAAGATTCCATTTCGTTTTTTGTAAAGGATTCATTAGATGGTGATTCTGCGCGTGGAGAATTTGTTGGAAATTATGGGGGCATTGTAAGGCCATTGTTTAACTGGCGTTCTGATTTTATAGGCTAATGAGGATCCTTATAATTGGTGCAGGTATTTTTGGAACCTCTGCTGCAATAGTTCTTGCTGATAAAACTAATCAAATAGATCTTTTAGAGGCTGAAAACGATATCTTACAATTGGCGTCAAAGATTAATCACAATCGCATTCACCTCGGCTACCACTATTTGCGCAGCATACAAACCGCTGAACAAAGCATTGAAGGCTTATTATCTTTTTTATTTAATTATGGCAAAGCGGTTATACATCAATTACCCAACTACTATGGAATTGCAAAAGTGGGAAGTAAAACTACACCAGCCGAATTTGTAAGTTTCTGTGATAATGTAGGCATTGGATATGACAATGAATTCCCTGCGGATAAATTTTTAAACAGGGACATGATAGAAGAGTGTTTTAAAGTGCCCGAACCTGTTTGGGATTATGAGCGGATAAAGAAGATCATCTTGCAAAATCTCAAAAAATCAAAAGTAAACCTGCTTTTAAATACCGAATGCACCAATCTTAAACAGTTATCCGATCAAACGTTTGAAGCTACTTTTAATAAAATTGTTAAGCGGTATGATGTGGTAATCAATACAACCTATACCAACATAAACAAAGTAAATAAGTATTTGGGGGTCGGACAGAAAAAATTGCTTTTCGAAAACGTCCTGATACCTGTTTTTAAATATCCATCGCAGGCATTAGGTTTAACCATAATGGACGGCCCGTTTTGTTCTGTTATGCCACGAGGAAAAGTAAAGAACGAATTTCTTTTATATAATGTAAAGGAATCTGTTATTCAATCGCAGTTTGTGATTGACAGGCCTGATTATGACAGCGCGGCAAATAGCTATTCAAATGAAAAAGTCGAAGAGATTATTTATAAGCAATCTTCATTGTTTATGCCATTTTTACAAACCGCGATACATGTCGGTTATAACAGAACAACCAGGGTGGTTTATGAAAATGATGACGACGCCCGAATCACGGAATTATTTACATATCCGGGGGTGAAAAACTATTTTGCCGTTCTTTCAGGTAAAGTTACTACCTGTATACAGGCGGCACTTGAAATTAAACACATATTACAAGGCAAACAAAGGCTTAAAAGAGCCAAAATATGAAGCTTCATTTAGGCTGCGGAAAAAACATCAAAGAGAATTACATAAATATTGATAAATACGTTGATGTTCCGGGTATTGAAAAACATGATATATTTAATTTGCCTTATGATAACAATTCTGCAGATGAAATTTTATCAGAGCACTTGATTGAGCATATCAGTTTTAAAGACGAGGAAAAGTTTTGGCTGGAATGTGTAAGGTTATTAAAACCGGGTGGAAAACTAATAACTGAAACTCCGGATTTTGAATGGCTTTGTAAACAATTTCTTGAAGCAGAGGATTTATTTAAAGAATTTTATAAAGTAGGGTCAAATGACCATTATTTTGGAAATGGCACAACTTTAAATCAACGCTGGGGGATTTTGACGACACAATTTTTTGGAAATCAGAATGGCGAAGGCCAGTTTCATTATAATGCCTATACCGTACAAAAATTTGTACGGATTGCTGAAATGATGAAGTTTAGCGACTGCAGCGTGTTGAAAGTTTTCAACAAGGGAACTCAGTCGTTAGTAGTAACAATGGTTAAATAAATGAAGGAAACCATATTGCTTTTTGGAGGAAATAGCTTTTTAGCAAAAGCATTTAATGAAAAATACGGTGAATTATATACTATAGAAAACGTCTATAGAAATGATAAAACTCAGGAGTTCAATTTTGATTTTGAAAATGATAATATTGAAAGCATCACCGATAAATTAAAAAGCAGGTACAACGCCATACTATTTTTCCAAGGAATGAACCCCTCATTAGGAGCAAAGGATATCACGGCCGGCCATTTTATTAAAATGCTAAAAATTAACCTGGTTACCCCTGCTTTGCTGATTAAAAATTTAGTCAGCCAATTAAATAAAGGAAGTTTAATATTATTTGTTTCTTCAGTTGCCAAAAAGAAAGGCAGCTATGACCCCGCGTATGCAAGCGCAAAAGCAGGGCTTGCGGGTTTAATGCACAGTTTATCAAATGTCTATTCCGAATTTCGATTTAATATTATTTCGTTGGGGCTTATTGAAAATTCGCCGGTATTTAATAATATGACACCTAATTTCAGAAAAAAACATGCGGACCGGATGTTTAATAATTCATTTATTAAGGCTGATGACGTGATAACTGCTGTAGCTGAATTGATCACCAACAAAAGCATTAGCAGAACTGATATCGAAATTGATGGCGGATATATGTAAAAAGGAATTAAGATGCAAGAATCAAGAGCCGAAACACGAGCTAAATCTCTTTTGGCTTTTTTAATGATTTATTCCTCAGTCCTGATAGCCTTAATAAGTCAGCGCTTTCAAAACTATATAAGCTGTAAGCTCTATTTTCTTCACTCTTGATTCTTAACTTTTGATTCTTCTTCCACCTTTAGTTACCGTAGGCATTTGCTGTTATAACCGTGAAGAAGGTTTTAAAAACACGTTAAAATATATCACAGGTCAAACCTACAAAAACCTTGAAATAATTATTTCACAGGATTTTAATCCTACGCTTGACCTCGCTTCAATTGTCAATGCTCAAAATGATAAAAGAGTAACATTTTATAAGCAAACACAAAGGCTGTCCATGTATAATAACTTTCTTTTTGTTCTTGAAAAAGCAAACGGTGAGTATTTTATGTGGGCATCGGATGATGACTGGTGGGCGCCTGATTTTATTGAAAAAATCATGGAACTACTTTGCAATGATCTGTCAGCGGTTGCGGGCCACTCGGATTTTATGGCTGTAGATGAAAACAATAATAAAATAATGGCCTATCCCGATTTCTTGCCGTTTATACAAGAATTTAACGTGCCGGAAGATATAAAACGGATAAAAAACTATATCAACCAGTTTGAAGCTTTTGGTAAACCCAATTTGATCTACTCTATTTTTAAAACTAATGTGTTAAGGTCAAAACAGGTAATTGAAATTTTAAAGGACTGCGGGCTTTCAGGCGATATGCTCGTCCTTTTAGCCGTTTTAACAAAAGGGAAATTTACAATATCACCAAAATTATTGAGAACATGTACAGCCGGAAATGAAAAAACCTACACGCTGGAGACTCAAATACCTAAAAGAGTAAATTTATTGATAGCTTACATATATATACAAGAGTTAAAACGTGTATTTAAAAAATGGAACGGCTTTCTTTTTTATCATTTCACAATTATTAATAAATCCGATCTTTCTTTTATTAAGAAAGCCGCGATATATCCAACCTTAATAAAAAAAGTACTCCTTTTTTATTACGACCTGGTTTGCTGCCATGTGCAGTTAAGGGGTTATAACATCTTTGCAAAGATAAAAAGGAGTCACTGCCTTAATTAATTTGCTTACCGGCGGATGTTAAAACACCTAAATTTATTAATCGAAAAGCCAAAAGCTCGATCCAAAAGTTTCTTTTAAATAATGGATATATGTTATCTGCTGACATCAATATCAATTCCATATTTGTAAGAAAAGATGCCTGGCGAAAACAATAAAAGATCATTGTTAAACTGTAATCAAGTTTCACTTAATTCAGACTTATGGTTAAACAAGCAATTAAAGAGCTATTAAAAATCATATGTAAGCCAGTCGTAAAACCTGTTGATATACCAGGTTTAGATGAATTTAAATTAATGGCAGATGAAGTGCAGCAAAGATTTTTATTTACAAAAGAAGATTACTATCCATGCCTTAACGATAATACAGCAAATACGGATTTCGACAGGCATTACATCTACCACCCTGCCTGGGCCGCACGTGTCGTTAAAATCATTAATCCCGATTTCCATATCGATATATCCTCTACGTTGCATTTTTCAACTATTTTATCAGCTTTTATACCGGTAAAATTTTTTGATTATCGTCCTGCTAAATTGGAGTTGGCTAATTTATCATCACAACGGGAAGACCTGATGTCGTTAAGTTTTGCTTCCGGCAGCGTTCACTCTTTATCTTGCATGCATACCATTGAACATATTGGCCTTGGGCGTTATGGCGATAAAATAGATTATGATGGTGATTTAAAAGCTGTTGCCGAGCTTTCCCGGGTTTTGGCGAAGGGTGGCAATTTATTATTTGTAACACCCGTGGGAGCAACTGCACGGATACAGTTCAATGCGCATCGTATCTATACAAAACAGTTAGTCGCAAATATGTTTGCAAACCATGGATTAAAATTAAAAGAGTTTTGCCTGATACCTGAAAATGAAGCAGATGGCGGATTGGTAGTTAATCCGAATGACGACTTAATGACCAGGCAGGTGTATGCTTGCGGCTGTTTTTGGTTCACAAAATGAATTTTAGTGATCATCATTGAATTACAGGGTGGGTTAGGTAATCAAATGTTTCAATATGCAAGCGCAAAAGCGCTTTCATTAAAGCACAACCAACAACTTTTAATTGACACTAGCTTTTTAACGCAAAACCCGGGTTTAACCGAAGGATTTACCCGTCGAAATTACGAGCTGAATATTTTTCAGTTGAACACTGCAGTAGCCGGAGAGCGATTAATAAAATCCTTTAAGATTAACTCCTTTTACAATAAAGCTTTGAAACTTCTAAAACTACCTTACAACAAGGTTCATTACGAAGTGCCCAGCGAAGATGCCTCTCAATTGGATAAAATAACATTCCCGGTATGTCTGTCAGGGTATTGGCAATCGGAACAATATTTTGCCGGGTATAGAAAGGAGATCAGGGAAGAATATAAATTTCCCGCAGATGCGATCGACGAACTTAAGCCTTTCATTGACCAGATTTATACTACCAATTCGGTAAGTATACATTTTAGGCGTGGTGATTATTTAAACAATCCAGCGGCTCACAAATTACATGGCATACTTGATATGGAATATTACATGCAGGCTATTAAAAAAATACAGAGTGAAATTCAACAGCCGTTCTTTTACATTTTTTCTGACGATCCTGAATGGGTAAAAGAAAACGTTCAATTTATCGAAAATTATAAAGTCGTGGATGGGGGCAATCCTAATAGGCCATGGCATGATATGTTATTGATGAGCAAATGCAAACACCATATTATTGCAAACAGTTCTTTTAGCTGGTGGGGCGCCTGGCTAAATGATAACTGTAATAAATTAGTTATTGCTCCTAAACGTTGGTTTGCAGATGAACAAATAAACGCACACGCAGCTCATATAGTTCCAAAGGAATGGATTCGAATTTAACATATTCGATATAATCTCAATAAATTAAAGTTTGCATTCCGAAAAAGTTACTGTGCTATTACCCTTTTATAATGCCGGGCCGTATTTAAAAGAAGCGGTACAGAGCATTATAAATCAGACGTTTACTGACTATACACTGCTCCTAATAAACGATGGATCAACTGATAAATCGGAAGATATAATTAAAGAGCTTAACGATGCGCGAATATGGTATATTAAACATGATACTAATGTTGGCTTAATAACTACATTAAATCAAGCTTTATCTCTTGCACAAAGCAAATATATTGTCCGTATGGATGCCGATGATATTTCTGCACCCGAACGACTTGAGAAACAGGTGCTATTTATGGAGTCAAATCCCGATATCGATATTAGCGGTACATGGTTTTCCGAAATAAATACAACCAAAGTTATAAGCCATCCCGTTACAAACGAAGAATGTAAAGTAAAGCTGTTAAAAAATACTACACTCGGCCATCCAACAGTTATTTTGCGGCGTGAATCTATTATACAAAAAAACTTAAGCTATGATGAGCGTGCTTTATACGCCGAAGATTATAAATTTTGGGCTGATGCTACGGTCAGCGGATTAAAAATAGCAAACATCCCGCAGGTGCTGTTACATTATAGGATACATCCCGAACAGATTTCAACGGCAAAGGCGATGCAGCAATCAAAAACCATACAAAATATTAACCTTTGGTATGGACAGCAGTTTTTTAACGACTTGCTGAAAAACAAGTTAAATTTATACGCCCAACTTCTTAATTCTTCAATTAATAACTTTAAGTCATTTATTGAAGTCAAGCAGTTAGTAAATCAGTTAAAAACTGAGAACCGGTCAAAGAGTTACTTCGACATAGCAATTTTTGAAAATTTCATGGATAACTTATTAAGGACCGCCTCAATGCGCATTTATATTTTATGTCTTGATTGCAATCTTAAGATCTTATGGAGATCATTTTTTGACAAGCATTTTTATGAAAGCACATCCATGTTTCAAAAAGCAAAATTCATTTTCAAGTCAATATACAAAACGTTGTTTTGAATAAAGCGGTTTCTGTCATCGTTCCAGCATACAACCAGGCCCGTTTTTTACCGGAAGCCCTTGAGTCGGTATTAGCGCAAAAGTATGCCAATTGGGAATGTATAATTGTAAACGACGGATCTTCAGACAATACTGAACAAGTAGCGCTTTCTTATACAGCAAAAGATAAGCGGTTTAGATATCTGTTTAAAGAAAACGGAGGGCTGTCAAGTGCGAGGAACGAGGGATTAAAAATTTCAACAGGCCAGTTTATTCAATTTTTAGATGCAGATGATTTCCTGCATCCTGATAAACTGCTTTCGGCTATTGAAGCTATTGCCGAAAATCCACAATGTGAATTGGTTATTTGCAACTATAAATATCAAAATGACTTAAACAGGGCGCATCTGGTAAAGTACGATATCAATAGGAAGATCGACCTGCAGGCCATTCTTACCGAATGGGATATAACTTTTACCATACCAATTCACTGCGGCCTGATAAAAAAGACCCTTATACCGCTGTTTAATGAAAAATTAAAAGCTAAAGAGGACTGGCTGATGTGGATTGAAGTATTTTCAGCCATAAGTAGTTATAAATTCATCGATAAAGAATACGCTTTTTACAGGCTGCATAATCAAAGCCTCACGAAAGATCATTTGATGATGGAAGAAAATATTTTTTCCGCTTATCCCTATATCTACGAAAAAATAAAATCAGAAGAGTTGAAAAAAATGTTCTTCGAAAGGTGCATTAACCATGCAAAGGATTTACTGAAATCGAAAAATCGTAGCATGCAGCTTTTGAATAACTCCAGTACTTTTAAAATAGGCAATATATTATTGTTCCCCATAAAGGAGCTAAAGAAAATGGTATCCGGCCTTTCCGCTTTATTTACGTCCGGAAAAGCTAAATAAAACAATGCTTTACACGTTATATCGCATATCAGATAAAGGAAATAAAAAAGAAAAGCTTAAGCATGCCGATAAACTGCACTGCCTGCAAAATTATATCAGCGTATTTGGGGAGGAAAATTTGGTTGTATTTGCCGATAACTGTAGCGGGCAAACATTGGCCGATATCAATTCCCTGGGCGTTCATTTAATTGAATTGCCCGGCCTGGGAAATTCATTGTCGTTTTTAAATATACTGGATTATGCCCTTAACAACTTCAAAGATGGCGATGAGGTGTATTTTTTGGAGGATGATTATCTTCACTTAAACGATGCGAAGAAAGTTTTACTGGAGGGACTCGGGATCGCAGATTACGTAACCCTTTACGACAGCCCGGATAAGTACATTGCCTTTAATAAGGGTGGTTATAATCATTATGTACTGGAAAATGGCGAAGAAACCAAGGTGTTTTTAACAAAAAGTACTCACTGGAAGGTCACCATTTCGGCAACCATGACCTTTGCATGCAGCATAAAAGTTTTAAAGGAGGACTATAAAACATGGCAATTTTATACTACCCAGGACTATCAGGCGTTTCAGCGACTAGCGTATTATCCGTTAAAATGGCGAAGTGATATAAGGATATTAAAAAATAAATTACAGGGAGTCTCTTCCTATGATATACCGGGTCTTAAACAACGGCTTAGAGTTATTCTTAATCATTATAAAAATAAATATCATCGGAAAAAACGAGTTTTAATTGTTTCTATTCCAGCCAGGGCAACTCATACTGAAGTGGAATTTCTGTCTCCTTTAATTGATTGGAATTCAGTTTAAATGGAACTTGCTATTGTTATACCGGTGTATAAAAAGCAATACTTAGAAGCAACACTTTTATCTGTTTCAAACCAAAGCGATAAAAATTTCAGTGTTTACATAGGGGATGATAACAGCCCGGATGATATCTACGGAGTGGTGAAGCAATTTGAAGAGGATTTAAAAATATCTTATAAAAAATTCAATCACAATTTAGGGTCGGGTAATTTAACGCAGCATTGGGAGCGTTGTGTAGATATGGCGCGGAATGAAAGATGGATATGGCTATTCTCCGACGATGACCTGATGGATGAGAATTGTGTAAGCATGTTCCGGCACGCATTGGCATCAACAAATTCAAAGTATGATGTGTATCGGTTTAACAGCAGAATTATTAACCATGACGGAGCGGTAGTGCAAAATAATACGTTACATCCACCAATTGAGGATGCATGCCAGTTTGCAATTTCGAGGCTCGAGCTGCAAAGAAATTCATACGCGGTTGAGTATATATTTTCAAAACAAAAATATATCAGTTCAGGAAAGTTTGTAAGTTTTCCGTTGGCATGGAGCAGTGACGATGCAACCTGGATAAACATTGGATCTGATAGGGGAATATTTACCATTCCGGATGCATTTGTGTACTGGCGATACAGCTTTACAAATATCTCAGCTTCTCAAAAATTGGTCAAAGAAAAAATTGAGGCATCGCTACAATACCTTGTATGGTTACAAAAATGGATAGCTGTGCACTGCAAATCGGATAAAACGATTGCTTCCCGATATGAAAAGGCCAGGACTACCTGGTTAAGGCATCAATTAAAGCTGCTGAACAAAAAATTCACCATTGGTGAAAGTTATAAGCTTGCTATTGTTTTTAATCAACGGATTTCAATTCCCCTGCCAAAGTCCTTGCTATGGTTTTTCGATATAAATTTCGGCTCGCTTAAAGTTAAAAAACAGTTGGCAACATTCATAAAAAAAATCACGAAATAATGCCAGGTTCTGTATATACCCATTCGCATTTTGAACCCGACGAATTCGGCAATGGCGGTTGCAAAAGGACGGCTCAAATTCGTGAAATTTTAGTTAAAAATAATATCGTTTTTAACATTGCAGATTTCGAACTGCACCAGCCAAAACCAAAAAGATTGTCTTCATACATTAAGGGTTTAATGCACAATAAAAAATTAACTGCCAATGCGCGAAACGATCTTAATACAGGGAAAATTCTTAAATCATTTGAGCATTTTGTGAAGAAAGAAAAACCGGCACAGTTTATCCTGGAATCGGTTACAAGCCATCATTTGATGCTGACAAAAGTGCTCCATGCAAATAAAATACCATTTATAGCCTTACCGCATAATATTGAATCCCTTGTGGCGGGCAATGCCAGTTTTAAGTCGGGTGTAAGCGCACCGCATTGGTTTGCCGAGGAATTAAAATATTTGAACTATTCAAATAAGGTTTTCACCATCTCATCTGAAGAACAATGGCTGCTATCGCTATACGGAATCGATGCCGATTATTTGCCCTATTATCCAACAGATAAAGTTCAGGCATACCTTTTAGGCATTCGGAAGGCAAGGGAAAAGAGGGAGGATAGTCGTTTACCTAAAAAACTACTATTGCTTGGCACTTTTTATAACAGGCCAACCATGCAGGGTTATTTGGAACTGTTGAAACATATTTCAAAATTTAAAAATATTGAACTTAATATTGTAGGATTTGGTTCCGAACGTTTGGAAAATTTAAGTTCGCCGAACATTAAAGTATGGGGAAGTGTAAGCACTGAAGTTTTAAAAGAAATTATCGTCGCTAACGATGCAGTAATTTTACACCAGGGCCCCACAACCGGCGCATTGACAAAAATCCCTGAATTATTAATCGCTGGTATTCCAATCATTGCCAATCATACCGCGTCCAGAAGTTTTTATGGAACGGAGGGTGTTCATACTTATTTTAATTACCCCGAGCTACTTGAGCTGCTGCAAAAATCTGATTTAAAAACGCCTCCGGTTCCCCGGGCGCCCACTTTAGCGGAGAGGCGATTTATAGACACAATCCATAAACTTAACGTTTGAAGCTGCTGATGACAATAAATACCATAAAATACAGCAGCCAATGAATTTCAACTTATCATTCATTATTGCTACACGCAACCGCTTGTCATTTTTAACGATCACATTAGAGAAGCTGATAAGTGAATTGCAGCCGGACGAGGAAATTGTAGTAGTTGACGGCAACAGCGCCGATGGCTCTAAAGCGTACCTGCAGCAGCTTTTTGAAGAAGGTAAAATTCATCAGTTTATCTCGGAGCCCGATAAAAACCAAGCCCATGCCTGGAACAAAGCCATGTTAATGGCTAAAGGCATTATCATAAAAAAAATTATTGATGATGATGTTTTCTGTTACAAGGCTATAAGAAAGTGTAAAGATTTTATGCTGGCAAACCCGGCTGTCGATGTTATCATCTCGAATGACCTGGGAAGTGATCTTGGTGATTATAAGAAAGTTCGGGAAAACAGCCGCCTGCCGCAGTTTGAAAAATGGAAGAATGGAATTAACCCTTCATTTACTTTCGGCGATGTGCATATGCTGGTACGGCGGAGTTCATTAGCTTATATCGGTCTTTACAATCTCAGCTATATCATGATGGACTGGGAATATTCATTAAGAATAAGCTACCTGCAGGCCCATATCGTTTATTATACCGGTTATAATGCGCTCTCGGTTGCACATTCTCAAAGTATTTCGTCATTAAAAAACACCAGGCTGATAACTGAACAAGGGAAAAGAGGGTGCATTTTTTACAGGTATAAAGGAGACAGAGGAGAGATCAACTTATGGTCAAAAATGAAAATACAAGCAGGCAAACGGCTTAAACCAAAACGGGAGCGCGGCGTACTTGCAGATGGAGGTACCGTTGAAAATATTCATTCTATATATAATTTCTTATATAATTATGTCGCCGAAATCAATAGCTCACAAGAATTTATCTTCCTTGAAAGAACTTAAAAGAAAGCGACGAGGTTATTTAAAAAACAATATCCAGTTAATGAAGTATATCCAAAATCGATTAAAGTTTGGCCAAGCCTGTAGTTAAGATCAGTGTCCGAAACGGCCTTACGTTTGACGGTTTTAAAAAGGCTGTATTTGATATAGAGCGATTAACGGATATTTACGATTTTGAGGAATCAGCCAACCCTGATTTTATCGTATTCGGGCCGTATGGAAATGATATTCCACCTAAAGGAAATTATACCCGAATTGGATATTTCTGCGAAAATATTAAACCCGATATGTCAATTTGTGAATGGGCGTTCGGCGTACCCCGCGAAGAAGAGGTTAAGCATCCCAAATATAAGCGCATCCAATGGCACGGGCAAGATCCTCAGCTGCTGATTAAACAACCAGGTTATGATCCTGAAAAAATATTGGCATCAAAAACAAAATTCTGCAATTTTTTATACTCACACCGGGTGCCCTATCGCGAGGCTTTTTTCAAACAGTTATCGAAGTACAAAAAAGTTGATGCTCCAGGCAAGTCAATGAACAATATGGAAAGCATAGATAAGGCCTATCCCCGCGATATCTGGCAGCGTAAAAGGCAGTTTCTAAGTGAATATAAGTTTACTATCGCTTTTGAAAGTTATATTTATCCGGGTTATCAAACAGAAAAACTGTATGACCCCATGCAGGTAAATAGCATGCCAGTTTATTGCGGCGACCCGCAAGTAAATGAAATATTTAATACCAAATCTTTTATTAACGCGGCGGATTACATCAACACTGAAAGCGCTTGGACAAAGTGGCTCGAAAAACATTGTCAAATGGATTTTGAAGATGCGCGGCCCCAATATTATCATAACCCTTTACACCGTGTTGAAAGAAAGGCAAAAGCAGTAGGCAGAAATTTGAAAATGAAATTACAGTTCAATAATTTAAATTTTACTCCGCTTATTGAACGTATAATTGAGTTGGATAATGATCGGGACAAATTTCTCGAAGTTTTACAACGTCCCTGGCTTAATCACAACAAGATATTGCTAACCGCATCGGCAAAAGGGCGCTGGGAGGAAATATTCAATGGTAAAAATTGAGCTATAATACAATTATGCAATCTGCGTCAGTAATGCCGCCCAGACTTAAGCTGAAGTGATCAGAGAATATTTTCAAATATGACACTTCATTTTTTTATTGACAAAGAACATTTTCCATATCAATATAAAGATGACCTGAGCTTTAAGAACAAAAAATTGGTAGAGTTATTAGGAAGTTCAAATACCTGGATGCTTTGGACTTTGAGAACATATTTGGAATTAAAACCGCATTACGCATGCACTTTAACCGATACAATACCAGCAAGCGGAATTACATTTTTTTTCAGGGGGTCAATAAATTTAGCACAGAAGCCAAACTTACATCAATTTTGGGTTTGTATGGTTGCAGATAGTGTTTGGCATCCATATAGCCAGATTAATCTTTTTCAGAACTACCTTGCCAGCACTAAATATCCCCAGTCGTATTTTGTCCGGCATTGGCCGCAATTGAATATTATAAAATCACTCAGTTCGGTTTCTTTCCCCAAAAACATTTTCTATTTTGGTGAAGTAGCCAACCTGGCGCCGGAACTTAAGTCAGCGGACTGGAAAAATTTTATTGCGACAAATGATTTTGCTTTTAAGACTCCGCATTTTTCGCAATGGAATGACTACTCGGATGCGGATATAATTATTGGGATCAGGTCATTTGATCCTGACGATCAATATATAAATAAGCCCGCGTCTAAATTAATCAACTCATGGCTGGCAAATGCTGTGTTTATAGGGGGTAAGGACCTGGCGTATAGCTACGAGAGAGAAACAGAATTTGATTACATAGATGTGAAAAGTTATGATGACCTTAAAGAAGTATTGATTAAACTCAAAACGGATACGGATCTGTTCTCCAGGTATCGTTTGCAAGCTGTTAACCGTGGGAATGATTTTTCGGAGCGATTCTTTTTAAATCAATGGGTTACGCTTATTGATCAAAAGATATTACCACTTTGCCAGCATTCCGGTAACAATAATAAGCTCAAACATTATATATTTCTATTAAGGCGTTACCTGATTTTCAAGTTGGAGTCAACCACATTAAGGCTCAAAAAGATATTTCAAATATGAGGCGCGTTTTTGAGCGTTTGCTAATTAAAATGCTAAAACTGCTGCATTCAAATCTGCTGCAACATGCCCATCTCCAAATTGGCGCCGGGCATAATTCAGGCGAAGAATATGTTATCAACACTGTTTTATGCCAGGCGCTGAAAAGAAGCCCTTTAACTGTTTTTGACGTAGGCGCCAACAATGGTGATTACGGGAAAATGCTGCGCGCCAAATTTTCTGCGGCGCAAATCCATTGCTTTGAACCCGGACCGGAAACATTTGACCGTTTAACAACTAACACAAAAGGGCTGAATATTAAACTTCACAATACAGCCGTTGGAAGCAGCGACGGAACTATTATGTTGGTTAAAAGCTCAAAAAATGAGAACGGAACTATGCTTACCGCTTATAAAGATGCCATAACAACGCTTTTTACTTTTGCAGGTGAGCCTAACGAAAGCATAGAATGCAATATGATTAGTATTGATAGCTTTTGCCAAAATAACGATATCGAAGAGATCGACTTTCTGAAAATTGACGTAGAGGGCCACGAGTGCAGTGTACTGGCAGGCGCTTCAAAAATGATCAATGAAAACAAGATCAACATTGTACAATTTGAGTTTAGTGAGTTTAATATTTTTTCGAGAACATTCTTTTATGACTTCTATAAACTGCTGCCCCAATACCAGTTTTACCGAATAATGCCTTTTAATAATTTGTATCCGTTAGGTAATTATTCATCATCGCACGAGATATTCAAATGCCAAAACGTACTGGCTATAAATAATTCCCTTCACTATAATTATATGGCTTAAAGTATTGCCCAACCTATCGGTTCGCAATCAAAATAAGTTACCCGTGCATGTCTGAGTATCCCTTAGTCTCAATTATTATCCCGGTGTATAATGCCGGGAAATTTCTTGCAGAAACAATCAGTTCGGCGCTTGATCAAACCTGGGTAAATAAGGAGGTCATTATTGTTGATGACGGCTCAACCGATAATTCGTTAAACGTTGCCAAAGAATTTAAAGATTCCCGAGTTAGAATCTTTGAACAAAAAAATAGCGGCGCGAGTGCAGCGCGCAATAAAGCATTATCAGTTGCCGGAGGTGAATATATTCAATTTTTGGATGCTGACGATTTGTTAAGTACTAATAAAATTGAAGAACAGGTAAAACTTTTAAAAGGGAAGCCTTACGCAATATCAACCTGTGCAACTATACATTTTTTCGATTCCGAAAACCCTTTTGGTACTCAGCCGGTGCATGAATGGTACCGGGAAGGTTCAACCGACAGCGTTCAATTTCTAACCAGACTGTATGGCGGACATTTAATAGGCCCCGCTTTTGGCGGAATGATCACAAGTCATTCATGGCTATGTTCCAGAACGGTTATTGACAGGGCCGGAAAATGGAACGAAGAGCTAACGGTGAATGACGACGGCGAATATTTTTGCCGCGTAATATTAGCAAGCGATGAAATAATTTACTCACCTAACAGCGTTTGTTACTATCGCAAATACAATAATAAAAAATCACTAAGCGCAACGGATGATTACCGTGCAAACCAAAGCCGGTTAATGTCAACTGATTTAAAAGCACAATATTTATTGGAAAAGACAGATGATATGCATGTAAAGCTTGTATTGTGCCGTCTTTATTACGAAAATGCGGTTAGCTTTTTCCCAAAGCATAAGGCTTTAGCGATGGAAGCCGAAAAAAAAGCTAACATTTTAATTCCTGAATTTCGATTTAATCCCTTTTATCACGGTGTAACATTCGGCCTGTCAAAATTGATTGGCTGGAAAAGCGTTCGATATCTTCAATGCTTTAAAATGTATTTTACCTCCCTCTTTAATAATGGACAAAGAATAAAATCAACATAGGGATGATGGACTTTAAAACAATATGCCTTGTGATATTCACATGCGAAAGCCGGGAACATCTGCTGCTGAAGTCTTTTGAATCATTTTCCGGTTCTTGCCGGGATGTTTTTGCATACAAACTATTAGTCGTCGACGGAAAGATTAGTCAGGCAACAATTGACGCGGTTTCGCCGAATATCGTCATACAATCGACGGAAAGAAAGGGATATGTAAACAGCATTATTAATGCGTTAAACAATATACATACTGACTATTTTTTTTGGCTTGAAGATGATTGGGAGTTTCCATATCTTTTTTCAATGAGCGATTTAATCTCATTTTTACAAGAGCAGAATGTTTTGCAAATAACCCTTGCAAAGGAACCATTTAACAACAAGTTTGAATTATATAAAGCACCCGATGTTTATGTAAATGGTTCTGGGTTTTCAGCCAATCCCTGCTTGTGTCGAACTGCTGACATAAAGGAAATATTTAAGGAAATTGTAGCTTACAAAAAGGATGAAAATTCAAAATTTCTGAGTTTTGAAGGTGTTGCAACAACATATACACAGCGCAAAAACCTCGTGTTATTAATTAAATACTATGATAAGCTTGCATTTGTGAACCACAAGGGCGACCTGGAAAGCACCGCCAGGGAATATCACATGATCAATTCGCTTAGTATACCATTAAACTCAGAAAATGGTGGGTACATTTCTGGTTTAAATCATTTCCAAAAGCCCGGTTTTTACAATAAATTAAGTTTATGCATTAAATTATGGATAGCGACATTTCATTTAAGTATAAAATTGCTTTTTTCAAGAGAAGCTTATGATTTTGCATTCAGAATATATCTTGCATCGTTAAAGCGCTTTAAAAGCTGATGTTTTTAATATTAAAATGATTAAGTTTAAGTGAACCGGAAATATATACTAACTATTGCAACCGGGAAGGATTTGTATATTGAGATGGCGGCTAACCTTGCGCGCTCGTTCTTTTGGTGGCATCCGAATACTGATATTATATTCCGGATAGTTACTGATGACGAACAGAAACTGCCTGGCGACATAAAAGCCCGGGCTGAAATAATACATATAAAGCCAGGGGAGTTCGGCGAGGGTTTTTCACCAAAATTACACCTGGATCAGCTATCTGCGGAAGGACAAACCTTATTTATAGATAGCGATTGTTTAATATTTGAAGATATTTCGCATCTTTTTACACTTTTTAAAGGCAAAGCGGTTTCAGTGGTCGGCGATTACATATCATCAGGCGAATGGTTCGGCGACATAAGTGTAATATGTAAAAATTTTAGTGTCGCTCACTTGCCCAAGTTTAACGGGGGGCTTTACTATATTGAAAAAGGTGAAAAAGCTTCGGAGGTTTATAAAACTGCCCGCGAATTAGAAAAGAAATATGACGAGATCGGTTTCGTTCGATTACGCGGCCGGCCAAATGATGAGGTGTTAATGGCGCTATCCATGGAGTTGCATGGGCAAATCCCTCTTATTGACAATGGGAAAGTCATGAGTGATCCGCAGGCGTGCCCCGGAGGATATAAAATTGACGTCATAACCGGCGATCGATGGTTAATCAATCCACCAGAGCCAGATCCGATGCACCAGGCCTGGTATCCATTTGAAAAAGTGTCGCCATCAATAGTTCATTTTTTGGGATACTATACGCAGCATTACCCCTACCGCAGGGAAGTTTACCGGCTGGAAAAAGCATTGACCAACACATTAAATTGGTTTAGCGATATAAAATGCTTGATTACTATTGAATACCCTGAACGGATGAAAGCCTTTCTTAAAAAAACATTTCGTCCCGTTTACCATAAAACTTTTGGCATCAGGCGGCTTAAACCATCCGAGCGGGCTTAAAATATAATGGATGTTACTATTATTATTCCAACTTACAACAGGTTATGGAGCTTGCCGGCAGCCATTGAAAGCTGCCGTAATACTAAGTGCGCAACAGAAATAATTGTCGTTGACGACGGCAGTACTGATGACACATGGGATTGGCTGCAGCAGCAAAAGGATCTGGTTATTTTGCAGCAACCGAACCGGGGAAAATGCTGGGCGGTAAACGAAGCATTTGCCCTGGCAAAAGGAAAGTATGTACGGTTTTTAGACTCAGATGATTGTTTAAACGAATTTGCAAATGACGAGCAGTTTACAATAGCCGAAGATAGCTTAAGTGACATTGTGGTAAGCGGCTATAAAATAATTAATGAGCAATACAATTTAATAAGCCTGCAACGCTGGGTTGAGTGCGATGATTTTATAGCTCAGCAGTTAGGCGAATGTGACGGGTCGCACTATTCGTCTTTTCTTTTCAGAAAGTCGCTTATTGACGATTTGCCGCACCGGCCGGATTATGCTTACCGGGATGATAGGCTTTTTATATTGGAAGCTGCTTTAAAAAAACCGAAAATTGCCGTCCATACCGGAACGGCATTATCGCATATGCTGCACAGCAAACCACGGTTGCAGGACAGCGCCGGCATAAAGCAAATTGTCCAAAATTTTCAACACGTTAATATTTACAAACAAATATTGATGCAATTGGAGCAGCACGAAGAACTCACCTCAAGGCGAATAAAGGCCGCGGTAAATGTTTTATGGCCTTTAAGCCATTGGATTGCCAAATACGATATTAAAGAGGCTGAAGCTTTGTTTCAATGGATAATTGAGCTTTCGCCGGACTTTGAAATTCCTGCAAAGGGTTTGTTGGGTTTGGCATACAATGGCTTGGGCTTTAGGGTAACCGAGCGGATATTAAGTATGCAGCGTTTAATTAAAAACGCGTGGAAATAATTTTCAAGTAGTTATTAAATGAGATTATCCCTGTTATATAACCCCCTGGTAATGATCGACCGGCTGGCTGTGGCGATTAACCGCGGCAAACGGAAACGAAAGCTAAAGGGCACGCCTGCAGCCAATCTGGGGCTCGGGTATCTCGATGGCCTTGAATTGCTCGAACTCATTAAAAAGAATAATTTCACACCAAAAGTTATTTACGACGTGGGCGCCAATATCGGCACATGGACACTTTTAGCTAAATCTTTTTTCACCGATGCCGCGGTGCAGGCTTTTGAGCCGTTGCACCAACATATAAAAGAATTTAAAACCAATACGGCTAACCTTACCGGGATAACTCTTCATCCATTTTGTCTTGGCAACGAAAATAAGGAGTTAGTGATCAATGTATCAAGCTTTTCTGATTCGTCAAGTATCCTCGAAGCCACGCCCCTTGAATTCGAACAATATGGTATCAAAAAAACGGCCGAAGAGACGGTAAACATTAAGCGCGTCGAAGATTTGATCGGGCAAGGCATTTTGCCGGTTCCCGATATAATAAAGCTGGACGTGCAGGGGTTTGAATTGGAAGTTTTAAAGGGGGCCGGTAAATATTTAAACCAGGTAAGTTATCTTATCGTTGAGGTTTCATTCAAAAAATACTATTACAACCAGCCATTGTTCCTCGATATTGCCAATTACCTTATGGGCTTCGGGTTTAATATTTATGCATTCGGGCATTCAACACCTGCCGGGCAGGAGCTCGGGCAAATTGATGTTTTATTCAAAAAGCAAAATTGAAATTTTTCCTGGCCTTTCAGCAGTCTGAAAAGGCTTATCCTATACCGGCATATAGCTTTTGGCAGCATTATATAAAAAACGGCATAACCGAGGCCGGATATGAATGGTCAGAATGCCCGGATGCCGATTGGGCATTAGGGCTGGCGCCCCAAAACAAAAATGCTCACGCAAAGTGGAAACAGGATACCTGGGAGAAAACAGTCGCATGGCTAAAAAACAACCCGGCTGACATTTTTTTAAGCTATTTGTATCCCTCCCAGGTGGATGAACCTGCTATTAGGGAGATTCAAAAAACAGGCATCCCCTGCGTTAATTTTTTTTGCGATAACGTACGCGAGTATACATGCGCCCCGCCTGAATTTAAAATTTTCGATCTCAACTGGGTGCCGGAATATAAAGCTGCAAAATGGTATAAAACAGCGGGATATTCTTTTATTAATTTACCAATGCCTGTATGGGTTGAACCGGCATCGCGGGTCATTAAGGAAGAAACAAACAACCAGGTAACTTTTATCGGTTCGAATGATATCCAAAGAAAATTATTGTTTGAAAGTTTAATGGAGAATGATCCTGATATTAAATTAGTTATTTATGGCAGCGGATGGAATGACACCAATGCACCTAAAGACACCAATACTTTAGCGGGGTATACATTTTATAAAAAAATAATTTTTAATCTCGATTTTGTAAGGCGTCAGGGATCTGCCGCCTTTTTACGTAAATTAAAACAAAGGCATATCAGCCAAAGTGGCAATAATATATTAAGCCCCAATATAAACGGCCCGGTCTCTTTTGGAAAGTATAATAGGTTAACGGCCGAAAGTATGATCACACTGGGTGTTAACCGTTACCCGTCATTCCGTTACCCGCTTTTACAGCCCGGCAGTTATTCAAGACTTCGCGATATCGAAGCGCCCATGCTTGGCGCCTGCTACCTTACTGAATATACCGAAGGGATTGACGAACTATATGATATCGATAATGACATAGCCGTTTACCGGAATGCGGAGGAGTTAGCTACCAAAATAAAGGAACTAAAGGGCGATCAGAACAGGCGTAGAAAGCTAAAAGTAAATGGCCAAAAGCAGGCGCTAAATGAAAATAGCATACCAAATTCATTACGAAAAATAATACGCATATTAACAAGTTAGCCGCATAACCTACCGGCCACATAACCAGGCTTTGAACAAGATACATTTATACTTTAGGGTTGAACCAGCAAAAGACCGGTTTTTTAAAGGCGACAGGCACTTGATCCATTTAATCAAAAAACTGCTCGGCCGAAATAAAACAAGCGGATTAGAAAAGGTGTTTTTGAACCTTTGTAAAGGGTTTGACCTGTTAAAAGTTGATTATGATGTCAATTTGCCTTTTGAAAAAACACGGGCAGGTGAGGCAGTTGTGGTACTGGGTGATGGAAAATATGCGTTAAAAGGGTATAATCAGCCCAATCCGATAATAGCGGGCATCGGATTAATGACCCACCCATCAGAATGGCCCGAATTATTTACCGGCTACCCTATAGCAAAGTACCTGCAACACTCTAATTGGGCAATGAATATTTATATTCCTTACTATGGAAGAGATAGGTGCGAGGTATGGTCTGCGGGCATTGACACTGGCAAATGGTCGCCAGCCGGGCAACCAAATAAAAAGTTTGACGTGCTAGTCTACAATAAAATAAGATGGGACAAAGAAGCGATGGACGCGGAACTAAGATTACCCATATTAAAAAAATTGGACCAATCAGGATTGTCGTACACTGAAATAATATATGGACAATATAACGAGACAGAATATTTTAATTTATTGAACCAATGTAACGGAATGATCTTCCTTTGCGAACATGAGAGCCAGGGTTTGGCCTGCTGCGAAGCACTGTCTATGAATGTACCGGTATTCGCCTGGGACCAGGGCTTTTGCCTTGATCCCAATCGTTTTAAATGGAATGAGCCGATTATTCCGGCAACCTCTGTTCCTTTTTTTGACGAAAGGTGTGGTATGCGGTTTAAGAACTTTGAGGACTTTGAGAGCCAAATCGGAATTTTTTGGGATAGTGTAAAGCGCGGTGATTTTAAACCAAGAGATTATATTTTGGAAAACCTTACACTTGAAAATAGCGCCAACCGTATGCTGAATATTATTAACGGCGTTTACGAATGAGAATATTGCTTATCATGGATCCTGGAATACCTGTGCCGCCCGCTTTATATGGCGGGCACGAGCGGCTGGTTTATTTATTTGCGGAAGAATATAAAAAACTTGGCCACCAAGTGACTCTATTAGCCGGGCCCGAATCATATTGCAGCGGTAACACAGTCACATTTGGCGTGAATGATTTAAACCGGGCGCGCACGGCAAAATTTAAGGAATGTGTGTTTGTATGGCGGTTCTTGCGCAAAAACAAAGATAAATTTCACCTTATACACAATTTTGGACGGTTAGCTTATCTGCTGCCTATTTTAAATCACCGGGTAAAAAAAATCATGACATATGGCCGGCCAGTTGCGACCACGGGAATAAAAATTATAAATGCCTTACCAAATAAAAATTTAATATTCACAGCCTGCAGTAATTACTGCGTTTCAACCGGCAATGTGGCTGGGAAATGGAAAACCATATATAATGCGATTGATTTTTCGCAATACGAGCTTAATGAAATAGTGCCTGATGATGCGCCGTTGATGTTTTTGGGCCGACTCGACAGAATAAAAGGAGCACATACCGCTATAAAAGTCGCTAAAGCAGCTAATCTTCAGCTCATTATCGCCGGTAATATTTCGCCGACTGCCGATAGCGCCCGTTATTTTAAAACTGAAATTGAACCATATATTGATGGCCTGCAAATTAAATATATTGGAGGCTTGAATGACATCGAAAAAAACAATTATTTAAGGCAAGCCAAAGCATTATTGTTCCCGATTGAATGGGATGAGCCCTTTGGAATGGTTATGGTTGAGGCTATGGCCTGCGGCACGCCCGTTATAGCGTTTGATCGGGGCTCGGTACCGGAAGTTATTGAAAATGGCCTTACTGGATTTATTGTAAATACCGATGAGGGAATGATAAGCAGTATTTCGAGGTTAAAAACAATAAACCGAAAAGCTTGCAGGAAGGCTGCATTTGAGAAGTTCAACCGGAACAAGATTGCAAAACAGTATATCGCTTTATTTAGTTAATATGATCCAAAAGATAATAAAGAAGATAAAATTTGAACTCCAGTTTAATAACCCTCATTATTATACCAGGGTATCGCAAAAAATAGTAAAAACCGCCTATCAGGCGTTGCTGCACAAAAAACTGGATAAACTGTCACCTATTACTTTACAAAAAGAAAACGCCCGGTTAACGCTCTCGATATTAGCTAACAAAAAACGTTTTTATGAATCTATAGCGTCTTTATATAGTTTTTGCTTTTGGAAAAGGGATATCTATATACATTATCATGAGGATGGAACACTTACAATAAAGGAAATTGATTTGCTAAAAAAAATATTTCCTGGTATAAAGATTTTTATAAGAAGCGAAAACAACTTAAAAGTACAGAATTATTTATCATCAAAGGGTCTGCATAATTGTGCCAAATTACGGGGATATTATCTTTTTTCAATCAAATTATTCGATATGATCATTGAAAAGCGGACCCCTTATATGTTGCATATTGATTCGGACGTGCTTTTCTTTTCAAAACCAAATGAAATTCTGGATATTATCGAGACTGGCAGTTTTAATGGGTGCTATAACTTAGATGTAGGCAATGTTTACACGTTTGATGATGATACAATGTCCCAATATATTCCTACGCCAATACTAAACCGGTTTAATTCAGGGATACTGCTGCATAATTTTGATGAATCATTTTTCAATTTTGCTGATCTGGTAATGGATAATAAACCGCAGGCGGTAACGTCATGGGTTATTGAGCAAACATTATTTGCAATGTATGCAACCTTAAAAGGAAATTTCCTGGCCTTGCCTAAATATTATGACTTGGCAAGAAAGGAACGAGCGCTTGGAAATAAATTAGTAAGTGAACACTATGTACATAATACAGGGTATGACATGCATAAAGATTTTATCTATAAGCTATATCCAATATTT
>JAQBOH010000196.1 GCA_028288125.1 Mucilaginibacter sp.
ATAAGCCATTTCGAGGAGCTTTTTGATATATTCCTCTGGGAAATCTTCTTTTTCTCTAACGCGGATAAAACGGTACAGAGAGCCATTTCCCAGCAATAATTTTTTGGTATCTGGGATATCCACGCCCCGGTTAAAGCCGAAGTTAACATGGTCGCTGCAAACAGCGATGCTGCAAAATACGTCGCCGGCCTTATCCGTAGGCGACCAGCCAAAGGCAACCGCGTTATAGTTATCATAAATAAGCTCATTACTTTCGGGGTAAAGGTCCCAAACAAAGGCCCTTAACCACAATGCCGCGGCTTTAACGCTATCGGGATACGGCAGCATGAACCGCACCAGGTCGTCAACAGTTTCTTTTCCCATATTAGAAAAAAAATATCTTTTAAATTATGTATCTTAATTTAAAAGATAGCGTATAAGGCGGTATAAGCGTAAGCTATCTTTCAAATACTATATAAATATAAGAAATTATGATCCTGTTATTGATAACCTATTTGTGCAAGCGATTTAATGTATTACCGGAGTTGAAAAAATTGGGTTCAATTTTACAGCGGCCCCATTTAACAATGGTTTTGCAGCCTGTAGAAAACAAAGCGTTTAGGAAGTCCTGAGTCGGAAGTCCAAAGTCTTGAGTCAGTACCTCATGTGAAAGAATCCGACTTAAGACTCAAGATTAAATTTTATCTTTAAACCAAATATCATCCGGCTTGAGCGTGCAATTTTCCATCAGGTCGATGAGCTCAATTGCATCGGTTGAGGTTATCAGCAGCTGGCGGTTGCCGGGCTTTAAAAACCGTTGGTCAACCATCAGGTCCATTTGCATCAGCAGGTGGTCGTAAAAGCCATTGATATTCAGTAAACCAACCGGTTTTTGATGTATGCCCAGCATAAGCCAGGTCAATACTTCAAAAAATTCCTCGAGCGTGCCTAGGCCCCCGGGGAGAGTTACAATGCCATCGCAAAGGTCGTTCATCAGCTGCTTGCGCTCGTGCATATTCTTTACGATATGCAATTCCGTTAAGCCGGTATGCCCAACTTCCTTATCCATTAAAAATTGCGGAATGATACCGGTTACCTTTCCGCCCCTGCGCAACACCTCGTCGGCCAGCAGGCCCATTACACCCACGCGCCCGCCGCCATATACAAGATCCATATTCCGGCTTACCATAACTTCGGCTAGTTGCTCAACAGTTTGCTTTAATACCGGGTCGCCGTTAAAATTAGCCCCGCAGAATACACAGATGGATTTCAATTAATTGGTGATTTAGTGATTTGATGAATTAGTGATTTTTTTAGTTATTGAATTAATGATTTAGAGAATTGATGAAATTTTTAACCCAATCTCTTACCTCTGATCACTAATCTCTCATCTCGTATAATTCGGCGCTTCCTTGGTTATCGTAATATCGTGTGGATGGCTCTCTCGCATACCGGCCGCGGTAATGCGCACAAATCTGGCCTTTTGCAGGTCCTCGATTTTAGCAGCGCCGCAATAGTGCATACCGGCACGCAAACCGCCAATATATTGGTAAACCACTTCGCTCATTGTGCCTTTATAGGGCACCCTGCCTACGATCCCTTCGGGTACCAGCTTGGTTACCACATCGGTTTCATCCTGGAAATACCTGTCTTTTGAGCCTTTTGCCATGGCCTCTACCGAGCCCATGCCACGATACGACTTAAACTTACGTCCCTCATATATGATCGTTTCGCCCGGCGATTCTTCAACCCCCGCAAATAACGAACCGGCCATGATCGCGCATGCGCCGGCAGCAATGGCTTTAACAATGTCTCCTGTTTGTTTAATACCGCCATCGGCGATAACCGGGATGCCGCGTCCCTCCAGCGCCTTTACGCATTCGTAAACCGCGTATAACTGCGGTACGCCAACGCCTGTAATGATACGGGTGGTACAAATAGAACCCGGCCCAATGCCCACCTTCACAGCATCCGCACCGGCATCTGCCAGCGCTATCGCGCCATCTGCGGTGGCTACGTTACCTGCGATAACCTGCAGGTCGGGGTATAGTTTTTTAATTTGCTTAACCATTTCAATAACACCCTTTGAATGACCGTGGGCGGTATCAACGGTCACTACGTCAACCCCTGCATTTACCAAGGCAACAACCCGGTCGATATTATCAGCGGCCACGCCCACTGCCGCACCTACTCTTAAGCGGCCAAATTCATCCTTACAGGCGCTCGGGAAGTTTTTTACTTTCTGAATATCCTTAAAAGTGATCAGGCCAACCAGTATCCCCTTAGCATTTACAACCGGGAGCTTTTCTATTTTATGGCTTTGCAATATAGCCTCGGCTTGCACTAAGGTGGTGCCTTCGGGCGCAATGATCAAATTGGTTTTGGTCATTACCCCGCTAACAGGCAGGGTCATATCTTTTTGGAAACGCAGATCGCGGTTGGTAATAATACCTTTTAATTTATGTTCGGCGTCCACCACGGGAATGCCTCCAATGCCATACTCCTTCATTATGCCAAACGCGTCGGCCAGCAAGGCGCCTTCTACCAGGGTAATAGGATCCTTTATCATGCCGCTTTCCGAGCGCTTTACTTTACGCACCTCTTCGGCCTGGGCCTGCACGGTCATATTTTTATGGAGCATGCCAATACCGCCGGCCTGGGCAATAGCAATTGCCAATGACGATTCGGTAACCGTGTCCATAGCGGCCGAGATGATCGGAATGTTTAACCTGATCTTTTTTGTTAAAAAGCTGCTGGTATCCACATCGCGCGGCAGAACTTCAGAATAAGCGGGGAGTAATAAAACGTCGTCGTAAGTTAATCCTTCGGC
>JAQBOH010000203.1 GCA_028288125.1 Mucilaginibacter sp.
ACTATCCTGATGTCAGACAGGGGCACAACTTATGGCTACAGGCACATGCAAGGTTATTGAAGCCATACATTCTCCATGATCAATGCCAATAATGAAAGGCATTGGGTGAAATTTCACTTCATGACCAAACAATGCATTAAAAACTTTACCGATGACGAAGCAGGCGAAATGCGCGGGAAAGCGCCTGATTTTGCTCAGCACGATCTGTTAACCGCCATCGATAACGGCGATTTCCCTCAGTGGGACTTGAAAATACAGGTGATGACAGAAGAACAGGCAAAAACGTACAAATGGAACCCGTTTGACCTGACAAAGGTTTGGCCGCATGGTGATTTTCCGTTGATTGATGTTGGCGTATTGGAATTAAATAAAAATCCGGATAACTATTTCGCTCACGTTGAGCAAGCTGCATTTGCTCCTGCTCATGTTGTAGACGGAATTGGTTATTCGCCGGATAAAATGCTCCAGGGAAGATTGTTATCTTATCCCGATGCGCATCGTCACCGTTTAGGGGGCAACTATGAGCAGATCCCGGTTAACCGATGTCCGTTTGAAGTGAATAATTACGAGCGCGATGGGCAGATGCGCGTTGATGGCAACCAGGGCTCGGCACCGAATTATTTCCCTAATAGCTTTGATGAGATCGTTCCTGACCCGACCTATAAAGAACCGTCGTGGGATTTAGGTACTGGCGTAGCCGACTGGTACGACCGTAACGCCGAAGGAGAAAATGACCACTATACCCAGCCCGGTAACTTATACCGGTTAATGAGCGAGCAGGCAAAACTCGACCTCATAAAAAACATCACCAATTCAATGAGCGGCGTTGCCGGGCCAAAACGCGAGCTGATCGTCAACAGGCAGCTTTGCCACTGGTTCCGGGCTGATATAGGACTCGGAATGGCCATTGCCAAAGGACTTGAACTTGATCTGGATGAAGCAATGAAATCTATGCCGGTGCACGCTTAGTCGATAGACCATAGAAAAGCGGGTAATTCACAAATCGATTACCCGCTTTTTTAAATAGCCTAAAAGAGAATTTTGCCATGGACTATTGACCATCGACTATGGACTTTCCTTACTCCACCGTGACCGACTTTGCCAGGTTCCGCGGCTGATCAACATTACAACCGCGCATTACCGCGATGTGGTAAGCCAATAGCTGGAGCGGAATGGTTGCCAGCAGCGGCACGAAAGCTTCGTCGCTTTGCGGGATCTCGATAACATAATCGGCCATGCCTTTTACCTCGGTATCCCCTTCAGTCACTATCGCTATAACATGCCCTTTCCGGGCTTTAACTTCCTGTATATTGCTGACTACTTTTTCGTATGATGAATCCTTAGTGGCGATGAACACAACGGGCATTGAATCATCAATTAAGGCAATCGGGCCGTGTTTCATTTCGGCAGCGGGGTATCCCTCCGCATGGATGTACGAAATTTCCTTCAATTTTAAAGCGCCCTCAAGCGCCACCGGGAACGAGCTGCCCCGACCCAAAAATAAGCAGTTTGAAGAATCTTTAAACTTAGCCGCTATTTTTTTGATATGATCATCCGATTTTAAAGCCCTTTCAACTAATTCGGGTATTTCATTTAAACCGGTTAAATGCTCAACCAGTTTACTTTGCGTAATGGCACCTCGTTGCTGTGCGATATAAAATGCCATTAGTGTTAATACTGTTACCTGCGCGGTAAACGCTTTGGTTGATGCTACGCCAATTTCGGGACCGGCGTGAGTATAAACACCAGCATGTGTAGTACGCGGTATTGAAGCACCGACCACGTTGCAAATACCAAAAATAGTGGCCCCTTTTTCTTTTGCAAGTTCAATAGCTGCCATGGTATCTGCGGTTTCGCCTGATTGCGAAATGGCGATAACCAGGTCTTTTTCGGTAATGATAGGATTACGGTACCTGAACTCAGAGGCATATTCCACTTCCACAGGAACACGGGCATATTCTTCGATCAAATATTCGCCCACCAAGCCCGCATGCCATGAAGTGCCGCATGCCACTATGATGATCCGGTCGATATTTTTTAATTTCTCGGTATACTCTTTTATCCCGCCAAGCTGCACTTTGCCTTCTTGGGGATAAATACGGCCGCGCATGCAATCACGTATCGAGCGGGGCTGCTCGTAAATCTCCTTGAGCATAAAATGCTCATACCCGCCTTTCTCCAGCATTTCTAACTGGAGATCAAGCTCATGTATATAGGGTGTTTGTACTGTATTGTCGATATTCTTGATCAGCAGGTCTTCCCGCCGTACAAACGCGATCTCATTATCATTTAAATAAATCACATTTTTGGTGTATTCCACAATAGGCGTAGCATCCGAAGCTATAAGGTACTCACCCTTTCCAACACCGATTACCATCGGGCTGCCTTTTCGCGCGGCAATCAGCAGGTCGGGTTCATCGGCACTCATTATAACAATAGCGTAAGCGCCTATTACCTTATTTAGCGCCGCCCTAACTGCTTCGCGGAGGTCTAAACCAGTTTCATCCTGGATATCTTCAACCAGGTGAATTAAGACTTCTGTGTCGGTATCGCTTTTAAAAATATGTCCTTTATTTATAAGCGTCTCTTTAATAATACCGTAATTTTCGATGATACCATTGTGAATAATGGTAAGCTTACGATCGCCGGATGAATGGGGATGAGAGTTCCGGTCGCTTGGAGCGCCATGTGTTGCCCAGCGCGTGTGGCCCATGCCAATACTGCCGCCCAGGTCAATATCTTTCACAAAATTTTCAAGGTCGCTAACTTTCCCGGCTTTTTTAAAAACCTTAAGCTGTTTGTCAAATAAGGCAATCCCGGCACTGTCGTACCCGCGATATTCTAAACGGTGAAGCCCTTTGATAATAATTGGATAAGCATCCCTGTAACCTATGTAACCGACAATTCCGCACATAAAAAGATTGATAAATGTAATTGAAACAAAAGTAACAAGAAAGTTGGAAAGTCGCGGGCCTGAATGGCCAGAAACCCAAAAAGCCCGAAGGACAGATAATTTAATCTCTTCTTCGGGCTTTTTAGCGTTTCGGACTGTTCTACTTGTGTACTTTGGTGTAGATAATAATTAATTTTATCTGGTATGGCGAGGTTTTATCTGCTCCGCCGCCTGCTACCGTACGTGATGCCGCTTGTATAGAAGGATTGATATCAACCGTCGGGCTTGTACTTCCGCCGGCAGTGTCTATTGGCGCAATATAAGTACCGTAATCTATGGTTTTATTACCCAACAGGTCCTGCAAATAAGCGGTAACTACGAAATGATAATTTTTTTTGGTCGTATTATAAAATCCACCAAAAACAGCCGCGCCTTGCGAGCGCAGGTCGCCTGCGGAATTCGCATCTTCTACCATTGTACGCTGATGTGCCAGATCGAGCCTGTACATTGTTAATTTAGGTGAGGGCTTGTAAGGTATATCAGAACCTGCCACCGGGGTAACAACTAATTCCGCACGGTTCAATACGATATCACTATCCTTTTTCAATAAATTATTTCGAAGATTTACTAACAAATTAGGGAAACTAACCTTAGCCCTCAAACCTGCAAGCCCTTCTAAATAAATAGTTCCCTTTGACGGGTTGGTATTATTTAATTCGGCCTGTATAGTTGCTGAATAGGTGTGCTTTACCTGAGCCGCTGTATGTGATACAGGCAGTTTTACAACAGAAGTATCAATTGTAGTTCCGTTATTGGCTCTGTAATATACCGCTAAGGTGTCGGATTTAATCATAAATACGCCGCCGGCGCCTGTCGTTTTATTTTTATCCAGCGTAATATACAATCCCTTTACTATATTTTGAAAAAGGTTATTATTGGCAAGTGTGGTGCTGCTTGCATTGAAAAGATTGGTGTTTACAAAATTGGTGCTGATAGGGATCCGGATTTGGGGAACTGCCGTAATCAATGTGTCTGGCTTGCCTACTATGATATTTGAAATTTTTATCATCGTGTGTGTTCTGGAATGAAATGTTAGTGAACCCAACAAAGCATTCGGATTATAATCCCACTGTTTTGTATTGTAATAAGACGAATTACCATTAAATTTTTCATTCAGCTGAAAAACATTAACTGTATAATTTGATGCGGTGGAATCTCCATAAAAGCCATCGGCATATTGCACGACAAGGCGGGCCGAATCGATAACTATTGTACCAGTTGGCAGAGTATAGGAAGAGGCCGACGGTAAATTCAGGTCTCCGGCTATATTTGCTTCAGTTAATCCAAATATCGGATCATTAAAATAGGCTAACGGCATTTTAGCCAGGTTGGTGGTGGGAATAGTATCATCTACAACCGTATTGGTAAAAATGGTTGAGGTATCAACAAGGTTACCGTTTAGCTGTGCAGATGGACTTAAGCCTAAACCAACAGCGTCCTGGTTTTTGCAGCTGTTTAAAATAAAAAGACTTATCAACAGGGTCAATAAGTCTAACCGGAAAAATTTCATATATGATCTCAAAGCTTATACAACTTGTGCCAATTCTTCATTGGCAATTTCGTCGTAAAAATTGTAATAATTTTCGAAATCTGAGGTGGAATCGAACTCTAAAACCGATTTATTGCTGTTTTTAACATTATTTAACACTTCATCGTCAATAATACTGCTCCCTAAAACTATGCCGTCGCTGTATTGAATTGCACCGGCATATAAAGCCGAGTTGGTTCCGGGTTTGTAAACCGCGGTGTGCTGTTCGGTCATATCGCCCATCACTGCCTTTTGAGCAAAATCAGGATCCATAGCGCCGGTAAAATCATTCTCATAAACAGAGTAAATTACCTTTGAATTTTTAAATGTCGGATCGTCTTTATAGGTCGTCTTTAAATAAGCCGGTATTAAAGCGCTCATCCAGCCGTGGCAATGAATTACATCCGGAGCCCAGCCTAATTTTTTAACAGTTTCTAATGCACCTTTACAAAAGAAGATCATGCGTTCGTCATTATCGGCATAAAACTTACCGTCTTTATCGGTAAATACCTGTTTACGCTGAAAATATTCTTCATTGTCTAAAAAATAAACCTGCATACGCGCCGAAGGGATCGAGGCAACTTTGATGATCAGCGGATTATCGTTATCGTTAATAATAATGTTCATTCCCGATAAACGGATCACTTCATGCAGACGGTTCCTGCGCTCGTTGATATTTCCAAAACGTGGCATAAGGATACGGATTTCGTAACCTTTTTCCTGCATAGCCTGCGGAAGCTGGCGTGTGATTTCGGAAATTTTTGAGAGTTCAAGGAACGGAGACATTTCGTGAGTTATAAACAAAAGCTTAGATTTACCCATCACTATATCAGTATTAAATTTATATAAGAAGTATAAAAAAATTGAGTGTGCAAATATAAGCATTATTATATGAACTGGCAACCAATTATGCAAGTTACTTTTGGTAAATTTTAACTGATTTTGCACCTTTGCCGGATTTTGCAAGTAAAAGCGGTTAAAATTTATGCCCAACCGGCAATAAAATTGCAAATAACTTTGATCCGCAGGTTACTGGATAACCATCAAAAGCAAGGTACTTTTTAATGAAAATTTTTACTACCAGGGAAGCTCTTCAGAAACATTTACAGCAAGCCCGCGCTGCTCATAAAACCATAGGCTTAGTACCAACGATGGGTGCGCTGCACCAGGGACATGTTTCGTTAATAAAACAGGCTCAAGCGTGTAATGACGAAATAATATGCAGCATTTTTGTAAATCCTACCCAGTTTAACGACCCGAAAGACCTTGAAAAATACCCGCGGACGATAGAAGCCGACATTCAAATGCTGGAACAGGCAAACTGCGATATTTTGTTTAGCCCGGATGAAAAAGAAATGTATGATGGTAATGAACAATGGCATTTGGATATAGGCGGATTGGAGAATTTACTTGAGGGAAAATTCAGGCCGGGACATTACCAGGGCGTTACCCAAATCGTGTACAAATTGTTTTCACTGGTTAAACCCGATACGGCTTTTTTCGGCCAAAAGGATTACCAGCAATTCCTGGTTATTAGCAAAATGGTTGAGTTGCTCAGTTTGCCCGTCAAATTGGTAATGTGCCCTATAAAGCGTGAGCCCGATGGCCTGGCTATGAGTTCCAGGAATATTCACCTGACGCCGGATGATCGCCAGCACGCCTTAACCTTATCAAAAACATTAGATTGGATTGAAGGTAATTTTGATGCCGGTAATATCACCGGGCTAAAAAGGAACGCAGAATTAATGATCGGCAATGAGCCGGGTATAGAACTGGAATATTTTGAAATTGCCGACGGTGACACACTGCTGCCCGCTGTTGAAGATTCAAAGAAAGTTGTCGCATTAGTGGCGGCACGCGCGGGAAAAACGAGATTGATAGATAATGTGATTTTAAGTCTGAAGCCTTGAGTCCGGAATCGCAAGTCCAATCCGTTTTAGACTTCGGACTCAGGACTTAGAACTCCAGACTAACAATTTCTCGGCCATTACTTCACTTATCTTACGGTATGATTCAAAAGTCCAGCCGGCAACATGAGGCGTTAATATTACTTTGCCGGATTGTCGCAATTGATTAAACCATTCCTGTTCGGCCAATGCGGGGAACTTTTCAATCTCAAGCACATCAAGTCCCGCGCCCAAAATTTTCCCTTGTGAAATAGCATTTAGAACAGCCCTGGTTTGTACCGCCTTACCACGAGACGTATTGATCAAAAATATTTGCTTTTTGAAATGGAACAGGTACTCTTCATTCACCAATCCTAAAGTTTCGGCAGTTAACGGGATGTGCAGGCTCAATACGTCACTGTGCTTTACGATTTCCTCCATGCTTACTTCACGGGCGTATTCGTCGCTAAAGCCCGTTTTATATTTATCGTAAGCAATCACATTTACGCCAAACCCGGATAGCTTCCGCGCAAAGCTTTTGCCCATAAAACCATATCCTATAATGCCGACCGTTTTGCCTTTCAACTCGTGGCCGCGATTGGCTTCGCGGTCCCATATTCCGGATCGTACCTGGGCATCGGCATTATTTAAATTATTCATAAGGGAAAGCAACAAACCCATGGCATGCTCCCCTACAGCATCAGCATTTCCTTCCGGTGCGTTGATCAGTTCTATTCCTTTGCCCGCAGCGTAACTTTCGTCGATATTATCCATTCCCGCACCGGCACGGCAAACAAAACGCAGATTTTTTCCCGCATCTATATATTGCCTGTCGAGCTTAAATTTCGATCGCATCACCAGGCCGGCATAGTCGCCAAGAATTTCAAGTGCCCCGCCGGGTTTTATTGCAGGCCGGTAATCGCATTGGTAGCCCATGGCTTTGGCCCGTTCTATAAAAACAGGGTGAATATCGTCAACGATGAGTATGTTATTTTTCAAATGCTTAGTTAGATATTTATATCCGGCGAATTTACAAAATGAAGGGGATTATTCGCGTTCAGTATGTAACGTTTGCCGGATTTGTCAGATTCTTTAAAACTGGCACGGGTTTAGCCTATACTAATCCGGCTATACTATCAGTTATATACTACAACAAATGAAATTAACCAAATTTAATAAACTGCAGGCGGGCATAAAGCGCCAGGCGCAAAAGCTTTCGCAGGAAGGCTTTAAACAGATATTTGACCACATCGATCAGCTTAACATTAAAAAGGGCGTTGATAAAATGGGGCTGGAGAAATTTATCGACCAATGCGCTTACCTGGCAGCCGGTTCCGGCGTTATATCGGGCAGCGGCGGCATAATCACAATGGTAGTTGGTGTGCCGCTGGATTTTATGAACCTTATTACCCAGCAATTCCGGGTAACCATGGCCATTATGTACTATTACCGCGGCAGTTATCAAATGGGTTTTGAGGAATTTATGAAACTGGTTGCCACTTCCCTTAAAGTAGATGCACGTGTAACGCTAACTAAAACGATGATGGAGGGCATCGCCGAAAAATTGTTATTGCTTTTAGGCACCCGTACCGCCGAAAGGATGATACCGATTATCGGTGCGGCAATAGGGGGCACTGCCAATTACCTCTTTATTAAGCGGATGGCTAAATCGGTAAAGGAAATGCAGGGTGTAGGTCACCAGGAGCCAGTCCAGGTGTTTTAGGCAATATTTATCTGTTGCGGGATATCTCGTTCGTTAGCCGCACAAAATCGTCAACGCCCAGGCGTTCGGCTCGCAGGTCAAGCATTTTGTCGTCTGTCATTTTTTCTTTGTTGATAAGCGACGATAAGGCGTTCCTTAATGTTTTCCTGCGTTGGTTAAACCCGGCCTTCACCACCTGCCAAAATAATTTTTCATCACAGTTAAGCTCCCCAGTTTCGTTACGGGTTAAACGTATAACTGCCGAAAGTACCTTTGGGGGCGGGTTAAAAACGCCCGCCTTTACGGTAAACAAATATTCAACCTTATAATAAGCCTGCAAAAAAACGCTCAGGATACCGTATTCTTTGCTGCCTGGTTTGGCTGAACACCGTTCGGCCACTTCCTTCTGGAACATGCCCACTACTTCGATGACTTGCTGGCGGTTATCCAATACTTTAAATAGAATTTGCGACGATATGTTATATGGGAAATTGCCAATGATGCCCAGCGGCCCTGTAAAATACGCGGCAAAGTCCATATCCAAAAAGTCGGCGTTAATCAGTCGGCTTCCTAACCGGGGATATTTTTTTTGAAGATATTGGTACGACTCGGTATCAATATCGATCATATATACCTCGTATTCCGATTTTTGAAGCAGGAAATCCGACAATATCCCCATGCCCGGCCCAACCTCCAGCACCTGCTTGTACTGGTTATCCGGCCGCAGACTCTCCACAATTTTAGCAGCTATATTTTTATCAGTAAGGAAATGCTGACCCAGGTGCTTTTTTGCTCTTACCAATGTCATTTATTATTCAATTATTGGGCAAATTAATACATATTTGTCCTTTAATCAGCTTAAAATCTTTTATTTGCATTAAATAAGATCAAAGCTGAAAGGCGAATGGTCAAAGGCAAAAACCAATTAACGACCAAAGGCAACTGACCAATGACCAAAAAATCGGTGCAATCACACCCTAATCGGTGTAATCATAATATAACATGAGCGAGAAACTAAAAATAGGGATCAGCATAGGCGACGTAAACGGGATAGGTTTAGAGATAATCCTGAAAACACTGGCGGATAGCCGCATATACGATTATTGCATGCCCATTGTTTACGGACATACCATGGTTGCCTCATTTTACCGGCGTCTGACCAATTTAGACGAGCTAAACTTTTTTGTGATCGATCATCCCGGCGAACTGATTGGTAAAAAGGATCACCGCAAACCCAATATGATCAATTGCTGGGAAGAGGATGTAAAGATTGAACCCGGCCTGGTAAATGCTGAAGTTGGCAAGTATTCTTTTATATCCCTGGAAAGGGCCACCAACGACCTGCTGCGAGGCGACATCGACGCCCTGGTTACTGCTCCCATCAATAAAGACAATATTCAAAGCGACCAGTTCAATTTCCCCGGCCATACCGAATACCTGCAGGAACGCGACGGCGCTGCCGATTCGTTGATGTTTTTGGTTAGCGATACCCTGCGCGTGGGCGTGGTTACCGGCCATATACCATTGCTGAAAGTGCCCGAAAGCATTACTGCCGAAAAAATTGTGGCTAAGCTGAAGCTGATGGACGCCAGCCTCCGCAACGATTTTTGGGTACGCAAGCCAAAGATAGCTGTGCTGGGCCTCAACCCGCATGCCAGCGACAACGGCCTTATCGGCGATGAAGAGCAAAAAGTAATTATCCCGGCTATTGAAGAAGCGCGTAACAACGATATGCTGGCCTTCGGCCCGTACTCCGCCGATGGCTTTTTCGCCAATGGCACTTACCTGCAGTTTGACGCTGTGCTGGCCATGTACCACGACCAAGGCCTCATCCCATTTAAACAGATCGCTTTCGAGTCGGGGGTGAATTTTACGGCGGGGTTGAATTTTGTACGCACCTCGCCCGACCATGGTACCGCCTACGACATTGCCGGCAAAAATCTCGCTTCCGAAATATCTTTCCGCGAGGCCATGTTTACCGCTATGCATATCGTAAAACACCGCCGCGAAACCGCCGAGCTGGAGGAAAACCCCTTGCTCATCACCAAACTAAGCCGCGACAGGGATTAAAATGAGGTGAAAGGTTAAGGCGAAAGGTTATTGCGTTAATTTTTCAAGTGTATCAATTTTTGAGAGAGATACAGCTGATACACTTGATACAGCAGATACATCTGATACAGCTGATACATGTGATACAGCAGATACACCGACAGATTTTTGCCACTGGGACACAATCGTTCCAGGTTTACCGCTCCTGTTATTACTCCACCTTATACCTGTACACATACCTCCCTAAATTACCTTTATCATCAATACCTTCAATTACTATCCGGTAACTGCCTGTGCCATCCGCGTTATAATATTCAAATGAAGCCGTTCCGCTATTGCCTGTTACCAGTTCCGGATTCCAATAAATTGTCGAACGGAGATCAGGACGGGAACTCGCCTGAGTCGGTATATCATATTTTGGCGAATAAAATTCGCGGGCCTTGTAAAAGCCTTTTGGTACAATTGGTAAAATGCCAATTGAAACAATATCTTTTGGATTAAGCCCCTTTTCTTTCTTTGTCGTTATCAACCAAAAGCCACCCGCGGCTCGCCCACCATATATAGCAGCATTTGCGCCATATGCCGCCGCAACCGTCTCAATCTCGCTCGCATTCAAATTGTTGATATTAAATCCCGGCGGCATACTCATCCCATCGACCACAATAAGTCCTGCTGCCCTTGCGCGTCCGTAAAACTTTTCTAAAATCCTTTCTTTGAGTGACGCTCCTCCAATCTTTTCGATATCCTCACTTGTCACTAATTGATCGGCCATTTCGGGACTAATTAAATTACCATTTGATGGATAATGCATTATTTTTTTATCGGTAACGACCACCTCTTTAAGCGCCTTTCCTTTAAGCGCCCCATATTGATTAGCAGAGGCCAGCCGGACGCTATTATCCGCATAAGCCGGCATTAGTTTGCTTACAGCATTGGTAAAAACAGCAGGGCCTGGTGTATCCTGATCGTAAAAAAGCGTTGTTGTATTCCGCCCCTTCGCATTTACAGCTTGCAGCATAAACTTTGTAGTATTCGAAAATACCAGCTTGCCGAAGCGGAACCGCCCTTTATTATCCGTTAATGTGCTTGTGAATAGCCCGCCGGGCACTGCTATTAACGATACCGCAGCATTTGCAAGGGGCTTGCCGGAAAAGCTTTTAGCGGTGCCGGCAATCTCTAACCCGGGTTCGGGTTGATAGGCAATGTCCGGGTATGTATTATTTAAAACCTGTTTCCATTCAAACCTGCGAAACCCGTTGGTTAGCATTACCAGGTCAAGGTCGCTATTTGTTTTATCAGTTATACTGACAAAGTAGTAGTTTGGCTGTTCGATATATCCTTTCAGATCAGAGCTTAACAACAGGTTGGCCAGGATAGTGCTTTCTGTATTTTCATCCGGCTGCACTTTGCTTTCATCAATTACGGCTACCGAAAAATGTCCGGTTGATGGGTTGCCGGCCCTGTCTTTCACGTTAAGCTTAATATTTACCTTTTCTCTTTTGCGATAGGTAGTTTTATCACTGCTTACCGCGAGGTTCAACTGATCATTGTTTTGCACGAATATCAACCGTTCGCATAAAGGCTCACCGGCAGGTGAAAACAGGGTAACTGTAGCAACACCTGTATGCATGCGACGCTTTAAAATGTCAAGTTTAATTAAAGGGCTGTCCAGCTTGCAATTAACGGTAGTGGCCACTCCCGCCGAATAGACCAGCAGTGTGTGATCTTTATTTTTATTTTCCTGGTAATACGGGTTATTGGCCTCAATTTGAACTGACGCGTTTGGCGGCGAATCATTGTTAATGGATAGGGTTATTCCTTTATTTTCGGCACGCGGCAAATTGATCGTATCCTTTGTGCCGTTAGCATAGGTTAGGTTTGCTTTATAGGTTTTACCTTGCACCGGGGTCAGGTAAAAATAACCCATGCCCAGGTGTGCGGACACAAAAGTGGCAACGTTTTTATTTTCATTGTCGGTTATTTCCCCTTTAACCTCGATGCCCAACCCATTTGCACCGATCGCTTTAAACGCCACTTTGGATTTAATCCCGTTGATCAGTTTTCCGCCTTCAGGAAAAAACTGCATATCCGCTTTAGCGGTCCCAATTATCGTACTCCGGGTATTGCTTTCGGATATTTTATGATCAATAACAGAACCGATCGGGATCGTTTGGTAAAAATAAGCCGCATCGCCTTCATTTCGCATCCAGTTGGTATAAGCCCTCACCCGGTAATTGCCCCCGGGAAGTGAATCGGCCAGTGCAAAATCACCCCAGGCAACGCCGCCCGCAATCTGAAGCTTTATTGAGCGGTCGACCTCATTATTATTGTTTATCAGATCAACATGCAAAACACCGCTTAAGCTGGATGGCCGATGTCTTTGGCCCATGGTAACATAAGCCTTAAAGTAAATGGTATCCCCTGCGGCATAGCATGGTTTATCAAAATGCAGGTAAACCTTTTCAGTAATATGCAAGCGCTCAAAGTTTTTTAGCCGTGTAATTAATTCCTCTGAAATTGTGGTGTCATTTTCTTCTTTCCAAATATGGTGTTGGTCAGCCGCATTATTGCCAATGGCAGCGGCATCTAAAAATACGCCGGCGCGGGCCTCTAATTTTGTATCAGCCTGGCTTAAACCAACAGCCGGTAACAAGAGGATCAAAAACAAACAGGCTTTCAACATAGTCGACCTTCTATTTCCCTGATTTTTAAATACCGGGTTTACCAATCCTGATCTTTCCCATTTTAAAACCCAGATTGCCATCCCAGTCAGTCCCTTCAATAGTCAGCGTGTAAGTACCCGGATTACCTGCAGTATAAAACCAAATAGTTGCTTTTCCATTTTTATCTGTACTAACATAGGGCTCCCAATCAATGGTTGAGCGCAGGTCTTGCAGGCGTTTCGTAGCATCGTTTACCGTATAGTGTGGCTTGTAATATTGCTTTGGCCAGCTAAGGGCCAATGGTTTATATAAATATATGCCGGGTGTGCTGCGTATTTCCGGACCCCGGCCCGAACGGGTAGTAATTTCTATAAAGGCAAAATCGAAAGTATGTAAATACATCCTCGCGAATGACCCCCAATCTGAAGGAAAATATCTGTAAAAATACTCACTGCTGTATTTGAGGGTGCTGTTTAATTCGATCCCTTTGATATCCTCGGCATCGTGCGATTGCAGGTATTCTGTTATATCAGTTATATTGGGAACACCCGAATCTTGGGATCGGGAAGTTGATCCAAAAGGTATGCCATCAATAATAAATTTAACTGGTTTATCTTCTACGAAATACCATGGAAAATAAGGCCCGGGATATGAATTGGCTGTTGCATTCATCACATCTCCCATTGCTTTATGCTGGACAAAAAACCTTGTAAGGTAATTTTTAATATTTCCTGTACGAAATCCTTTGATTTTTTCCTGCAGCAGATCGAGCCATGTTTTTTTACCTGCTTTTATCATATCCTTCTCATCCAGCACCAAATCGGCGTTACCCGGCCCGTTCAGATTTTGCGACCCCTTTACGGTTTTCCTGGCTATTATCTTCACCTCTTCGAGCATATGACCGGTAGTCGCAAAGTATTCCTGATGTATGCGGATGCGGTTGTTTTTAGCGATGTTTAATAACGAGGTATCGCTGTTGAGATACCAGGGCCGGTTGACCGGCCCAACCGGCATAATAAATGCCGGCGGCTTATCGTCATCCATTATAATACCTACGTTAAAGCTCTTATCATGCCTGTTAACCGCTTTAATGATAAACCGGGGCGTATCAATCACCGGGAAATTGCGGAACACAAACCGGCCATCCTTGTCCGTAACGGTATCCCGTACAAAAAGTGGCGACTTAGATAGCAGCGTTACATGGGTAGTTTTTACTCCATGGTTGATGACGTTCTGTACTTGTCCCTTTACGATAAACTCTTCCTCCGCCGCAAATTCCGGGTGCTGCTTATCCGCCTGCCAGTCGTAGCTTACCCAGCCTTGGGTAAGCAGCAGGTTATCCAGCGCCTGCCAGGCTTGGGTGTTGGTCGCTTGCAAATAATATCCTGGTTCTTCGATATATCCTTTAAGGTCGGCTGTCAGCAGCAAGCAGGTAATTATATTTTCGCTGTTCATTGTATCCTGTTTAACCTGGCCATCATCGGTTATGGCCATCGAAAAATTACCGGCAATAGGTGTACCTATGCTGTCCGTAACCGTGATATGCACGGCAACACTGTCATACGGGGCGTATACAGGTTTGTCGGTTGTAAATGCTACCTGTAGATCGTCGTGGTGGTCAATAAATACCAGCCGCTCATTCAATGACTGCCCTTTCGCATTCGTTAGGATAAAATGGGTAATGCCCGAAGGGAACAGTTGTTTCGCGATATTACGCTTTACTGTGCCTGCTTTAAAGCTCAGCACGGCTGCATAACAAATAATCCCCCTTGATTTGCCAATTAAAAAATAGCTTTCGCCCGATTGTATTACATCCTTTGTGACTGCCAATAATACCGTGACAGAATCTTTGTTACTAGGGTTTATTAAGCCCAAAACGGTGCCGGTGCTTTTTGCAGCAGGTAAAGCATATTCCTGTACTGCGCCGCCGGGCAGGGTAACCTTGGCGGTATAATTTTCGCCTGGCTGTACCGTCATATCAAAACTGCCCATGCCTGTATGTAAAGATTGAAAGGCGGCTACCTGCTTTTGATTATGATCCGTAATGATACCTGAAATATTTATCCCCCTTCCATCTTCGCCGATCGCTTTAAACCCGATATGCGCCGGCAAGCCCGCTACCAGGTTGCCGCCTTCAGGTAAAAACTGCACGTCGGCATGTTTTGCCCGGTTCAAATCGATTGGAATAATGAGTTTATTTCCGCTTTGTTTATCGAGCGCGGTTATCGTAAGCCCGGCTGCTTTTTCGGGCGCCATAAAGTTTACATTCAGTATTCCTTGTTGGTCGGTTTGCACCTGCTGTTTATATAAATGGTGGTTCCCGGCCATTACTTCTAATTGCAGGGCTTTATCAGAAAGCGCTGTTTTATTTATGTCGCTGAGCTGCAGTTTTATGCTTGCCTGCAGCTTTCCGTTCACAACAGCGGATGTGGCTTTACTATTTGCCAGCCAGGTTTGCTCATTGGCATCGGCCAATATAAAACGTTTATAGAAAAAACCATCCGCGCCGAAATTGCGCATCCAGCTGGTATAGGCCCTAAGGGTATAATTGCCTGCCGGGAAATCGTTTAAATCGACACTTCCCCAGCTAAGCCCGTCCTTAACCGGCAGCCGGTATTGTTTAATAAAGGTGCTGCTGTCGTTAGCGATATCGATATACATGATCCCGCTTTTGGCCGACAGGCCAAGCGTGGGCGCATGGAAAAGATATGCTTTAAACCATATCGTATCGCCAACAGCATAATTTGGTTTGTCAAATTGAAGAAAAAGCTTTTCAGGCGTCCTGGTTTCATTAATACTGTCTGATGTTGTTTTCAGCTTTAATAACGCTGCCTGCAAATAATTTGACTGCGAGGGTAAGTCATGTGCTTCGTCGGTTTTTGGTGTTGTGTTGTCGCCGTTTTTGATTTTGCCTGTTGGCAGTTCATAATCAACGGGTAAAAGCTCGGCCACACGGTTTTTGCCCCACGCGCCGTAAAACAAAATACTGTATGGATTAGCAATTACGCCATTAGCATAAAAAAACACTCTTGGTAAATTAAATTTTACCAGGGTATTTTCCGTATTGCCGGAAGTATTCAAATCTTTGAAATCATCGCCCGTATGAAAATGGTGGGTTTTACTATATCTTACATATAGTCCGTCAGCATTATAAGCAAGCGCAAATTGACCAGCCTGATTAGTGGTTTGTATAATATCTTTTTTATACAGGGGCAAAGGCAATAGTTTTTTGACCGGGCTGCCAGAAGGGTGTTCAGGGTTGGTATATGTTACCAGCGGCTGTACCCTAAAGCCATCTTCTTCCAGCCGGTTATTAACTGCTGAACGTAAAAAGTGCATTGGCGAATTTTCGTAAACCTTCTGCCTGTTTCTTTTCCAGCGGTTTTCTTCCCGCGGTGTCCCCGTAAGCTTTTCAAATAATACATCTCCCTTATAAAAGATATTTTTTTCATCAACACTGGCAGTTTGAAATGAAAAATCTGTTAGATGATATTTGATCTTATATCCCAGTGCACGATTTTCAATTTCTAAAAAATCATAGGATGAAGCGGTAAGTCTGTTCTTAGCTTCATCATAATTAAGATCAAGCACTTCCGGATTCAATATTTTACATTCCCGGGCCAGGTCCGACGTGCCTAAAAACTCATCCTTAAACCAGCCATAATATTTCCCGCGGTCAGGATCAGTCTTAAACTTTACTTTAACTTCGTTTAAGGCGATCGTTTTTGGGAACAGGATAATATCGGGCGAATCGACATTGTTATTTGTTACGATTACATTCCGGTTATACGTTCCAAATCCGATAATGGAAACCACCAGGTCATATTTCCCGGGCCGCACATTATGCAGTACAAAAGTGCCGTCGTCCGCGGTTTTACACCCTATCGTCGCATTGCTTAAAAATACGCTTGCGTTTGCAACAGCCTTCTTATCGGCACTATCCAATACTCTTCCTCTTATCTCGTATGATCCTTGCTGATCCCTACGCTCCAGTAAAATATGCTGATCTATTTGCCGGAATGACAGAAAGGAGTTTTGAAGTAAGGCATCCAGCGTTTGCGTAATGGTGCGCGTTGCAGTTGTTAAATTCAGGTGAACCAAAGGCCTTACATCCTCATTCCGATAAAAAAACCTGAAAATGGATTGCTGTTCTATTCTTTTGATGGCAGTTTCCATACTCTCATTCCGGAGACCCAGCGTTACTTTCTCTGTAATGATACTTTGCCCGTTTCCCGTGTTGCATAACAAGATTAAAAAGCCGGCTATCAATAAGATCGCTCTCGCGAACCTATCACGCACCTGATTAATATTAAAAACATCTGTAGTTTTCATATTGACTATTTACACCCCGGGCCATCGATAATGATATTCCCGTTCCCTTCGGCCCGGTAAGTTGCGTTGTTAAAGGCGCATAGTACATTTAATATCTTATCCAGCTTATCCGCCTTAAGTGCGGTGCCAGTAAAGCGGCAGTTTTTAATTTTTTCGTTTGCAAAACTTATTTTAACGTTAAAACGCTGCTGCAGCTGCAACGCAACAGCCGCAAACGTCATGTCATCAAAGTGGATGTCACTTTCAAGCCAGGCAATTACAGGTTTAATATCGATCACTCGTTGCAAGTGCTGATAGCTAACGGTATTAAAGCTAATTTGCTGGTTAGGCGTGATAACGCCCAATGCCTGGCCACCGTTCGCGACACTTACTTTTCCCCGCGCCACCGTAACAATTACCGTGTGCTGTCGGCCATCTTCTTTAATATTAAACGCAGTCCCTAAAACTGTCGTGATCACCTTGCCTGTATGAATAATAAAAGGCTTGGCAGCATTGTGCACAATATCAAAATATGCTTCGCCTGATAAATAAACTTCTCTTGTTTTTCCGCTAAATGCTTTTGGATATTGTAACCGGGATGTTGAGTTTAATGAAATTTTACTCCCGTCGCTCAAAATAACCTGGCTTTGTTGATTTGCAGGGACTTTTATTGCCACTAATTTGTCGGGGTACAACTTGCTGTGTAAAAGCGGCCATTCCTGGTATATGGTAAAAAATACGGCAAGCATGGCTGCTGCTGCCGCTACGCCGCGCCACAAATTCCCCGCCGGCCTCATGCGAATTACTTTTGGATCATTTATACCAGCGCTCGCCTGGATATCCGTATACAAACTGTCCAGCCATTTGCCGCGGCTGGCCTTGTCCATTTCGTTCCAGCCGGATTCGGGATTTCCATGCTGTTCCAGCCAGCTTTCAACTTGTTCAATTTCCTGCGCCGAAGCTTCACCGTTAAGGTATCGGTCCATTAAGTATTCAATATCGATCCGGCTCATTTTGTCTGACTTTCCTAATAGTCGGATACAGAGAGCGATGGTACTATACAAAAATGAAATAATCGCAGCGAGGCGTACCGTGTAACGTTCCTAAAATATAATAAGGGCAGTAAGGCTTTTTAATGATTTCCGTAAATGCTTTATCGCGGCCGATATCTGGTTTTTGACGGTTTGTTCGGATAGATCAAGCTTTCCGGCGATCAACCTGTTGCTCAGGCCGTCTTCCCGGCTTAATTTATAAATCTCCCTGATCCTCGGCGAAAGCTGATTGAGCGCACCCTCAATAGCTTGCTCAAATTCTTTAGCCTCCAAAAGATTATCCACCCCATCATGAAAAGCCGGGACGGACGATTGCATCGTCGCGGCATAAATCTCGCGGGTTATATTTTTCCGGATCTTATCGATAATACGTCGCCGGATGACGGTAAAAAGAAAAGATTGCAGATTAGAAATAACAACGATTTGTTCCCTGTTTTCCCAAAGCTTAACAAACATATCGTGCAGCAGGTCCCTGGCATCGTCGAGATTGAACAACTTTGAGCTCGCAAATCCCGCAAGGCCTTCGGCATACCTTTGATAAATTTCAGCAAACGCATATTGGTCACCTTTTTTTAGCAGGGCCACTAGTTGTTCGTCGGTTAACTTGCTATATACGCTCATCAAACAATAATATAGAAGTGGATAAAACTCAGTAAAATTTACCGGGTATTTTTAGGCTCTCAGGTTTGGTTGCCTGGTAGTTAAAGTTAGCGACATTTTGATAGAATCCAAATCATGTTAACGGGCAACGGCAATAACCGGCAAATAATGTTATCCGGGTCATTTCACACCCCTAAAATTTAATCCCAAAAAACACTTTTCAAATTTGATATTTATCCCTACATTTGCGGGCTAATTGTTGCTCATTGAAATCGCTAAAAGACTTTTCGATTCCTTTTACCGGCCTTAAACTGGGAAAGCACCAGTTTGAGTACGCTGTTACAGATGCTTTTTTCGATCAGTTTGACTATTCCCTGGTAAAAAAAGCAAACCTGCAATGCAGGGTGGAGCTCGAAAGACAGGAGACGATGCTCATCCTGAACTTCGATATAACCGGCACAATTGATGCCAACTGCGACAAATGCTTGGCGCAATATCCGCAGCAGGTGGATATACACGAGCAGCAGGTGGCCAAGTTTAGCGAGGAGCCGCTTGGCGAAGATGAAGAGATCATCGTCCTGACTAAAAATGATCACGAGATCAATATAGCTGGGTTGATATACGAATACATAAACGTTGCCATGCCGTTTATAACGGTGTGCGGTAACGAAGGGAATACACCCTATTGCGATAAAGAAATGCTTGAAAGCCTTAATAAGCTCACAGCAAATACAGAACAAAATGAGAATACAGATCCCCGATGGGATGTGCTCAAAAAATTAAACGAATAATAAATAACAGGATTTATGCCACATCCAAAGCGAAAAATATCCAAATCGAGAAGAGATAAGCGCCGTACGCACTATAAAGCTGAAGCGCCTACTTTAACCACATGCAAAACCACTGGTGCCGTACATTTACCGCACAGGGCCTATACTGTTGACGGCAACGTTTACTACAACGGTAAATTACTGATCGAAAAAGCAACGGTAGCCTAACAGTAGCAAGTAACTGGTATCAAGACTATGGTAGCACAATCACCAAAATACAGATACTTGATACTTGATACTAACTACTTAATACTGTCTTATCTCTCTGTATGAAGATTGGCTTAGATATTATGGGCGGTGATTTTGCACCCCAGGCAACGATCTTAGGTGCAATTGCGGCTTACAATACTCTGCCTGCCGGGCACCAGTTGGTGCTTATCGGCGATAGAGACAAAGCTATTAGCATTCTTCAGGAAAATAATGCCGATCCCGGTCATTTTGAGTTTGTACACACAACCGAAGTGATCGGCATGGGTGAGCATCCCACCAAAGCCATTGTTAATAAACCAGATTCCAGCATTTCAGTCGGTTTCAGGCTGCTCAAAGAGGGCCATATCCAGGCATTTTCTTCGGCCGGCAACAGCGGGGCTATGCTGGTTGGCGCCATGTTCAGTGTAAAGGCTGTTCAAGGTATTTTGCGCCCGGCTATAGCCACTTTTATACCAAAATTAAATGGCGGTTTGGGTATTTTAGTTGATGTAGGCGCCAACGCCGATTGCAAACCCGAGTTTCTATTACAATTTGGCATCCTCGGCAGCTTACTGGCTAAATACGTTTACAACATCCCCGAACCGCGGGTAGCCTTAATGAATATTGGCGAAGAGGAGGAAAAGGGCAATATACTTTGCCAGGCCGCCTACCCGCTGATGAAGGAATCCACTGCGTTTAATTTTATCGGCAACGTTGAGGGGCGCGACTTGTTTGGAAATGCCGCGGACGTATACGTTTGCGACGGCTTTACGGGGAATGTGATTTTAAAGCTTGCCGAATCATTTTACGAGATAACACAGACCAAAGAAATAAAAGACGACTTTTTTGACCGGTTTAACTATGAGAAATTCGGCGGCAGCCCCATTTTAGGAGTTAACGCGCCCGTAGTGGTAGGTCATGGTATTTCAACCCCCGAGGCGATCAAGAACATGGTGCTTTTATCAAAAAGCCTGGTTGAAAGTTCGCTTGTAGATAAAATAAAACTCGCTTTTCAATAAAAAATAAAAAAATGAGTAAAATTCATGCCGCTATTACCGCCGTGCACGGCTATGTGCCCGATTATATACTAACCAACCACGAGCTGGAAACATTAGTTGATACCAACGACGAGTGGATAACCACGCGCACCGGTATCAAAGAGCGCCGCATTTTAAAAGGGGAAGGTTTGGGCACATCCGACCTGGCTGTTCCCGCCGTTAAAGCCCTGCTCGAAAAACGCGGCATAGGCGCCGATGAAATTGACCTTATCATCTTTTGTACCACTACTCCCGACTTTGTATTTCCTGCTACAGCGAATATACTGGCCGATAAAATAGGCGCTAAAAATGCCTGGGGTTATGATCTTTCAGCAGCATGCTCAGGCTTTCTGTTCGGATTAGCGACAGGCGCGCAATTTATTGAGAGCGGCAAGCATAAAAAAGTTTTAGTAGTGGGCGGCGATAAAATGTCGTCGATAACCAACTATCAGGACCGTGCCACCTGCATTATTTTTGGCGATGGCTGCGGCGCGGTATTACTTGAACCTAATGAAGATGGTTACGGCATTATGGATTCAATTTTACGAAGCGATGGTTCCGGTGTTCCGTATCTCCACCAAAAAGCCGGCGGCTCGGTAAAACCCGCTTCGCACGAAACGGTTGATGCCCTCGAGCATTTTGCCTACCAGGAAGGACAGGCGGTATTTAAATTCGCCGTTACCAACATGGCCGATGTAGCCGCCGAAGTAATGGAACGTAACGACTTGAAATCGGAAGATATCGCATGGCTGGTACCACACCAGGCCAACAAGCGCATTATTGATGCAACAGCTAACCGCACCGGCGTAACTGCCGATAAGGTGATCATTAATATTGAAAAATACGGCAATACCACCAACGGCACTATCCCTTTGTGCCTGTGGGAGTGGGAAGATAAATTCAAAAAAGGCGACAATCTCATTCTCGCGGCGTTTGGCGGCGGATTTACATGGGGCTCCATCTATTTGAAGTGGGCCTATTGATGTGCAAATTAAAGATGTACAAATACTGGCTCAGCACAATACTTTAAGAACCGGTTATACCGACTTCCGCACGTTTCAAATTTGCATATTTGCACATCGATTTGTTAAATAAGTTTTGTTTATTTGCCGTTAAGAAATCCTAATCTAATTAATCAAACATTTAAATTGCACTTGCATTTGAAATTTGCACATTTGTAATCTGCATATCGCTCATTTGCATATCTTAAATAGTAACTTTATCTAAAACCAATTAACCCCCGGGCATGGATATTAAACAAATACAGGACCTTATACGCTTTGTTTCCAAATCAGGAGTAAACGAAGTTGCAATAGAACAAAAGGATTTTAAGATCACGATAAAAACCAACCAGGTAGCCACGGTTGTTAACGCCACGATACCGGCTTCGCACGCCGCCGCTTTAGCGGCCCCGGCCCCCGTACCTGCTACGCCGTCGGCGCCGGTAACCGCCGAGCCTGTTGAGGATACATCAAAATATGTAACCATAAAATCACCCATGATCGGCACATTTTATCGTTCGGCAAGTCCCGAAAAACCAATATTTGTTAACGTTGGCGACGAGATCAAGCCAGGAGCTGTGCTTTGCATTATTGAAGCGATGAAGCTGTTTAACGAGATCGAATCAGAAGTATCGGGCCGCATTGTAAAAATACTTGTTGATAACGCGTCGCCGGTTGAATACGACCAACCCTTGTTTTTGGTTGAACCTGTTTAATTGAAAGATTACACTGATTTTTAAAAGATTACACCGATTTTTTTGATTTAATCGGTGTAATCAAACCATAATCGGTGAAATCAAAAATACTAACCTATGTTTAAAAAAATATTAATAGCTAATCGT
>JAQBOH010000111.1 GCA_028288125.1 Mucilaginibacter sp.
CAGATCGTGTACCTGGGCGTCACGTTATTGCAGGCCGCGGTTATTTTCTCGATGGGCATATGGCTGTTCCCGTTTATCGGTTTGCCCGCGCTCAACTTACCATCCGACCTTTTGGCGCTGGTGGTGGTCACCATAGTATGCGGGTGGTGCGCGGTGAGCTATGCCCTTTGCGTGGGCGTGTTTGCGCAAACACACGAGCAATCAAACGGCTTCGGCGCGGTTTCTATCGTGATATTGTCGACCATTGGCGGGTTGATGGTACCCAGTTTTGCTATGCAGGGCATGTTTAAATCGGCCGCCGATATTTCGCCCATGCACTGGGCCATACAGGCCTATTATTCCCTTTTCCTTGAGGGCGGCAAACTCGGGGATGTTGTAAACAATATTATACCTTTACTGCTTATCACTTTGGTGCTCCAGTTTATCACATTCCTGGGGCTCAGGAGAAAAAATTTAATATAAAGCCTTTATGGAAACTACCGAGTTAAAAGAAAAACTTAAAAAACAAATCATACAATTCCTAAACCTTACCGACCTTACCCCGGCCGATATTAAAGACAATGAGCCCCTTTTCGGGGATGGGCTTGGCCTGGATTCGATTGACTCGCTTGAACTGATCGTATTACTGAAAAAGGAATACGGCATAACCATAAAGGATCCCCGCGAAGGGCGAAAAGTACTTGTGGACGTAAATTCGATGGCGGCGTATATTGAGGAGCACGGGGCGAAGTAATAGCGCTACGCCGTTCAAGCGTCCACGTTTACACCAAAAAACTGTTGCCAGCCTGCAAAATAATTCTCATATTTATATTCTAAACTTTATGCATGAAGAAAATACTCGTCACCACTACCGAGTCACTATACGGATGGGAAATAGAATCATACCTAAAGCCGGTTTTTTCTAATGTTGTAATTGGTGCTGGCTTTCTTAGTGATTTCAGTGCTTCTTTTACAGACATGTTTGGTGGTCGGTCGAATAGCTATGAAAGAAAACTACAAAGTGTAAACGACAGTGCTTTGCAAATATTGCAATCTAAGGCATCAGAGCTTGGTGCTAATTGCATAATCGGACTTAAAGTTAATGTACATCAAATAAGCGGAAAAAACATTCAGATGTTTATGGTTTCCGCTTATGGTACAGCGGTAGTAGCAAAAAGTATAACGACGGCTAAAGTTACAACATCTTCAAAAGAAATTGATAAAACAACTGTCGCTGACAAGGCCAAATTGATAGAGCTATTAAATAGTTTTGAAAAGGACGACTTCAAACTAACAATGGAAGATTTGCAACTTATTGTTGATAACAAATCCAGCGAATTCAAATCATTTATTTATTCTAAGCTAAAAAAGCGAGCTCTTAACAACTATGGTGTCGAAGATGATCCATTGCAAAACCAGATAGAAAAGTTATACTTTGAATACTTTTCGGTGATTGATCAGGCTGAAGCTACAAAGGTTCTTTACGACGCTTTACTTAATGAAAGTGATGAAAAAATTCGTAAAAAGGTCTTAGCAATCATAAAAGGGTATGATTTGGTTGATTATAATTACTGCACGAAACTATTAGGTTCAGAATCAATTGCAAGTAAGAAGCTTGCATTGGAAATCCTTACATATGATAAACCGTATTATGTATCAGAAGACGTCAATGATCTCACTAACATTATTACGATTTTAGAGTCATCATTTCCAGTAGTAGCAACTTTATCGACTAAAAAGGGCTTTCTGTCCTCAAACGAAAAAGAAGTTTGGGTTTGTACCTGCGGTAAAGCGAACTCGATTACAGATATCCACTGTAATAGCTGTGATAAAGATCAATTTAGCTTTAGATCTGACGAATTAACACCAAATGAAACTATAAAAAATTTAAATAACGTAGTCTTGGCGCTAAAGGATGTATTTACGAACGGTGGAATATAGCCCTCAAACTCACGCTATATTCAACATATCCTTAACGCTTTTGTAGGGTGTTAGCCTACTCTCTTCAGCTTGCTTCAACGATTCCTTTACGCCATCGATCACATTTTGCGGATATGCATCGCTTTTTTGCTCAAACGTTATTTTCATAGCCTTTATCACTGCTTTTAAAGCAGTTAATTGTTCTTTGTTCTCGGGGTAAACAACTAAAGGCTCCATATACAAATATAACAATCATAGAAATTAAAACATCGTGATAAATTACTTTGCTATATTCACAACTTGATAAAATTTCCCTGTAATTTAAAGCAAACGACCCCGTCGCAAGCTAAACTGGCAGTAATGGCTATTTCCTCTTCGCCAAGCTTATAACTTATTTCCATCTGCACTTCCCTGGCAACGCGCGGGTCGATCATGCTGACGAATTTAAGATGACCAGCTTTTTTTAGCTGAAGCTGAATGTTAAGCGCGGTTTCCAAAACATCTTTTACGACTTGCAACATGCAAGCGCCCGGTACTACCGGCTGACCGGGGAAATGGCCTTTGAATATTTCGCTATCTTTATTAACATCTAAAGCGGCGTGAACCGAGTTATTTTGATGCTCGATTTTCGTGATGGCGAATATGTCGGTTGCGGGACCCATTCAAATTGCTGAGATCAACATTAGGGAATGATATATTTTTTGGTAATGATTATAAACAAGTATCTTTTTAGGCGGGGTTTTGATGTCACCCCTTTCCATCGTTATCGCGGGAACGCTGTCATTTTTGAGGATATTGGATGCCAGCCACAAAGCGAATGATGAGGATGTTGGATATTCACCGCAGAGGTGCTTGTAATTGGCCAGAGCGCTATTTTTAAAGAGCGAAATGTCTAGCTCTTCGTATATTTCGTCGTGGCGCAGATCGCCGCTTTTGCCGGTTATTACTAAGTCGATATCGTCAATAGTTAAAGCATTTTCAGCAAGGAGGGTTACAACTCTTTTTTCAATATCTTTAAGGGTTGTTGGCTTATAAATAGTACGGATCGCGGTCAATTCGGCCAGGTTATCGGGTGACGGTTTATCCGTAAGCACGAAAAACGCCGCGCCTTCGCCGCCGATGCTGCCTTTTGACCGGGTGGAATACAAGTCCAGGTTTGAAACCGGCCAGCGGCGGTAAAGACCGAGCCGCGTTAACACGGTAAAGCTGGTATCGGTCATTTCATCTGTTCCGCCCACTAAAATATTATCCGCTTCTCTTTCATTTAACAGCATCATGGCATCCAGTAACGCGCTTTCGAAAGAAATTCCCTTATGGACGAAAGTGTTGTTATATCCGTGGCACTGCAGCATCAAGGCAATCTGCGCAGCAACAGTGTTATGGGTCGATTGAATAAATGAAGTAGGAGGGAGCATCTCTTCATCCTGCTCAATAATGCGGGTTAAAAATGTAACTGTATCTTCCAGGCATCCATAAGCGGTGCCGGTTATGATTGCCCCCGGCATTACGTTGTTCGCGTTATTCAGGCATTCCTGGGCGGTTGCTACGCCCATTTTAATGACACGGCTCATGCGCCGGAGCATTTTGGGATCGACAAATTCCTTATAATCCGGCTCTATTACTGTTAAACGGGTGCCGGTATATTCAATTGCATCAGTTAAAAAATCCTCATCTCTGAAAGTTTTTTGCGGCGATATACAGGCAGACGAGCGGATATATACTTTCATCAGATTTTCGAGAATATTAATGACGTACAATTGCCGCCAAAACCAAAGGAATTTGACATGACATGGGTGATGTTTTGCCCCTTCCGAAACTTCGTTTCAGGTTGGAAAGGTAATTCAGTCATCCGGATTTCAAACCTTAGATTAGGATAAATAAGCCCATTCTTTATCGCAAGCACCGAGAATACGGCTTCAACGCCGCCGCTGGCGCCCAATGTGTGGCCTGTAAACGATTTTGTTGAACTTACCGGGGGATATTTCGGGTCAAAAACCCGGGTGATGGCTGTACCCTCGGCGCTGTCGTTATTTGGCGTGCCGGTACCATGTAAATTGATATAGTCGATATCTGATGGCCGCAAACCGCTTTTCTCCAGCGCACCTTTCATAGCGAGGTACGAGCCCGTCCCATCAGGCGACGAGGCGGTTTGATGATAGGCATCGTTGCTGTTATTATAGCCGCTCAATTTGCAGTATGGGGCCTTGTTTAACGTTTTTGCCACCTTGTCGGATACGAGCACCACGTAGCCCGCTCCCTCGCCAAGGTTTAGCCCCTGCCTGTGTTCGTCAAAAGGCTTGCAGAACTCCGGGTCCAGGATCATTAGTGTATTAAAGCCATTTAGCGTAAATTTGGTCAAAGCATCGGTACCGCCCGCTACCACCACATCAAGTACATCGTTTTTTATCAGCCGCGCGCCATAAAATATCGCATTCGCCGACGATGAGCAGGCCGTGCTTATCGTAGTCATATAATCCTTTAACCCCAGCTTTTCAGCTACTATCTCTGTAACACTGCCACACTCGTGGTCGTACACATTTTTTAATTTACCCTTGCTGTTGTCTTTAATAAAATCAATAAAAAAATCCTCGCTTTTATCCATACCGCCAACCGTGTTTGCCGAAACAAACCCTGTGCGCAGCTTATTCAGATCAGGAATCCCCGCATCAGTCAAAGCTTCCTGGGCGGCAACCAGGCTAAGCAGCGTTGTGCGGCTAATATCGGGCGGCATGCCGGTCATATTTGCCAGCTCGTTGTTTTTGAGTTTTACTTCCGCAACGGGAATTTTACCATGGTAAATGGTATCCAGCATGGTAATTTCACCCATGCTGGCTTCTTCGCGCTCAAAAGCAGCAAGGTGCTCCGGCACATTATTGCCTATTGCCGAAATTACGCCCACGCCCGCTATATATGCTGTTGAACTCATTTAATTGTTGATAAAAATACTATTCATGTTGTCTTTAGAAAAGGGTAAAGCCTGTTCACCTTTTTCTTTCTCAACCAAAAGTAACATCGCTTTATAGTCGTGTTCCAAAACATCCACCCAGCCGCAAATGCAGGCTTCTAAAAGATCGTTATCCAAAAGATAATTTACCTGTGTTTCAATAAAGTCTGCGTCAAATTTTTCCTGTACGAATAGAGCATGCTCTCCTTTAAAATTATTGCGGATACAAATTTCCCCGATCATGATATTGGGTAGCGTATAAACAAACAGGGAGGGGCTGGGAACATCGCTTACTGATGCGTAATATTTAATATCATCATCAAGACTTGAATTGGCATTGGCTAATACGACACCGACCTGCTCGGGCTGGTAAAGATGGGGTTTAAAATCATCTTTAAGCAATATTTCGGATGTCAGCCAGCCCAGCTTGCTTAAATTATCCATTTTGTAAAATTTGGGATAATTCAGCTTGAAATGCTGATAAATGGAAAGTAAAAAAGCTGAGGTATCGGAATCCTGGCCTTCAAATAAATTTGAGCCATTTTTGCTTACGATGCCCTTGCTTATCGTGCAACTTGATGTGATGTACTTCTCTGAAAGCAAAGTTTTAATATTAACTGTTGAAAGACTTACGAAGTTTAACTCGTAGCTATTTGTTTTTTAATGGCCTCGTTGAAGGCTCCGCCGTTTAAAAACTTCGTAAGTCTGATATTATTTCAAAAATATTATTTATCTCCCAATAACAACCGCTGCGTTACAACCGCCGAACCCTGAAGCTGTTTTAACAAAGTTGTTCGCCCTTATGCTCAATTGTTCGGCAACCACATTTACAGCGGTGCCCGGTGCTGCTCTTTCAAACCCGGCAGTCGGTAAAACCAATCCTTCCTGTAAAGATTTTAATGAGATGATCGATTCGATCAACCCGGCCGCGCCTAAAGTATGGCCGTAATAGCCCTTCAAACTGTTTAATGGCGCCGACTTTAAACCGGCTATTGCGATTGCGTTAGCCTCCATTTCATCATTAAAAACGGTTGCAGTGCCATGGGCTGAAATAAAATCGATATTTTCTGACGATAC
>JAQBOH010000119.1 GCA_028288125.1 Mucilaginibacter sp.
CGGAGTTGGGCTTACATAAGTCTGTTGCCTTAATCAATCGCATCAACCGCTTTTTCGGCACGAACTGGAAAGCCGTTATCGAGAAGTATGATAAGGCTTACAACGGTAATGCATCGGCAACCATCACCGTTGGTTGCGTAGATACCGTACTGGCAAGATTGGAGATAGCTAACATCTTGAAGAAACTGAATAAAAGCATGAGCAACAGCCGTAGCCAACCGCTTTATTATATGGACTTCGGCAACAGCAAAGAAACTGGGCAGGTTATCCTGTCTACCATCGGTAAAATCACACAGCCAGTTTCCAAGCAATACCGTACCGTAGAAACTTTACCGATGGTAACCGATGAATTTGGTGAACTGTTAGCTGCATCCGAAACCGCAGATAACACCCCAAGTTGCTCACTTGCCGAAGCGCTGACCAAACAGGATTTGTTTATCAATTCTGTATTAGCCAATGTAGGTGCATCGCTGGTATGGCAATTATTTCGGGAGGGGATGTTGTTTAACAGGGGCTTTTTTCTTAATCTCAAAGATTTCAGGACACAGCCACTTAAAGTGGCTTAACAAGGTAATTATGAAAATAACGGATATAAATGGTTTCAACCTTGAAATAGAAAACCTGCAATTAGCCATTATGCAAGCCGACGATTACAGGCACTACGCACATTTAAATCCTAAACACCTTTCAGTAGACGAGCGACTGCAAACTTATTGGGAAGATGTCTATCAGAAATTACTGTTATTGGACACCACCTGACCTTTTCTAAATCGCCCGCCCGTTTTTCGCCCCGCATTTTGCTTGTTGACTTGTTTTGATTAGGCGCAAAATGCGGGGCGATTTTATAGTTGTAAACTGCCGGTACAATTTCGCGGGCACATCGTTATTACTTTACTAAATATCACAATAGATATTAGTTTGTTATATCAATATAATTAACCATCCAGTTGATACCAAATTTATCGGCAAAGGCGCCATAGTAAGCACCATAGAACATATCCTGCATCGGCATGTCAATAATGCCATCTACAGATAGTTCATTAAAGAGGCGGTTGGCTTCTTCTCTCGATTCAGGCTCCAGGCAGATATGCATGTTATTGCCTGTCACCAATTTAAAACCCATGCTCTCAGGGGCGTCTGTAGCTTTTAAAACGTGACCGCCGAGAAGTGGTAACTCTATATGCAAGATTAACTTCTTAAATTCGTCCGACATGGGCGGCTGCCCCTCTGCAACTGGAAGATCACCAAAACGTTGAATGCCTTTGCCTGCAAACTCGGTTTTAAATACCGATCTGTAAAAATTAAAAGCCTCGTCGGTATTACCGTTAAAATTCAGGTAAGTGCATACCCTTGCTTTGTTATCTGTTTTTAACTCTTGTTGTAATTGAAAGCGTGATTGCAGGTATCTTTCCAGTTGGTCGAAAGTATTGCCAAACCCCTTCTCCATATCCGCTGTGATGGAATTGTATGTTGCGTCCTGCTCAGGAGTAGCGTTTATCGGATGCCCCTGTAGCGTAAGTGTTGTGCGGCCATTACTGTCGGTCAATGTCAATTCATTAAAAATCTCCAGCGGGAAATCCATCGGAAACGGCGATTTGCAGATATTGCCATCCTCATCCGAGAATGAGCTGATAAATTCAACCAACTCTGGGCGGGTGATCGTTACATATTTAAATATACCCCACATGATTTGGCCCTTGCCCTCCAGTTTATAATGAAACTTGCCGCCCGGTGTAAAGTCGAAACTCTTTACGGTTAAAGGCATCCCGGCAGGGCCCCACCATTCGGCCAGGGCTTCGGCATTGGCAAAGGCCTCAAATACCACTTCCTTTGGTGCGTTAAAATACCGTACTATTTTTAGCTCCGGTTTTTTGTTGGTCTGATCTGTCATTTCGGTTGATTTTTATGTTGTATTTTATTGATGTATTTATCCAGTGAATCAAATTTTTCCATCCAGAACACCCGGTACTGGTCTATCCAGTCTGATACCTCGCCCAGCGTGTCCAGCTTAGCTCCGCAGAACCGTTCGCGGCCTTGTTGCGTTATGATAACCATACCGCATTCGGTAAGTATTTTAATATGATTCGAAATGGCAGGCCTGCTGATATTAAACTTATCGGCAATGGCATTTAAATTCATGGGTTCATGAGCGATCAGGTTAATGATCTCACGCCGAGTGGGATCGGAAATGGCCTGGAAAACATCTCTTCTTGCAGTTGCTGACATATTGTGTAATCAAATGATTACACAATAATATATGTAATCATTTGATTACGCAAATTTATTTTAAAAATTGAGCCTTTGGCCGGAACTTGACGAACGGGGTGACTGATTCGCTCGAACCAGGAGACTTACAACTAAGGCGCAAAAATGTGAAAAACCAAGGCGGTTTAGCTACGTATAACTTGAGTTTTTGTATATTTGTATAGACGATTTGAGATACCCGAAAGAAAAGTGAGTTGTTCGTGTAGTTCAATTGGTTGCTGTTAACATAAGACACTAGTTTACAACGATATATGGGTGTGGGTTCAAATCCCTCCCTCACCGCAAATTAGAGCCCAAAGCTCGAAAAAAAACCTGTAATCAACGATTACATGTTTTTTTGTTTAACAGAAAACCCAAAAAAGGTTTATGAAACCGCAGAATGATCTTTAGCCTGGCTCGTATCACTGTGCTACTCTTTTCTCCTCGTCACTGGTTTTACCGGTCTTCGGTTTGTAAGCACTTTTTCCCAGGTCATATTGCAAGGACAGCACCACCCGCCGCGTGGCCGAACGATGGGTAAGGCGATTATCAATAATGCTTTTTTCGCGGAAGGTCAGGTCGGTAATTTGCGTATAAAAAAGATCGTAAGCATTCAGCCTGCTGGTTAGCCTGCCGCTCAGCCATTTCTTTTGTAAGCCCAGGTCAAGCGATCCATAAGGCTGCTGAATATACAGGCTACTGCCCGTTTTAGACTGGTACCGGTAGCTCATATCCGCGATCCAGCCCTTGGGAAGCGAAAATATCTGGCTACCGGCGTAGCTAAGATCGCGCACCGGGATCGCATAAATATTACCCAGGTAAGGCATCTGTTGCCTGTTGTAGTAAAGTGCCAGCGTGTTGGTAGATCGCCACCATCTATTT
>JAQBOH010000174.1 GCA_028288125.1 Mucilaginibacter sp.
AAGCATCATTTATACTATGCACCGGAGGAGTATCAACTAAAATATAATCATAGTATGGTTTCAATTCCTCTATTAACTCTTTAAACTTATTCTGATCCAGCAACTCCGAAAAATTATCTATAAAATCGCCACACCCAATAATATCAACTTCGGGATAACCGGGAGACTGTTGTATGATCGCTTTTTTATCTGCTTTTCCGGTTAAGTAATCCGACAGTCCTTTTGAACCGGGCAAATTGAACATTTTTGATATTTTAGGTTTATAAATGTCCATTTCCAATAAAATAACCCGCTTGCCCGACTTAGCCAACGAAACGATCAGGTTGGTACTTATAAAGCTCTTGCCCTCGTTCGACAAACTGGAAGTGATCATGGTTACACATCCTTTTTGTCCTGACGGATTTAAAAAATTAAGCTGGGTGCGTAAGTGCCTGAATTGTTCAATAAGTGTAAAACTGAATTTGTTTTTTTCGTTATTAAGTACAATCTCCGAGGGTAGCTTTACATAGCTGAGTTCTGCAACAACGGGTACGTCCGTTACGCTTTCAATATCCCGGCGCTTATTAATGTTATTTTTAACAATATCCTTACCATAAATATAGCCGCCGGGTAAAACCAATCCGATTAAAAGAGCGAGTGCAAAAGGAGTATATTTTTTTGTGGCGCTTGGCGGCACGGTATAAGCCATATCTACCATACGCGCATCATGCGTAGCCGATGCATACCGCAGGGATATTTCTTCACGTTTTTGAAGTAAATAAGTATAAAGATTCTCCTTTACCGACTGCTGGCGGTTCAGGTTTCCCAACTGCTTTTCATGGCCCGGTACGCTTTGAATAGACGACTGGACATGGGCTTTGTAAGATTGTACCTGGTTGCGGGTTGCTACTAAATTTGATTTAATATTCCTGATATTTTCCTTTATCGCCTGCTTAACCGATGCGATTTGCTTATTTATCGGCTCAAATGCGGGGTTACCTGCAGGTGTATTTCCCAGCATTTCGGTTCTTTTCAACTGAAGGTCGGATAGTTTTTGAACCAGCGACACCAGGCCCGGATCAGAGATTCCCATAGTCGAGGGGACGTTTTGGTCACTGTTGCCGGGGGTGTTTACATACTTCTCGAGATTATCAATTACGTTTAACTGGATATTGATATCATTCAATTTCGCGCTGTTGGTTTGCGCATCCTGCAGGTATATCTGCGACTGCGCATTTACATCAGTTATGCCATTGCCGCTGCGGTAGCCGGCTACCTTGCTTTCCGCGATATTCAGTTCGCCGCGAAGCGAATCCAACCGCTTGTCGATAAAATTGAGTGTGCTTTTGGTAATATTATTTTTTTGCGCAACCTCGCCCTGGTTGTAAAAATAAATAAGGTTATTAACGAAATCTTCCCCTCTCTGCGGCACTTGATCGCTGAGGGAAACTTCAATAACCGATGTCATTTTTTCGATCAAGGCCACGTTGAGCGATTTTTGATATCCCGTAACCGTCGCTTCAGGGTTATTTAATGTAACCTGTATGGTTTTGCCGATATATCTCGTTAGGCCAAGTGAGCGCGTTATGCTCCATATGCCTAAACTATCGGTAACGGTTTCGCCAAAACGGTAGTGCCGTGCCTGGTTGTTAACAGAATAGGTCTTGGCATCTATTATATGTATATCCAGCTTTTGGGTTGACATAGGGTCGTCTATCCTGAGTGCTTTAAACCTGACAGGTGAATTATGATATAGTTCGTCTTTCTTAAAACCGTCGGCCGGCTTATAACCTATCCATAGCTGCAAATGATCTACAACTTGTTTTACAAGCTGGCGCGATTTTAATATTTCGATCTCATTCTCTACCACCTTTGGCGCGCTAAAAAGGTCAAGCTGCTGCAGGGCCGATTTTTCTTCAGTCGGTTTGTCTTTACTATCCTCCATCTCCAGCGATGCCTTAACTGTATAAATCGGCTTTTGGAGTTTGTAGAAAATAAATGCAGCTACCAACGCGATAAGCACCGATATCAGGAAAAGCCACCAATACTGGCTATATGTAATTAATATCTCTCTAAAATTAATGGGATCGTTATCGCCTTTTGCTTGGCGGGCACCCGTATTTACAATTTGTTTAGCGGCCATAATTCTTAATATTTCCTTAATAGTAGCAACGAAACCACAATAGAAGTAAGGGCGGTTACAGCTGAAATAGCTAACGTTGAGGTGCGATAACTTCTGTCAACCGTGTCATATTTGGTTCTATCCGGTTCGATATATAAAATGTCATTGTTTTTTAAATAGTAATACGGGGAAGTGAACAGATCTCTTCTTGTCAGGTCGATCGTATAATATTCCCGTTTTCCGCTTTGCTCCCTAATCAGCAATACGTTTTTCCTTTTAGCTGTAATGTTCAAATCGCCTGCCATGCTTAAAGCCTCGTTAATATTGATATGCTGATTTGCAACAGTATAAACATCAGGCCTTAAAACATCGCCCATTACCGAAATTTTGAAATTAATTATCCGGACGTTTACAATTGGTTTAGTTAAATAAGTGGCCAGGTCGGTGGTTAAGCGCTTTGCAACCGCGTCGGTGGTTATACCCGTCACTTTCATTTCGCCGATATAAGGCACCTGGATAAAGCCTTTAGGGTCAACCTGGTAACCGTAAACCGGGTTAGTGCTAATCGTTTCGCTATTGTTACCCATCGGGCGGTTTAAACTGCTGCTGAATACTGCCGATCCATCGGGCGTAGTGGTGCTTACATTGATGCCTAATATATCGCCGGGTTGAATTTTTAAGGGCGAATAATTTGTAATTGCCTCTTCGGTAGGATGCGAGCGGTCAAGGTCCTGATAATAGGGCACATCTTTATAAGCATGACATGAGCTAAAAATAACCGTTAATACTACCAGGTAAGCTTGTATAATTTTTCTTTCCATATCAGTAAGGATATCTTGTTTATTATTTTATTACTTTTTCCCCCGAATAACATTGCTCATAAAGAATTGTTTACCGGTTTATAATAAATTACCGGTTGAAAGGAGAATTAAAGCAATTTTTACATTTCAGAATGCGGATACTGCCGGTCTTTGCTTTGCGGATGATGCTATAAAACACAAAACCCGGATTCGTTACAGAATATCCGGGAGAATTAATATATACAAAGAATAGCCAGGGCGCATTAACACATATCAAATGTTAAGCCTGGCCAATTACTAATCAGGCGCGTTTTGAATCGAGCCTGTTAATTAACATTAGTGCAATATTGGTCAATACAAGCGTCCAGATGATAGCAGTCATATTTCTTGAATTAATGTACAGGTTCTATTGGGAAGAAGTTCAAACCGATTACAAAGCTTAACCGTTTGTTAACGTCAAAATTAAAAAATTAATTTTCACAAAACAAAATTTTTAAAATTAATTTATTGTAAACTTTACTGTACAATTTTGTTGGCGCAATACGAGCTTGCAAAGGCTTCGGGCTTGGCCTTGAATACAAAACCCATCGACAATATGTAGCCCATGGCCTCGTGCAAAGCCTGGTTCGACTTAAACATGGGGTTGGTATTGATATCCGCGTGAACTTCGAGGTCTACATCGTACAGGTCGAGCAGATCACAAAGCTTGTAGGCGATGTCGATTGATTTTTGCACCTCGCTGAGCATGCGTTCCTTAATGCTCATTTTTTGCGAGGTACGCTCCTGCTGGATAAACATAAACCCCCCGCGCTGCTCACGTAAAAAAACAATAACCGTAGCGAAATCCGTAACGCTGCCCTTAACCTGTGAATCGGTGCCGATACAAACTTTTAGCTTATTGCCCAGGGCGGTTTCGCGTTCGATGGCCCTTTCAACTTCTTCTAAGATGGGCGATTGAATGATTTCGCCGCTAAATTTTCTCCAGATCATAAATTTATTTTTAGGGTTAAATTTCGTCTGACCTTTTTACGGTCTATAAAAATAAGCGATAAGGTTCCACATTAACGCTAAAGCAACGTTATTTATTTGTTAACATTCAACTGAATATTAACAGGTTAGTTTGGAAAATGTGTGAACTTGCAGGACTGCAAATTGAAAATAGAGGAGTCGGGATTATTCTCAGGAAAGATTTGCGAAGTTTTAGAAACTTCGCAAATCTGAAAATTCGGGTTAAACTGTAAGCTTCTTATACTTTATCCTTTTTGGCGCGACATCACCCAGCCGTTTTTTTCGGTTCTCTTCATAATCCGAGTAGTTGCCTTCAAAAAAGTAAACTTGCGAGTTGCCTTCGAATGCGAGTATGTGGGTACATATCCTGTCTAAAAACCAGCGGTCGTGACTGATCACTACGGCGCAGCCGCCAAAGTTTTCCAGGGCTTCCTCCAATGCGCGCAGTGTGTTTACGTCAATATCATTGGTAGGCTCATCCAGCAACAGCACATTCGAGCCTTTTTTGAGTGTGATAGATAAATGCACCCGGTTGCGTTCGCCGCCCGATAGTACGCCCACCTTTTTTTGCTGATCGGCGCCGTTGAAGTTGAATTTGGAAACGTACGCCCGGGAGTTTAGTGGTTTGTTGCCAACCAAAATAGTCTCCTGGCCGTTGGTAATATTTTCCCAAACAGATTTGTTTGGGTCCAGATCATCATGCAGCTGGTCTACATACCCAAGGGCGACTGTCTCGCCCACCCTGAATGTTCCCGAATCGGGCTTATCCTGCCCGGTGATGAGACGGAAAAGCGTGGTTTTACCCGCCCCATTCGGGCCGATGATTCCAACTATACCGGCCGGCGGCAAAGAGAAGCTCAGGTTATCAAACAGCAGTTTATCGCCATACGACTTACTTACGGCATTGGCCTCAATAACAATATTGCCCAGCCTTGGCCCCGGCGGGATAAACAGTTCAAGTTTATCTTCCCTGTCCTTGGTTTCCTCAGATGCCAGCTTTTCATAATTGGATAAGCGCGCCTTTGATTTGGCATGACGGCCCTTCGGTCCCATACGCACCCATTCCAGTTCGCGCTCGAGCGTTTTCTGGCGTTTGCTTTCGGTTTTATCTTCCTGCGCCAACCGTTTGGCTTTCTGGTCCAGCCATGATGAATAATTGCCCTTCCATGGGATACCTTCTCCCCTGTCGAGCTCCAGTATCCATCCGGCAACGTTATCCAAAAAGTAACGGTCGTGCGTTACGGCTATTACCGTTCCTTTATACTGTTTTAAGTGCTGCTCCAGCCAATCGATGGATTCAGCGTCAAGGTGGTTGGTCGGCTCATCGAGTAGTAAAACATCCGGCTCCTGCAACAGCAAACGGCACAGCGCTACACGGCGGCGCTCTCCGCCCGAAAGTACCGCTATTTTTGTATCCGGGTCGGGGCAGCGCAGGGCATCCATCGCGCGTTCAAGCTTTACGTCCAATTCCCAGGCATTTACCGCGTCAATCTTATCCTGCAGCTCGCCCTGGCGCGCCATCAGCTTATCCATTTTATCGGCATCCTCGTAATATTCAGGCAAACCAAACTTTTCGTTGATATCCTCGTACTCCTTCAGTAAAGCGGTGGTTTCGGCCACTCCTTCTTCCACAACTTCCTTAACGGTTTTTTGCGGGTCCAGGTCGGGCTCCTGGCTCAGGTAACCTACGGTATATCCCGGCGAAAAAACAACTTCGCCTATATTGGTTTTATCAATTCCGGCTATAATTTTTAACAGCGAGGATTTACCCGAACCGTTTAAACCGATCACACCTATCTTGGCGCCGTAAAAAAACGACAGGTAAATATTTTTTAAAACTTGTTTTTGAGGCGGGTATATCTTACTAACCCCAGCCATTGAAAAAATTATTTTTTCGTCAGACATCTGTATAATGAGTGAATTATTGAATTAGTGACTTAGTGAATTATTTGTTACTGCGGTTGATACAGGGACAAATATGAAGATAATCAATGTATATTCTAAAGAAAATTCCTTTTCTGATAAGGAAATGAAATCTCTTTGAAATCATTCTGCGTATAAAGCGATAAAGGCTGTAACATTGGTTAATGCCGTATTGTCATATTACCCGACTAATTTGTCCGGTTTTGTCGCATTTGGGTCAGGGTTACGTATAGGTGTTAAACTATTGTATCAAGATTGTATCAAAAGAGCATGTTCCGGCGTTTTTTTATTGAAAAATACTTGCATTTGCGGGTTTTATCTATAAAATTGCCAAACGAACAGGAAACTTTGATAGATTGCGCATCATAACAATGTCTGTTTATTTACCAGGCAAAAAGTTGGCAATACTATTGTTAATATGTGTAAAACAACTCGTCCTTAATATTGAAACAAATTAATACATTAGGACGTTACTAATCGGAAGGATATATATGGAAGCTAAATTTTCGCCGCGGGTTAAAGATGTTATACAGTATAGCAGGGAGGAGGCACTTCGCCTGGGCCACGATTATATAGGTACAGAACATCTTTTACTGGGCCTTATCAGGGATGGAGACGGCGTAGCTATTAAATTATTGAAGGAATTAACGGTAGATACGGTTAAGTTACGGCGTTCGGTTGAGGATGCTGTAAAAGGCACCATCGGCACCAACGTACATATCGGGAGCATTCCACTTACCAAACAAGCTGAAAAAGTTTTAAAGATAACTTATCTTGAAGCTAAGATATTTAAAAGCGATGTAATAGGCACCGAGCACCTGCTATTGTCTATTCTTCGTGATGAAGATAACATCGCATCACAAATATTAATGCAGTTTAACGTGAACTACGAAATTTTTAAAGGTGAAGTTGAGTCGCATAAGAATGATGTGACCGACGAAATGCCGGGCTCACCAACAGGCGGCGACGATGACTTTAAAGAAGAGGAATCATTCAGCCAGCCTAAAAAGGTATCCGACATTAAATCAAAAACCCCGGTGCTGGACAATTTCGGCCGCGATTTAACCAAGGCCGCCGAAGACGGGCGTTTGGACCCGATTGTTGGCCGCGAAAAAGAAATTGAGCGTGTGTCGCAAATTCTTTCGCGCCGTAAAAAAAACAACCCTATTTTAATAGGTGAGCCGGGCGTTGGTAAATCGGCTATTGCCGAAGGCCTGGCGCTGCGCATTGTACAGCGTAAAGTTTCGCGTGTGCTGTTCAACAAGCGCGTGGTTACACTCGACCTGGCATCGTTAGTTGCCGGTACAAAATACCGCGGACAGTTTGAGGAACGTATGAAGGCGGTAATGAACGAACTGGAGAAATCGCCTGACGTTATTTTATTTATCGACGAGATACACACCATTGTGGGCGCCGGTGGCGCTTCGGGCTCGCTTGATGCGTCGAATATGTTTAAACCCGCCCTTGCCCGCGGAGAGATCCAGTGCATTGGAGCCACAACGTTAGATGAATACCGCCAGTATATTGATAAAGACGGCGCTTTAGACCGTCGTTTTCAGAAAG
>JAQBOH010000016.1 GCA_028288125.1 Mucilaginibacter sp.
TAATTAGATAGTTTATTTCAATGATCCCGCTGCGCTCTGTTGAAGCTGCTTCTATTGCATTTTTCAATAGATTATTAAAGCATCTCAGTAATTGGTCGCGGTCGGCATGTATAAAAAATGGTTCGGCCGGTGGCTGGTACGCAATTTTAATATTGTCCATTTGCTTAAAAATGGTGGCTGCCTGGTTGATAATGGCAAATATATCGAGGCGCTCCATCCTTGTATCCGGCATTTTGGCGAAAGCCGAAAATTCAGATGCGATGGTCGACAGGCTTTCTATTTGCTCAACAAACGATTTGCTGAACTTTTCAAATTTCTGGTCAAACTTGGGGTCCTTATCCCGCCACGATTTATCCAGCAGCTGTAAGCCCAGTTTCAAAGGGGTTAATGGGTTTTTAATTTCGTGGGCCACTTGCTTTGCCATTTCGCGCCAGGCGCCTTCCCTTTCGGACTGCGCCAGTTTTTGCGCGCTGTTTTCAAGGGTGGCTATCATTTTATTATACTCTTTCACCAGGGCGCCTATCTCATCGTCACGTTCCCACCGGATAGGCTCGTTTTTCTGACCGTATATTGTTTTACTTAAACTCTGTTGAATAAAATTTAAAGGCGCTGTTATTTGCCTGGCTATAAATACGGCAAATAATCCTATAGCTATAAAAACCAGGGCGTATACGTTGATCATAATATTGATCAGCGACCCGATACGTTCTTTGTAATCCGCTTCGTTCGAAAAGTAAGGCAACTGCAAATAGGCTATTGTTTCATTCTTCGGATTACGCAACGGCACATAGGCGGCTTTGTAATTCAGCCGGCCTATAATTTCGTCATTTACATACTCCGATTTTTGGAGCTTATTTAGATAAATAAATGCCCTGGCGTTCATCCGCGGGGCCTGTAATCCATACTCATATATTTTAGGCTGGGTAGTAAGCAGCGCGACGCCGTTAGCGCTATACAAGGTCAAATCTGAAGAATAGGTATTGGCAAATTCATTAAAATCTACCTGGTCGTTCTCGTTGATGTGGCTCAAATACTTATTATAAGGCCCGTTTTCAAATGCCGACGCTATCCGGGTGATTTTATCCCTTATCGCTTTATCCTGCTGGGTTTGGTATTGGGCGCTTATTGAATAAAAGGTGATGATCCCAACAAATATCAACGTAGCTACCACGGCAAATATCATCGAAAATTGAATCCGCGTTTTGTAAAGTACCTGGTCGAAATTTAATTTAAAGCTCCACCGGATGTGATCACCTTTGATATTTAATATCTTTATCCTGAGCCACAATAGCCGGATCAGTAAAATCAGGATGCTAAATACCAGGAATATCACAAAAAAGAAAGTGATAGAGGTAACAGCCAGGAATAAAGCATTGTCTTCCTTACTTACAACAATCAGGTTACGCCTGCTGGGCTGGTATATTAAATGGCTGTAGGTGGTAAAACGCGAATACCATTCTTTGCTGGGGTTTCGCGTTATTTTATAAATATATCGGTTTAACTGTCCTTTTAAGTCGGTGTCGACAAGGTTATATACATAATCGCCGCTTTGGGTCAATAATTTATTGTCGATATAAAATGCATACGAGTAGTCTTTAAATTGATCCTCTGCATTCGTTTGGCCGTCTATCAGCAATCCGGGGAACGAGGTAGAACTTAGTACCGGCTTTGACTTTAGCTCGATGACTATTGTGCCTAAGTTTTTATGGTTTTGGAATACAGGCAGAATGGCGAAATAATTCTGAAACCCGAACGACTCGTTTTCCCTGTAAAAATAATCCGAAATTTTAAACGCGCTGTACAGCACCATGTCTTTAAAAACACTCAGGTCGTAGTTTTTGTCGGGCGGCAGCGTTTGCTCACGATTACCAAATTCATGGACTTTAAGTTCGTATTTTGATAAATATCCATTAAGATAAAGCTTTTGTAAACGGGTTTTGAGATAGCCGCTGTTATGCAGGCTGTCTTTAAAATATCGGATGATTGACGTATCGGTAACAATTTGCCTGTCAATTCTTTTAAATATCAGGTCCGCGCTAATATCATCCGGAACTTCCAGCTTTTGGATCAAAGCTCTGCGTGTTTGCTTCTCCTTTACAGATTCAAAGTAATTAAGCTTGATTGAAGAAATAAGTGCGCAAATAAACAGGATAAGAGCAAACGAAACCGCTGTTAGCTTTCCGCCCCGGTATTGATAAGCATACCCCCGGATAACAACCAAAACGGCCCAGGCAATATAAAATAAAGTAAATCCCTGGTAATAGGTAGCTATTCCGGTCGCTAAAACAACACTGCTGATAAAAATTGCCAATTTGTGCGCTAACGGAATAGGTATCCTGATGCATAATTTTAAAAACACCTCAATTAAAAGGTAAAATATCATGAAGCCAACACACAGCATCAGTATGCCAAGCGCGCTGAAATACGAGAGCTTAAGCACATTGCTTACATCAAAATTTATCTTTGAATTGATCACCAGCCCATAAAAAAGATTTACCAATGCCGTTGATACAATAACCAGGATCAATGAACAGCCAATAACAAGCAGGTAGCCGGTAAATTTGCCGGGGATATTCTTTTGCAGTTTATTACGCTGCAGGTACACAAAGACAACGAACCAGCAGACAAATAATACGTTGATGCAAAAATCGCCCAATGAGCGATAAATGACGCTTGATGCATACAACGAGGGGTTGAACACGTCAACCCTGTAGGTAAAATCGGGCCAGTTATAATGTAAATTTAAAAACCTGACCAGGATGATAAATGCAGCTAAAACGACAAATGAGAGCAGTACGTATCCCTTCTCTGCAATATAATTGCAAACGTTTTGCACCAGTACGCAAAAGAATATCAAGGTTAATATCCACAGACTTAGCTCATAATAAAAGAATTTGTGGTTTACTTCGCCTTTTTTCGCCGTAACCGAAAATAAGTACGACCCAGCGTTACTGTGTATTGCAAAAACATTTTTATCGCTAAAATCCGCGATTTCAATGCTGTTGTCATTTAGCAGATCGGGCGCGAATGTATTTTGGAGGTACTGGTTTTGAAAGGCGTAATTAAGTTTAACCGGGATAAAAAATATAACCGAGAAATTTCCTTCTGTTTTTTTTATTTCTTCGTAGTAGCCATTAGCCTCTTTTCTGAATGAATACCCGTTTTTTATATATCCCGGACCAGGTGGTATAATTTTAACGCCGCTCCAAAAACTTAAATACCCGTTAGTTAATGTGATAAACCAAATGCTTTTGTCTGTTGTAAAATCCTGTATAAATTTCAGCGCGGCAGCCTGATTAACCTGAAGGGTTTTTAGCGCGTTAAACGCGCCTGGATTATTAAGCACATCATTTACCCGCTTTTCCTTTTTGTGAAGGTTGCTTTCGAGCGTTTTAGCCGTTTGCTCGAGGTTGTTAACGGGTGTGTATGTTTTTTGAACAACTATCGCAGTAAAAAACAAACTTGCGCATAGCAGTGCCAGCAATACACGTATTTTTCCGGATGTAGCCAATGGGGTGTATAATTAAACAATAAAGATATAAATTAAGTCCTAAGTCGGTAGGCTTAAGTCCTAAGCTAAGTTTTACCATTAAAACTTTAAGCTCACACCTTTAACCTGTTTTATGGCCAATAGTTTTAATGTTGCTGCAAAGCAGCATTGCTGGTTGGTATTTGCCGGTCAACTTTTTTAACCAATCCCTGCAAAACACTGCCTGGTCCAACTTCAGTAAATGAAGTCGCGCCGTCTTCAAGCATATGCTTTACGGTTTGTGTCCAGCGCACCGGGCCGGTAAGCTGGGCAATTAAGTTATGCTTTATCAGCGCCGGATCAGTATAGGGCTTCGCGTCGATATTTTGATATATCGGACAAACAGGTGCTTTAATTTCAGTATGGACGATAGCGTGCTCGAGCTCAATTTTGGCTGATTCCATTAACGGAGAATGAAAAGCGCCGCCTACGTTAAGCTTTAAAGCCCGTTTGGCGCCTGCAGCAGTCATCAGCTCACAGGCCTTGTCGACACCGGCAATGGTGCCTGAAACAACCAGTTGGCCGGGACAATTATAGTTGGCTGGCACCACCACATCGCTGATGCGCTGGCAAATATCTTCAACCGTAAAATCATCCAGACCTAAAATAGCGGCCATGGTTGAGGGCTGTATCTCGCAGGCTTTTTGCATGGCATTGGCGCGCGCGGCTACCAAACGCAGCCCATCCTCAAACGATAAGGCCTTTGCCGAAACCAATGCCGAAAATTCACCCAGTGAATGCCCTGCAACCATATCAGGTGCAAATTCATCACCCAAAACAGTAGCCAGGATAACCGAATGTAAAAAAATGGCAGGCTGTGTAACGCGGGTTTGTTTAAGGTCCTCTTCGGTTCCTTCAAACATAATATCGGTAATGCGGAAACCTAGTATTCCATTGGCCTGTTCAAATAATGTACGGGCCTGTTCGGATTGTTCGTACAGGTCCTTGCCCATACCGCTAAACTGCGCGCCCTGCCCGGGAAAAATATATGCTTTCAATGTATTTAGTTAATTGGTTGATTGCGTTGATTAAGTGAGTAGTCGTGGGCGTAAATTTAGTTATTGTTAAGTAAAAGTCAATCCTTATTATCTCAACTTAATCAACCAAATCAACTATTCACCAATCCCTAACTCAGCCTTGCCGAAATCAAATTCAAAAATTCAGTCCGGGTTTTTTCCTTCAAAAACTCTCCTGTAAATGCCGACGTAGTTGTTACCGAGTTTTGCTTTTGCACGCCGCGCATGCTCATGCACAGGTGCCGGCATTCAATAACCACGCCTACGCCCAACGGCTGCAAAGTATCCTGTATGCAATCGCGTATCTCGTTGGTCAGGCGTTCCTGTACCTGTAACCGGCGGGCAAAAACATCAACTACCCGTGGTATTTTGCTTAAACCTACCACGTGCCCGTTCGGGATGTATGCCACATGCGCTTTACCAAAAAAAGGCAGCATGTGATGCTCGCACATCGAGTATACTTCAATATCTTTCACCAAAACCATCTGGCTGTAATCTTCCTTAAACATCGCCGAATTAAGGATCTCCTTCGCGTTTAGGTCATAGCCTTGCGTTAAATATAATAACGCTTTGGCTATACGTTCCGGGGTTTTTAATAAGCCCTCGCGCTCGGGTTTTTCGCCTATTTCCTTTAAAACTTCGTGATAGTGCGATGAGAGGCTTTTAATCAGTTCGGGGTTATATCTATCAATTTTAACATACCCTTCAATATCGTCATCCCTGTCGGGGATATGGTTGTCTTTGATCATTATGGTGCTTTAGCCGCCAAAATATTCAGCGGAATTGTTTTCTGTCTCGTATAATTTCACCGAGTGCAAAAACACACCGGGATAAGCCTCGATCGGGCCTTTTAACTGGTTAAAAATTTCGATACAAAGCAGTTCTGTGGAGGCCATTTTACCGGCCATAAACGCAACATCCAGGTTGATGTTTTTATGATCAAGCTTTTCAATTACATGGTCGTTTATGATCACCTTTAGCTCCTTCAAGTCTATCAGGTAACCAGTTGCGTGCGTAACTTCTCCCTTCACGGTTACAAAAAGGTTATAATTATGGCCATGCCAGTTGGGGTTCGCGCACTTGCCAAAAACTTCGGCGTTCTTTTCTGTACTCCATTCTTCGCGGTACATCCGGTGCGCCGCGTTAAAATGTTCCTTGCGTGTAATATGTATCATCATAGCAATTATTGGTGCAAATATACAAAACAAAATAAGCGTTATGTTTTATCTTAGCCCTCAAATAAAAAGCGATATGCGTGTATTGGTAGTTTGTGCAACGGAGGAGGAAGTCCGAAGTCTGAAGTCCGAAGTCCTAAGCCAGACTCCAGACTCCAGACTCTGGGCTCAAGACTTAAAATTCCTCATAACCGGCGTCGGGATGACAGCCACGGCCTTCGCGCTGGGGAGGCACCTGGCAAATAGCCAATACGACCTGGCCATCAATTTAGGCATCGCCGGCAGCTTTGACAGGAGTTTTGCTTTGGGTGATGTGGTTGAAATAACAGAAGATACCTTTGCCGAATTAGGCGCCGAGGATGGCGATGAATTTATATCGATTGAAAAATTGGGGTTTGGAACAAATACGTATACGTCCACCGCAAAACTCTCCGGCTATTACAACAATTCAAGCATAAAGCAAGCCACGGCTATAACTGTAAATACAGTCAACGGCAACGACGCCTCCATCAAAAAAGTCACCGGCCGTTTAACACCGCAGGTGGAGAGTATGGAGGGCGCTGCTTTCTTTTATGCTTGCCGCGAGATGAATGTGCCCTGCCTGCAAATCAGGGCCGTGTCAAATTACGTAGAAAAGCGTAACCGCGATAACTGGAAAATAGGCCTTGCTATTAAAAATCTGAATACCTTTGCATTGAAATTTTTAAAAGGGTTGTAAGTTGCAGGTTATAAGTCGCGAGCAATGCGGCACACACCTGCAACTTACAACCCACAACTTACAACATGACTAAACTATCCCTTGGCTTCTCCCCCTGCCCCAATGATACTTTTATTTTCGATGCGCTCATCCATCATAAAATTGATACCGAAGGATTGGATTTCGACGTATTTTATGATGACGTTGAAACGCTGAACCAAAAAGCCATGCGCGGCGAGCTGGACGTTACCAAGCTCAGCTATCACGCCTTTGCCTATGCGGCCGATAAGTACATATTGCTCGATGCCGGCAGCGCCCTCGGTTTTGGAGTTGGTCCGTTGCTGATCTGTAAAGATGATCCTGAAAAACTTCACTTACAACTCACAACTCACAACTCACAACTCACCATTGGAATTCCCGGCAAATACACTACCGCCAACTTTTTACTTGGACTTGCTTTCCCCGATGCGACCAACAAGGTGGAAATGCTTTTTTCTGATATTGAAAATGCCCTATTACGCGGAACAATAGACATCGGCCTGATCATCCACGAAAACCGCTTTACCTACCAGGACAGGGGGTTAAAGAAAATCATCGACCTCGGCGATTATTGGGAAAAGCAAACCGGCTGTCCTATCCCGCTCGGCGGCATCGTGGCAAACCGCAATTTATCGCCGGATGTGCAGCACAAAATAAACCGTGTTTTGCGCCGCTCAGTTGAGTTTGCCTTTGCCAATCCAAAATCCGGACTGGAATTTATCCGTTCTCACGCACAGGAAATGAGCGAGGAGGTGATGTATAAACACATTGAGTTGTACGTAAACAAATATTCTGTTGATTTGGGCGAAGAAGGCAAAAAAGCGGTAAGGCTGCTGTTTGATACTGCCCGCGAGAAGAATATCATACCGGAAATTAAAGAGAATATATTTTTGAGTGAATGATTTCACCGATTTTTGAGGATTACACCGATTTTTGCAGGTAATCGATGTAATCAAAATAAGTAATCGGTGAAACCACACTAAAATCGGTGTAATCAAAATAAGATATCAGTGATCGAAACAATAAATGATTTTGCAGAGGGGCAACTCCTGCTGGTAAACAAACCGTATAAGTGGACAAGCTTCGATGTGGTGGGTAAATTGCGCAACGCGTTTAAACCGTTGAAATTAAAGGTGGGCCATGCCGGAACACTTGATCCGCTGGCTACCGGGTTGTTAATCATCTGTACAGGTAAAATGACCAAACAGATCGATACCTTCCAGGCGCAGGAAAAAGAATATACCGGAACCATGATATTGGGCGCGACGACACCCTCTTATGATATGGAAACTGAACCAGACCAGCAATTCGACATCACTCATATTAGTGCGGAACAAATAAGAGCGGCATGTAAGCAATTTACAGGAGATATACAGCAATATCCGCCCGCACATTCTGCCGTAAAAATCGATGGCGAACGACTATATGAAAAGGCACGCCGCGGCGAAGAAGTAGAGCGGCGGTTAAGAAATGTTACCATTACCGAGTTTGAAATTACCGGCATTGCGTTGCCCGAAATAAATTTCCGCGTGGTATGCAGCAAAGGCACCTATATTCGTTCGCTGGTGCATGACTTTGGCAAAGCGTTAAACAATGGTGTCTACCTGTCGGGGCTTCGGCGTACCCGCAGCGGCGATTATAAAGTGGAGGACGCACATGAGATAATGGAATTGGTGACGATGATTAGAGAGCTTAAATTGATTTCACCGATTTCCGAAGGATGATTTCACCGATTATTGGAAAAATGAAGATTTACCATAATATAGACGAATTTACACCCTTACCAAACGCCGTGGTAACCATCGGCACGTTTGACGGGGTACATGTCGGCCACCGCAAAATTATTTCGGGGATAAAGGAACTCGCGGAAAGTTGCGGCGGCGAAACAGTATTGCTCACATTTTTCCCGCATCCCAGGATGATACTCCATCCCGAGGATGAAAGCATCAAGCTGATCAATACCATAGCTGAAAAAGCCGAACTGCTTGAACAGCTTGGCGTCGATCACTTAATTATCACTCCGTTTTCACGGGACTTTTCCAACCAAACGGCCGAAGACTATGTTCGTGATATACTGGTGAATAAAATAGGGACCAAAAAAATAGTGATCGGGTACGACCATCGTTTCGGGAAAGACAGGGAGGGTGATTTTGATACCTTGCTGCGCTTATGTCCGGCCTATGGGTTTGATGTTGTTGAGATACCCGAACAGGACGTCAACGACGTCGCGATCAGTTCAACGCGCGTCAGGAAAGCATTGCTGCAAGGTGATATTGAGTTAGCAAATACCTGTTTAGGTTACCCGTTTTTCGTTACCGGCACAGTTGGTCGCGGCGACCAGGTGGGCCGTCAAATTGGCTATCCCACCGCCAACATTATGATTGACGAACCCTACAAGCTGATTCCCGCTGATGGCATTTACGCTGTTAAAGTAAAAACAAACGATGGCATATTTAACGGCATGGGCTATATCGGAACCCGCCCCACTCTTAACGGCATCACCCGCAGCATTGAGGTAAATATTTTTGATTTTAACAAGGATATATACGGTCAGCGGATTAGCATGGAGTTCCATAATTTTGTCCGGCAAGATATTAAATTCACCTCCCTTGCCGACTTAAAGGACCAACTGGCGAAAGATAAAGTGGACGTGATGAAGTTGCTAGTTGGTTCATAGTTGATGGTTCATAGTTCATAGCTATTTCAATTAAAGTTGATATTTATTGGTTTAAAAAATTATTACCTTGGACTATTCGGCCGTGCTTTAAACAATGCGCTATGAACCATCAACTATGAACCATGAACTAACGTATGAAACTCAATCTCGATAAACAGGAAAGCGAATTTTTAAACCGGTCGATCAGCCACTGGGAAAAAGATGGATTGATCGATACTGAGGTTGCCGAAAAGCTGCGCAACTCTTACGAGGTGAAGGGATTCGACTGGATGCGGCTGGCAAAATATTCATTTTGGATTGCATTGTTTTGCGGTGCGATAGCGGTTGGTTCACTCATCATCAGCGATGCGTTTATCAACTGGTTGAAAAGCCTGTATTATACGCCCGATATCGTCATCAGCATCGTGTCAGCTATTTTGGCTGCTTTTTCGTTTTACTTTGGCCGGCTATGGCAAAAAAAACACCCGGAAAAAGTTTTCAGCAACGAGGCCACCATTTTTACCGGCGTATTGTTTACAGCCTGCTGTATTGCCTTCCTGGGTAAAACCTTCGACAATGGGTCGGGCCATTTTTCATTGCTGTTTTTACTTTCGGTTTTTGTTTATGGCATTTTAGCCTACCGCATGGACTCCCGGCTTATATGGCTTTTCGCGCTGGTTTCACTCGGCAGCTGGTTCGGCACCGAAACAGGCTATCAAACGCGCTGGAGCTATTATTTTTTAGGATTAAACTACCCTTTGCGCTTTGTACTTTTTAGCACCATTCTGGTCAGTTTTTGCTTCATCTTAAAAAACAAAAAGTGGTTTGGCTATTTTTGGGAGCTTACCTATGTGGTGGGGCTTTTATACCTGTTTATATCGTTATGGCTGCTGAGCATATTTGGCAACTTTGGCAGCCTGGACCACTGGTGGCACGTTAAACAGATCAGTTTATTTTATTGGGGGATTATTTCAGCGGCTGTGGCGGCACTTTTCCTGTTAATCGGTTTAAAAACCAAGGATGCGATCGCCCGCGAATTCGGCATAACCTTCCTGCTCATTTTTATCTATACCAAATACTTCGAATATTTTTGGGATCACACCAATAAAACCCTGTTTTTCGCTATCCTCGGCGCTTCATTCTGGCTCATCGGGCGTAAGGCTGAGCGTATTTGGAATTTTAGCAATAAGACCCAGGTGGTTGATTAGGTTAGATTGGGTTGATTAAGTTGATTGGGTGAGTAGTTCTAATCTTGCTTTGTTCTTGATTTCTTGCTTCTCTAACAATACTTACCTTTGCACCGATGCAACCCAAAATAGTTTCCTTATTACCTGCCGCGACTGAAATTGTATGCGCCCTTGGTCTCGAAAAAGACCTGGTTGGCCGTTCATACGAATGTGATTTTCCAGCGTCAGTCAAACAACTGCCTGTATGTTCCGAGGCCAATTTCCCTGACAATTTGAGCAGTTCGGCAATTGATATTAAGGTAAAGGAAATCCTAGCCGACGCGTTGTCGGTGTACACTGTTAAACGTGAAGTGATAAAACAGTTGGCACCGGATATGGTCATCACCCAGTCGCAATGCGAGGTTTGCGCGGTATCACTGACAGACGTCGAGGCCGACCTGGGGAATTACCTCGATAAACAAACACGTATCATTTCCCTGCAGCCTGGCAGTCTTTCTGATATTTTTAACGACATCCAAACAGTGGCTGACGCATTAAACGTAGCTAATGCCGGAAAAAACCTGGTTGAAGATTTGAACCAAAGGATTGACATTATCAGGCACAAACTAAAATTCAACGAAAACAAGCAAGCCGTTGCTTGCATTGAATGGCTTGAACCTTTGATGATATCCGGCAACTGGATGCCCGAATTGGTCAGTATCGCTGGCGGTATCCCCATATTGACCGAACAGGGAAAACATTCAGCCTATATACAATGGGATGACCTGCGCCTGGCCGACCCTGATATACTAATTATTATGCCCTGCGGTTTCCCTATTGAGCGCACATTAAAGGAGATTGACATATTACTGGATTTGCCCGGCTTCAGCGAATTTCGGGCAGTAAAAAATAACGCCGTTTATATTGCTGACGGCAATCAATACTTCAATCGGCCCGGTCCGCGGATTGTTGACTCGGTTGAGATACTGGCTGAAATTGTTAACCCCAAACAATTCATTTTTGGATACGAAGGAACAGGTTGGATTAAATTCTCCCTGTAAGAAACGGGGTCAGCCGGGAATGTCAACTTCCGCATATATCAGTTACTTTAGCTCGCAGTAATTATTTTCTTTATTAAGTATCGCAATCTTTTTAAAATTTATAAATTAGTTTATATTTACTCTGTTCAACCCTAATCGTAACCTAATGCGTTTATCTATTTTCACCCTCTTTTTACTCCTATCTGCAATGTTTTGCGCCGCTTCAGACAAGCCAATATTCAACACTCATGACCTGAGCATAATCTGGGAACCTATGCAAAATGGCTACCAAAATCCGCGTCAATCCTTAAACGCGATAACGGTAACCAACAATGGCCGCCAGGCATTCCCTGCTTCAGGGTGGAAAATGTATTTTAATTCAGCGCGTTTGATTGTCCCGGCAACGGTTAGTGGCAATGCGAAAATCGACTTTGTAAACGGCGACCTGTTTAGCTTAACGCCAACAAGCACATTCACAGAAATAAAACCCGGCGCATCTGTACGCATCGAGTTTATTGACGAGGAGCCTGTTGTAAATATGACCGACGGCCCCGAAGGTTTTTATATAGTTTGGGATAACGAGCCCGGTAAGGGTTACAATACCGGTGCATTTACAATTAAGCCCTTTAAACCAAACTATGCCGGTTTGGTGACACCGGCTACGATTTACGAGCAGAATAAAAACATACAGGATATTCGTGAAGATAATTTAACTCAAATATTTCCGACGCCGGTGTTCTATGAGGTTGCCGGATTTGATGCTTATGCATATTTTCACCTAAATAGAAATATATTAAACGGATTTATAACCGATAAAAAGTTTGAAAAGGAAGCCTTTTTATTTAAGGAGTATTTACAAATTTTATTCGGGGGAAAAACCAAAAGCGCTGTTCCGCAAACGAACGATCCACAGGTTATTCACTTTGAATTTAAGGAAGGCCTAAATCCCGAAGGTTACGAACTTTTTATAGTACATGATGGTATTATATTAAGAGCATCTACTTCGGCGGGTATGTTTTATGGCATTCAGTCTTTAAAAACATTAATTCCTCCATCTGCATTGGTTCGCCCTCAAGAAGAAATACTGCTCCCTTCTGTTCATGTAAAAGACGAGCCCCGATTCGCCTACCGGGCTTTTATGCTGGACGTTGCCCGCAACTTTCAGCCAAAAAGTGAAATATTGAGGGTGCTGGATGTGATGGCCCTTTACAAGTTGAATGTATTTCACATGCATTTGACTGATGACGAAGGCTGGCGGCTGGAGATTCCCTCGCTGCCCGAACTTACAGAGGTCGGCGCTAAACGCGGCCATACACTGGATGCCAAACATCATTTACCACCCTCACACGGTTCAGGCGGCGAAGTGGATAACAAAACAGGTACTGGTTTCTACACCAAGGCCGATTTTATTGAGATATTAAAATACGCCAATAAGCTGCATATCATGGTAGTGCCCGAAATTGAATCACCCGGTCACGCGCGCGCCGCCGTAAAAGCGATGAACACCCGGTATGAACGCTTAATGGCCGAAGGTAAAAAGACTGAAGCTGAGCATTACCTGCTTTACGACCCAAATGACAAGTCGCAATACAGCTCAGCACAATACTGGGTGGATAATGTTGTTGACGTTTCCCTGCCGTCGACTTACAACTTTATCGAAACGGTAATAAACGACATCGCGGGCATGTATAACCAAGCCGGCGCGCCGCTAAAAACCATCAACTTCGGCGGCGACGAAGTGCCTGCCCATGTTTGGGAAAAGTCACCCTCCTATTTAGCCCTAAAGGCAAACCATCCCGAAATTCAAAGCACAGCCGATCTCTGGTATTACTTTTATGGCAGGGTAAACCGGTTGGTAAAAGCAAAAGGCTTATACCTTTCGGGATGGGAAGAAATGGCGCTGCGCAAAACCGCGCTCGACGGCAACCCCACCTATGTGCCCAATCCGGACTTTATGCCCGAGCACCTGCAAACCGAGGTGTGGAACAATACCCTTGGCGGCGGCAACGAAGACCTGGCTTACAAACTGGCAAACGCCGGCTATAAAGTGGTGCTTACCTGTGTTACCAATTTGTATTTTGATATGGCCCACTATAAATCATTTGACGAGCCGGGCTACTATTGGGGCGCTTTTGCTGATATTGATAAACCTTACTCCTTTATTCCCTTCGACTATTTTAAAAATTCAAACGTTGATAAAAACGGGCTGCCCATCAACCGCAATATTTTTATCGGTAAGCAGCGGCTCACCGATTATGGGAAAAGTAATATCTTAGGTCTGCAAAGCGCTGTATGGGGCGAAAATATAAAAAGCACTGAGCGTTTGGAATACATGATGCTGCCGCGCTTGCTGGCCTTTGCCGAGCGCGCCTGGGCCAAAGACCCCGATTGGGCTACCGAAACAAATACTGCAAAAAGCGATTCGCTTTATCAAAATGCCTGGGTAAATTTTGCAAACGTTTTGGGTAAAAGAGAACTGCCGCGCCTGAGCTATTATAATGGCGGCTACAACTACCGTATACCAAAACCGGGTGTAGCGCTGCAGGATGGCAAATATGTTGCTAATACACAATTCCCTGGGTTGACCATTCGCTACACCACCAATGGCCGGGAACCCGATGCAAAAAGTAATATCTATAACGATGCTGTGACAAACGACGGGAACACCATAAAGTTCCGCGCTTTCGATACGAAAGGCCGCGGAAGCAACGTTTCAGAACCAGTTACTCCACAATAGCAATAAGGGCGTTTTTGAGGGCGCTCTTATTGCTTCCCAATATTAAAAAATCACATTAAATCCGATATAATAATTTCGTGGAGGCGCGGCGTTATAGTAGCGGTTTCCAACCGCGTTCAAGTCGTTGCCAAGGCTGTATTTTTCATTCAGCAGGTTATCGGCACCTGCATAAATCTCAAGCCGGCTTTTGCGGTTGAATAAATGCTGCCAGCCTGCTTTGGCCTTCAATAAATTATATTCGGCCGCAAAAGTTGTATTGGCATCATTAAGCGGCACGTGCGACGTGTAATTATGTTCAATGAACAAGTAAAGCGAGCGTGGCAGCTTCAATTGCAGGCTTGAAACAATTACTTGCTCCGGTACATCCGTTAACTGGTTGCTGGTACCACTGAAAGTAAACTTATCTAAAGTGACCGACTCATTAAACTGCAGCCCCCGGATAAATCCGGAGCTATTTTGCCCGATAATCCAATCCGAAAAATACAATTCAAAACCGGGTTGGTTAGTTCCTCCCGAATTTACATAATACTGCGTTTCGTTCGGATTAAAGCGCGGCACTATGGCGTTTTGCAGGTGATAATAAAACACCGATGCATCCAGGAACATGCTTTCATCGCTGTTGCGGACACGGAAGCCGGTTTCGTAGTTCCAGCCGTATTCGGCCTGCAAAGTATTATTTATCGTTTGGTCTGTGGGGCGGATTTCCGATGTGGTTGGTGTTGAATATCCCCTGCTAACGGACGCCCTCCATATAAAATTGTTTGTAAGCTGGTATGATAAAGCTACCCTCGGCATCAGCTGCGGCGTAAAACTCCTGTTGGTAAATGCCGTTTCGGCATTGGGGAAAATATTCCTGAATTCATAATCATAAAAGTTCAGGCTCAATGCCGCTTCCAGGTGAATACGCTTATAAAAATCAGCCGCGTACCTGGTAAAAATAAAGTGCTGGTTGGTATTGACTTTGTCCAGCGTCTGAGCGGTATCTCTTACGCCCTGCCTGTTGCCGTAACTATTGATATCGGCATTGGTTTGCTGCCATTCTATCCCCAAATTCAGCTTCCAGTTGTAATTGCGCCGCTGGTTTCCTGTAAGCTCAAAGTATGTACGTAGCCCGTAAGTGCCTTCGTACCGCTGGTTATAGGTTGTAATAAAAGGATTTGAAAAATCCACGTAAGTACCAAAAACGGTTAACACGTTTCGCAGGTGGTCGTTAAAATAAAACTCATTCACTGCACCGCCGAACAGCATTTTTTGATCGATCCCGCTTTTTTGTGTGATAGCGCCCGGTAAAGTTTTTGTCGCAGTTCTCGCCAGCTGGGGGTCAGTTTGGTATTGGCTTAAAGTTAGTCCTCCCGGCGTTTGATAATTCAACGCCGAATAAAAGCCAAGTATTCTAAGCTCGTCGCGGCCGTTGTAGGTCCACCTGTTTACAGTCTGTATAAAATTACGGTGCATGGCGCTGTTCTGGCGGTACCCGTCATAACCCTCATAAGCCTGGTTTAAATTTAACTGGTAATGGCCGGTACGGCTTTGCAATGCCGTATTCTCGTGCACAAGGCCGTACGATCCGCCGTTCACCCCGGCTGATATATAATTACTGTCGTCGGCATGCAGATTAACAGGGCTTAATAAAACCACCCCTCCCGAATTGGCGCCAAACAAGCTGCCATCGGGCCCCTTTAATATCTCGATATGATGGATGCTGTTAAAATCAATCGCATTC
>JAQBOH010000023.1 GCA_028288125.1 Mucilaginibacter sp.
CTATCCTTTTTTTTTATTTAAATTCTAAATAGTCAAAATTCATATTTCCATTGGATACAACGTGCAGGGTAAGGATATGAATGCCCTTTTTTAGTTTGACCGAGCCTATTGAATCTGACTTATTCCAATGATGCCACTGCCGCCATTGAACTGTACCGCGGTTATCATGAGTAGAGATCACTTTAAGTGGTCCTGATATGTTTTTACCATCCATATCAAGCGATATTACGCCATCGCCATTGGCTGTGTACATTAAGCCAACCTTGTAAACCCGCGTTTCATGAACCCTTACAGTATAATTGATCCATTCGCCGGGCTTTGTCCATCCCACATATAATTGATCCATATCCCTGGGCACTTTGTTATAGGGGTTATTATCTATATCATGCGACTTGGTATACGAAATATCAACCCCCTCGTGCATCCGGAATTCGTTCAGATAATTTCCGTTTGCAGGGTTAAGTTTTCCGCTTCCGTTATTAACGCTGTCCAAATCATGGTAAGCAATTCCTTCGCCGCCTTCATTATAGTACTCGCACTCAACTCTGCCCGGTATCTGCTGTATTTTATTTTGCCAGGGTTTGCCGGCATTCATCGTTTTGTAAACAGCGGTGCATGAACATAAAATAAGGATGAAGAAGGCAATAAATCCGGTTTTCATTTTAAATTAGGTTAAAGGCGAAAGGTAAAAGTAGCACGAATGCTTTTTATAGTAAGAGGTTCAACCTTTCGCCCTTTACCTTTAACCTTTCGCCTCTTACTTAGCTATAATCATAAATTCTGTCCGCCGGTTCTTTTTACGGCCGTCCTCGGAGGTATTTGGTGCGATAGGCTGTGTTTTCCCGTAACCTTTGTAAACAAGCCGGGCCGCATTAACCTGGCTCGCAATCAAGTACTCATACACTGCCTTTGCCCGGTTCTCCGAAAGTGTTTGATTCAATTGGTCGTTACCCACGTTATCAGTATGCCCTGATATTTCAATGTGCACAGTTGGGTTTACCGTTAAAAACTCCACGAGCTTTTGAAGCTCTGCAATTGATTCGGGTTTCAGGTCAAATTTATTGGTATCAAAAAATATATTGTTCAGCACAACTTTGTTCCCGATTTCAATGGGCTGCAGCAGGACTGAAATAATAAACGGATTTTTAGTTTCATGCCCTATAAGCGAAAAATTCTCCGAATAAAAGAGATACCCGCTTTTTGAAATATTTAAGCCATAGTTTTTACCCGCAGTGAGTGTAGCCAAAAAATTCCCCTGTACCGGGTCGCTGTAATCCTGGTAAACAGGCTGATTTTTTTGCAGGTCAATGATCTCGACGGCAGCTTCTAACGGTACTTTCGTTTTAACATCAAGCACTTTTCCCTTTACGTAAGTTACCATATGCGGCCTCATATTGCGGGGCAGTTCAAATGTATAAATGTCGTATCCGCCGTAACCGTTTAAATTATTTGACGAAAAGAAAGCAAAAGCGCCGTTAGCTGTAACAGACAAGCCATTTTCATCGCCGCTTGAATTTATCGGGTAACCCATGTTTTCGGGCTTTTGCCATTTACCATCTTTACCCAGGCGGCTTACAAACAAATCCTTACCGCCCATGCCGGGCCAGCCATTTGAGCTAAAATACAGGGTACTGTCATCCGGGTGAATAAATGGCGATTGCTCGTCAAATGAAGTGTTAATATTGGGCCCCAGGTTTTCCGGCTCGCCCCAGCCATTTGACGTTATTGTAGATTTCCAGATATCATAGCCCCCGTAACCACCTTTACGGTTACTTACAAAAAAAAGCGTCCGTCCGTCGGCGCTAATTGAAGGCTGTGATTCCCAGCCCGGCGTATTTATTGGCGGGCTCAAATCGAATGGCTTGCCCCAATCGTCTCCTTTTTTTTGCGCAATATAAATATCGCACCTGCCCAGTCCGTCGGGGCGGTTGCAGCCCGTAAAAAACAAATATTTGCCGTCCTGCGATATCGATTGCGCGCCTTCATTGTATTCCGGGGTGTTGATCTGGTCGCTTAAATAGGTAGCCCTTTGCCATTTTCCGTTGAGTTTTAGGCTTTTATAAAAGTCTTCGTTATTACCTATTTTACGGGTAAATATCAGCTCGCTCTCATCGGCTGTAGCAACCGGGAGATATTCATCATCAGCGGTATTGATCTCCGGCCCCATGTTAACCGGCTTAAAAGGGACGGGGTGCAACAATGCCTGTATACTGAATTTACAGTCGGCAATCAGTTTCCTGGCGTGCATATTACCCTGCGGTGTTACATTAGGGTAGCTGATGTATTTTTCCAGATGCTGCTGGGCTTCGGCATATTGTGCATCGCTGATCTCCTCATCCCCCAGTTTGAAATAAACAGCATTGCTAAACTCCGGGCTCAGTTGAATAGCTTTGCGAAACTGCTCGATCGCCTGCTTGTGTTTCCGCATCTGCCGGAATATATCGCCCAATTGTAAATGTGCCTCTACAAACTTATCATCAGCCTGTATCGCCTTTTGTAATTGCTCAACGGCAATTTCATACAAATGGTCATCCAGGCTTTGAGCCGCCATAGCATAATATTTTATAGCTTCTCTATCTGTAGTACTATACTGCCTTTGGGCGAATGCAAAAACGGACAAAAAAACCAGTAGAAGCGAGAAGAACGCTGCTCTCATTCGTGTTTATATATAGGTTTTGTAACCGAAGTTACGAATATATTAAGGAATATTTAAGTATTTGTGTGTTTGCAGCGATATTTCCCATTGGGGATTATTCATTACATAATCCACTATAAGGGGCGTCATTTCTTTGGATTTCGACCACTCGGGTTGTAAATATAACCTGCAATCGGCGGATACTTTTTTTGCATTTTCCTCGGCAAATGCAAAATCAGATTTATTGAATATAATTACTTTAAGCTCGTTGGCATGCGCTGCGACTTGCAGGGTAGGGGCTTTGAATTTTTTTGGCGACAAGCATATCCAATCCCAATGGCCTGACAACGGATACGCGCCCGACGTTTCGATAAACGTTTTAATGCCGGCTTTTTGAAGTCCCGATGTTAAATAATCCAGGTTATAGATCAGCGGTTCGCCGCCGGTTACCACTACCGCTTTCGAAGGATGTTTTGATGCGTTTTCCACTATTGCATTGGCAGCGGTAAGCGCGTGTAGTTCAGCATCCCAGCTTTCCTTCACATCGCACCAGTGGCAGCCTACGTCGCAGCCGCCCAGCCGTATAAAATAAGCCGCTTTGCCTGTATGGTATCCTTCGCCTTGTATCGTGTAAAATTCTTCCATTAAAGGAAGCAGGGAGCCATCATCCGGAATCTGGTGTGCCATAATTAAGCGGCAAATTTACGTATAAAAGGTGAAAGGATAAAGGCGAAAGGTAAAAGGGCAAACGTCAAAATCAAACCAATAGTTAATAAATTAAAAAACCTTTCTCCTTTTACCTTTTGCCTTTCACCTTTTTTTACTATCATTACTTAAAATTTGCTTTATGAAAAAACTTTACTACCCCATTCTGTTTTTCGTACTGCTCTGTTTCTCTTCATGTGTAGATATTGAAGAGCATTATGATTTTAAACCCGACGGCTCCTGCAACGTAGTTTACGCCTTTGATATGAGCCATGCCGTGTCGGTTTTAATGAACCTGATGACCGATTCGGTTAAAGAAACCCCGCAATTTAGCATGGTTAAGGATACGACCCTTAACTTTTATACGGCGCTTCCCGATAGCACCCAGCAACGCATGACTTTTGACGAGGCCAATATGGCTAAAAGCAGCAATCTCTCTATAAAAATGGATCTCAAAAAGAGTATTATGAAGGTGAGCATTAACCACGTTTCAAAAAATTCCAAAGATCTGGCCTATTACTTAAAACACCTTTCTAAAATTTCGATGGACAGCCAGTTAAAGGCCATCACGAAGAATAATAAAAGCTCACGGGGGTTTGATGCCCAGCAGCTGGTAGCAGGAGAAGATTATTACTCCTACGAAATAACGCCGCATAAATTTTACCGGGTAATTGACAAGGGGAAGTTTAATAGTTTTTTAAAGAAAACGCAATCAACCTTCGCGGTAGCCAAGGCGATGCTGATAGATATGCCCTACAAAGTTGTCCTGAATTTTGCTAAACCGGTAAAGAAGGTAAATAATCCCAAAGCCATTGTATCTGCCGACAGAAAACGTGTTACGCTTGTAACCAATATGGATGATGTGATAAAAAACCCATCCGTAATGAATTTGAAAATAGATTTTTGATGTTGGTTGGGAAAGGTTGTAAATGTTGCGGGGGTTGAAGGTTTCCGGCTGTCGCAGTGCGACAGCGCGACACACTGCGACACCTGCGACAGACACACGTGCGGTCGGTATAAAGCGCAATCCATAACACTTCAACACTTACAACTTTTTTAACCCTTACAACTACTGATAGATCTCTTTATTAGCCGATAACAATGTATTCTTCAATAACCCAATAATGGTCATTAAACCAACGCCTCCGGGTACCGGAGTTATCCACGACGATTTGGGGGCCACGTTTTCAAAGTCAACATCGCCATAAAGTTTAAAGCCTGACTTTGTAACGGTTGAGGTTTCCCGGTTCATACCTACGTCGATTACCACTACACCATCCTTTACCATATCGGCCATAATGAAATTCTTTTTGCCAATGGCTACGATCAGGATGTCGGCCTGCAGGGTAAGTTCTTTGATATTGGGCGTACGGCTATGGCAAATGGTAACCGTACAGTTACCCGGATAAGTGTTGCGCGCCATTAAGATGCTGATTGGCGAACCTACAATATTGCTGCGCCCAACCACTACGCAATGCTTGCCAACGGTTTCAATACCATATTCCTTTAGCATAAGCGTAATGCCATAGGGTGTTGCAGGGATAAACGAGGGCAAATTCCTTTGCATCCGGCCCAGGTTGATCGGGTGGAAGCCGTCGACATCCTTACGGTGATCTATTTTTTCAGTTACTTTTTCAGGATCGATGTGTTTAGGCAGCGGCAATTGTACAATTATGCCGTCAATATCCGCATCAGCGTTAAGTTCAGCAACCTTTTGCAGTAACTCATCCTCAGTTACGGTATCCTCGTAACGTACCAGCGATGATTTAAAACCCACTTGCTCGCAATTTTTTATTTTACTGGCTACATAGGTTTCACTGCCGCCATCATGGCCAACCAGTACAGCCACAAGGTGAGGTTTACGGCCTGTTTGCGCCAATAATTTTGCTGCGCCTTCGGCTATTTCGCCCTTAAGTTTTTCTGATACGTATTTTCCGTCGAGTAATTTCATATAAGAGTCAAGAATAAAGAACCAAGAGCCAAGATTGCAAAATCAAAGAAAATTAATCTTGTCTCTTGATTCTTGCATCTTGGTTCTAACACTAATCTAATTTTAAAACCGCCATAAACGCCGACTGCGGTATCTCTACATTCCCTACCTGCCGCATGCGTTTTTTACCTTTTTTCTGTTTTTCCAGCAGCTTGCGCTTACGGGATATATCACCGCCATAACACTTGGCCGTAACATCCTTACGAAGGGCTTTCACCGTTTCGCGCGCGATGATCTTAGCACCAATGGAGGCTTGTATGATAATTTCAAATTGCTGTCGCGGTATGAGTTCTCGCAACTTTTCGCAGATCTTTTTTCCGAAATCATAAGAATTGCCCCGGAAGATCAGTGACGATAACGCATCTACAGGCTCTGCGTTCAGACGAATATCTAATCTAACAAGGTCCGACTGGCGGTATCCGATTTGGTGATAATCAAATGAAGCATACCCTTTTGATATGGTTTTCAGCTTATCGTAAAAATCAAAGACGATCTCGCCCATCGGCATTTCAAATATCAGCTCAACACGGTCGGACGTTAAATACGACTGATTTTTTATAAAGCCGCGTTTTTGAATACACAGCGACATCACCGGCCCAACAAACTCCGACTTGGTGATAATGGTCGCTTTAATGTATGGCTCTTCTACATAATCTATTCGGCTTGGATCGGGCAGGTCGGAAGGGTTATTCACGGTAACAGCCTCGCCTTTGGTGGTATAAGCGATATAAGACACGTTGGGCACGGTTGTAATCACCGTCATATCAAATTCGCGCTCAAGCCTTTCCTGGATGATCTCCATATGAAGCATCCCTAAAAATCCGCAGCGAAAACCAAAGCCTAATGCAGCAGATGATTCCGGCTCATAAACCAGCGCGGCGTCGTTCAATTGCAGTTTGCCCATCGAGTCGCGAAGCTCTTCGTAATCTTCGGTATCAACCGGGTAAATACCAGCGAATACCATTGGTTTAACCTCTTCAAACCCTTGTATACCTGCTTCGCAGGGACGGTCGACATGGGTAATGGTATCGCCAACCTTAACTTCGCGCGCTTCTTTAATACCGGAAATGATATAGCCTACATCCCCGGTTTTAATGACATCCCTCGGCGATTGTTTTAATTTTAAGGTGCCTACTTCGTCGGCGTTATACTGCTTTTCTGTAGCGAAGAATTTTACTTTATCCCCTTTGCGTATTTCGCCGTTTACCACTTTAAAATAGGCCACGATGCCTCGGAACGAGTTAAATACCGAATCAAATATCAAAGCTTGCAAAGGCGCTTTTGGGTCGCCTACAGGGTGTGGTACGCGCTCAACAATGGCGCGCAGTATGTCATGCACACCCATGCCGGTTTTACCCGAGGCGGCTAAAATTTCTTCGCGTTTGCAGCCGATCAGCTCAACTATTTGGTCTTTTACCTCCTCGGGCATAGCGCCGGGGAGGTCCATTTTATTAAGGATAGGAATAATTTCGAGATCATTTTCCAATGCCAGGTAGAGGTTGGAAATGGTTTGTGCCTGTATCCCCTGTGCAGCGTCAACGATAAGCAACGCACCTTCACAGGCGGCGATAGACCGGGAAACTTCGTAAGAGAAATCGACGTGTCCGGGCGTATCGAT
>JAQBOH010000046.1 GCA_028288125.1 Mucilaginibacter sp.
AAATAATTATTTGGAGTTATTATTTGCCGGGCAAAGCTAACTATTTATTTCGAATTTAGAATTTTCGATTACGGATTTAGGGATCGATTTGAAAATATGTCAATTTGATGATTTGAAAGGACCATTTCGAAGCCCTACAAGTTTATCTGCTTTTTCAAATCCGAAATCGAACATCCGAAATTCGAAATCTCCTAGTATTTTCCTACAATAACCTTATAAAACTCGCTGCAATCCAAATATTGTTCAGCAAGGCCTTTTAATTCAGCAGCCGAAACGGTTTTTACGATCTCGATGTACCGGTCGTAATAATCATAGTCAAGGCCTGAAAAATAAAGATTTTTAAATTTATCGGCATGCGAAAAAACATTTTCGAGACTGCCAAGCAATGAACCCAGCATAAAGTTCCTTACCAGCGACAATTCTCCTTCCGGGATAAGCTCGGCCCGTAATTTGTTTACTTCCTTTTCGATCTCGATCACCGCCGCTTTGCAAACATCAGCGCCCACCTCCGTGGCGATAAAAAGTGAACCGCTTTGCTTTAGCGAGGTCATGCCAGAGCCGATGCCATACGTATAACCCTTATCCTCGCGGATGTTCGCCATCAGCCGCGAGCCAAAATAGCCACCTAATACTGTATTTAACACCTGCAATGCCGGGAAATCCGGGTGTGTGCGGTTGATGATGCGACGCCCCATGCGGATAGCCGATTGCAGGGCATCAGGCTTTTCAGTAAAATAAAAATGCTCGACTGATGATTGCAGCTCCGGCTGGGATATATCGGCTTTCTTTTCAGCGTTTGTCCAGGCCTTGTTAAATGTGCTGGTTACGAGATCATGTGTATGTTTTTCAATTTTTCCGGCAATAACCAATGTACAATTCGACGGCTGGAACATTTCTTTAAAATGGGCCTGCAAGTCCTCACGGTTCAGGGCATTGTAATCGTCACACTCTGCACATAATCCATATATCGTATCGCCATACAACGCTTTGTTATAAAGCCTGCGGGCCATATAATCATTTTTTTGCAGGCTCACCTGGAGCTTTTGCTGCTGGTTGCGCACAAATGTTTCCAATTCCCTGGCGGGAAATACAGAATTGGTTAGGATATCCAGCACCACCGGCAGCGTATGCTGCAAATGCTTGTTTAAACTGTACAGGATCACCTGCGAGTGGTCATGCCCGTAATCAACCTGTAAAAACGCGCCGTAGAAATCTATTTTATCGGCTATTTCGGTTGAGGATAAACGGGTTGTCCCCTCGGTCAGCATGTTTACCGTGGCGGCATTCAGCAATGGTTTTTCGGGATTAAATCGCAGGTTGCTAAATACCCATTCAATGCGCACCAGTTCCTGGTCGCCGGAGTTAAAGCAAAAAACATTACAGCCATTATCAAGCTTTTGATGTACCGGCTTTACCAGGTTCACACGGTCGACGGTTTTAAATTCGGGAGCTGTTTTTCTGTGTAAGATCATTTGGTTATTGGGCATTGGTCATTGGTCATTCTTTAAAATCGGGGTTTTAACTTAAGCGACTTTCTCCGCCAGATAAATCAGCGTCGACGAATTATCTTTTCTGAATATTTTATTGGCCTGTTGTTTTATCTCGTCACCGGTTACGGCTAAATATTTTTCGGTTTCCTGGTTCATCAGGCCAGCATCGCCCAGCAATTCAAACGATGCCAGGTTCATCGCCTTATCCAGCAGCGACATCTCCGAAAATATCATCGTCGACTCGGTTTTGTTCTTCACCTTGGTTAATTCGTAATCAGGAATATCTTCCGTTTTTAATCGTTCAAGCTCCTCCCATATAGCGGCTTCTGCAGTCTCGACGCTTACATTTTCAAGCGGCTTGCCCTCAAACACAAACATGCCTTTATCCAGGCTCCCGCTCATATAGGCATGTATCTCGCTGAACAAATGTTTTTCACGCACCAGTTTCCGGTATAGCCGGGATGAATTTCCACGCGATAAAATGTCCGACATCAGCTCGCAAACATAATACTGCCCGTCCAGCCGGCCGCCCATCTGGAAGGCGATATACACATCGTTAAGCGGCACTTTCGCAATCACGGTTTCGCGGCGTTCCTCATGCTGATCTGGCTCCTGGGGTAAATCACGGTGGTACTTTTCGCCTGCCGGTATCGGCCCGAACCATTTTTCGGCCAGCTGCTTAACGTCTTCCGTTTTCACATCGCCGCCTACCACCATGATGGCATTTTGCGGGTTATAATGTTTTTTAAAAAAGGCTTTTACGTCCTCGATCTTAGCATCTTCAATGTGCTTGATCTCCTTGCCGATAGTCGCCCACTTGTAGGGATGATTTTTATAAACCATAGGCCGCAGATGCAGCCAAACATCGCCGTAGGGCTGATTTAAATAGCGTTGTTTAAATTCTTCGATCACCACGTTGCGCTGTACCTCCAAACTTTTTTTGCTGAAAGCCAGACTCAGCATCCGGTCGCTTTCGAGCCAGAATGCGGTCTCGATATTGGCCGAAGGCAATGTGATATAATAGTTGGTGATATCGTTGCTGGTAAAAGCGTTGTTCTCGCCGCCTACGCGTTGCAGGGGCTGATCGTAATCGGGAATGTTTACCGAGCCGCCAAACATCAGGTGCTCAAACAGGTGAGCGAACCCGGTTTGACCTGGATCTTCGTCGCGGGCGCCCACATCATATAAAATATTGAGCACCGCCATCGGTGTGGTACTGTCTTCGTGTACGATCACCCGCAGGCCATTGTCTAAAGTAAAACGGTTGAATTTAACCATGTATAAAAAATAGATTAACGGAAGGCAAAGGTAGAAGTTTTGTTTAGGTTGTTGTAATGTTGAAAGGTTGGAATGTTGAAACATTCTGGTCAGTTAATTAAAGCCACTGGTGCAATTAAAATTGTCGCATTTTTCACCAGGCGTTCCTATGGAACGTTTGATAGCGAAACCACGATTTGAATTGCGCCTAAGATCCTTTTACCTTTCATGTCAAAAAACTACCTTTAACCTTTCGCCTTTTACCTCAAATGATCCAGGCCGACCTTTTAAAACAAATATCCAATACCATCGGCAAAACCAAGGTACTTGAGCTGACGCGGATATTGAAAGAGCAGCAGTTTGTTTTGCGCGATCTGATCGATCTGACTTTTTATCCCGATAAAAACATTGCCTTCCGCGCAGCATGGATACTGGAGAATGTTTTCCTCCAAAACCCGGCATTGTATGAGCCCGACCTCGAATATCTGTTATCCCGCATTAAAGAAGTTAAACATGAAAGTTGCCAAAGGCACTATGCCAAGATCATCATGCATATCACGGGCAAAAAAGCGTCGGCAACCATTCAGCAAAAACTAAATAAACTCAACCTTGAACCTATTGTTGAACAATGTTTCGACTGGATGATAGACCCTAAAGTGCTGGTAGCTGTAAAAGTGTTTGCCAGCGAAGCGCTTTTCAATATGCGGCAACGCTACCCCTGGATCACCGAAGAACTGGCCAATCAGATCAATTTCCTGATGCGCAACGGAACCGCAGCGATACAATCACGGGGGAAGAAGTTGCTATCGGAACTTTAGTTGGCAGTAGGCAGTTTGCAGCTCGCTTCAAATTGAATTACCAACTGCAAACTGCCCACTACTAACTGCCAACTTCCTAAACCGTAGGCCTGTCCTCGCTCTTTAAATTATGGCTTACCTGGTGGTGGTGCAGCTTGGCCTCGATAGCCGACGTGCTGTTATTGGCATAAGTGCCATAGGCGTTTACCAATATGCCTTTCAAATTATACTTACGCGAAGTAACCGCGTATACGATCGACATGTCCGATGGATTGCTTGCCCCCTCAAAACGGTGAAACTCATCAATTTCAAAGTCATCAGCGGCCATGTGGATATCCTTCTCCTTGTCATCAACTGTGTCGCCTTCAAGGCTAAGGTTGGCGGTGTATCCACGTTTCATCAGATCGTTAGTGGCTTCCACTAAATTATTATATGCTTTCATGATATTCTTTGTTTATGCAGTTGCTGTGGGTTCAACCGCTTTTATGGTAACCATTAAAATGGGTTGTTGTTTGAGGTTTTGATATTGATATTTCCTGAAAGCCCTTTGTATGGAAGTACTTCCCCGCGTATGATAACCTGCGCGCCTGTTTGTTTCAAGAGATCGTTCGCTTATGCATGACAAAGGGAAATTAACCTTAAATAATTTTTAATAATTATTTGCAAAATTGAAATATAAGAACGTAAATTTATTCTGTTCTTAGCCGAATTCTGACATTTGTTAGTTAATGGCAAACAGTGTTCCCGCCATTGTGTTTTATCATTGATTCTTAAACGACTTGAAGATGAAAGACAGGGACTTTGCAGTAGCCTATTTAAAGGCGGTAGAGAAAAAACATAAAAAGTTTTTTACCTCTGCGCACCTGAGTATTACTAAGTGCGTTGAAATAGTCGGAAAGGATTTGGTGAGCGTACAGGTAATTAATGATGAACTGCCGCCCGCAGTACGCTACGATATTGAAGTAATGTTTTGGAGAAGTTAGTGTTTATAGCTTAGTGCCGGGGAACGATGTTACCCAAACCAGCAAAAATAACCTTCTCCCTGCCAATTTACGGACCTCCCGCCTTAAAGTTCAGTGCGTTTACACTTGCTAAATTCCCGCCAAATAGAAATATTCGTTAATTTTGACCTTATTGGCCGACTTCCAAAAAGAAAACTGATTGAGATATTTTTTTCATATAGCCTACCATGGCGCCCGGTACAATGGCTGGCAAAAGCAACCGGGTGTACTAAATGTGCAGGGTGTTTTAGAAACGGCGCTAAGCCGGCTGCTAAAAACGCCGGTTGAGATCATCGGTTGCGGCCGGACGGATGCGCAGGTACACGCCAGTCAGTTCTTCTTTCATGTAGATATTCAAGAGGAATGGGATTTCGACCTGTTTTTCAGGCTGAATAAAGTATTGCCGGATGATATCGTCATTTTTGATATTATCCCCATGCAGGGCAACCCGCACGCCCGGTTTGATGCCATACAACGGTCGTACGATTATTTTATCCACACTTACAAGGATCCATTTTTAAGCGGCTTCAGTTCGCTGTATCCTGAACGGAACCTCGATATTGATAAGATGAGATCCGCTGTGGCCCTGCTCCCGCTTTATACTGATTATCACGCATTTTGCAAATGCCCCAACCGCATCGATCATACTCTTTGCTATGTAACCTCGGCAAACTTGTTTATCGACCCGACAGGCGACAGGCTGCGGTTTCATATTTCGGCCAACCGATTTTTGAGCAAGATGATCCGCATCTTAATGGGCAGGCTGCTGGAGATCGGCCGCGGCGAAATGAGCGTCGACGAATTTGAATATCACCTGGCGAATAAGGAAACGCCAAAGATCATTATTCCTGCCTACCCGCAGGGTTTATACCTGTCGAAGGTGACTTACCCTTACCTGGATATACCAACCCGGACAACGTTTTCTGCCTTGCTCCAAAACAGTATTGAAACCAACTGGCAACCGGTATAACCAGGGCAAACGCATTAAAAATAAATCCACCATTTTCACCCTCTCTTCGCCACGCGTAAAGAGGGCAAAAGTTTTAAAAGCGATTTCCCTGC
>JAQBOH010000097.1 GCA_028288125.1 Mucilaginibacter sp.
GTTCAATTTATAATCGGCCCGGTTTTGCCAGTATTTTGCGCCCGGCGCGCCCGAAGCCGCACGGTATTCATTTCCTTTATCGGGATAAAATAAAGGCGTGAAAACTTTATGCTGGTCATACCTGGAAGGGGTTGTATCCGCATTTTGTGCATGGGTTATATACACACAAACACAGCATAAAAGTGTCAGGGTTATTCTATAAAACTTCATAACAATGGAAGGTTTTTAATTTTGAGCCAAGGTAATGAAAATTGGTTAAAAGTTGATTGGGTTGATTGAGGCGCTTAATTAGTTTTAGAAATTGCATTTAACAGCTACAGGTAATTATAACCCTTAAGCCACTCGGCTAATCAACTCAATAACCAATCAACTAATTTTTATATTTTTGTCCATCAATGAACATATCAGTTGTAGTACCGCTTTATGATGAAGTAGAGTCATTACCCGAGTTAACCTCATGGATCAGCAGGGTAATGGACGAAAACCGTTTTACGTATGAGATCGTCCTGGTGGACGACGGCAGCAGCGACGGCTCGTGGGATATGATTAAGAGGTTACAGGCAAATAACCCCTTTATAAAAGGCATAAAATTCAGGCGTAATTATGGCAAGTCGGCCGCTTTAAATACGGGTTTCGAGGCAGCCCAGGGCGATGTAGTGATCACGATGGATGCCGACCTGCAGGATAGTCCCGACGAGATACCCGAGCTTTACCGCCGCATTACCGAAGAAAAATACGACCTCATATCCGGCTGGAAAGCAAAACGGCACGATCCGCTGAGCAAAACAATCCCAACAAAAGTATACAACGCCGCCACCCGCCGGATGTCGGGCATCCACAACCTGCACGACTTTAATTGCGGCTTAAAAGCTTACCGCAAGGCGGTTGTAAAAAATATAGAGGTTTACGGCGAAATGCATCGTTACATCCCGGTAATAGCCAAGTGGGCCGGTTTTGTAAGGATCGGCGAACAGATAGTGGAGCACCGGCCGCGTAAATATGGCCGTACAAAATTTGGTATGAGCCGATTCGTGAACGGCTTATTGGATTTGATGTCGATATTTTTTGTAGGCAAATTCGGCAAGCGGCCCATGCACTTTTTTGGTACCATGGGCGTGTTAAGCTTTTTTGCCGGAACAGTTATGGCCATCTGGATCATTTGGGATAAATTATACGCAATAGCTCATGGCATAAAAGTTCAGCGGGATGTTACCGCGCAGCCCTTGTTTTACATTGCATTGGTAGCCATCATATTGGGCTCGCAGCTGTTTTTAACAGGTTTTGTTGCCGAGCTGGTTTCCCGCAGCGCTTCCGAACGCAATAAGTACCAGGTTGAGGAAGTTATTTAATTAGATTTGAGACGTGAGATTTGAGATATGAGACTTGGAGCTTTCGGATCAATATATAATACTAAAATCTGCTGTTTTCTGGCTCTTGATTTTTGTTTCCTGGTTGTATCTCATATCTCAAATCTCACGTCTCAAATCTAAAAAATGCACTTCTCCATCATTATCCCCCTATACAACCGCCCGCAGGAGATCAAAGAGCTATTGGAAACACTTACCCTGCAAACTTACAAGCAGTTTGAGGTTTTGGTGATTGAGGATGGCTCGACCGATGATGCCGCCGAAATTGTAAATAGCTTTTCCGGGCAGCTTGATGTTAAATATTTTGTAAAGAAAAATGAAGGCCAGGGCTTTACCCGCAACTTCGGTTTTGAACGGGCTAAAGGCGATTATTTCATCGTTTTTGATTCGGACTGCCTGATACCGGCAGATTATTTACAGATCGTTAATGATTCACTTGCCAAAAATTACCTGGATGCCTACGGCGGTCCCGATGACGCGCATCCATCCTTCACGCCTACCCAAAAAGCTATCAGCTACGCCATGACATCCCCTTTTACAACGGGCGGCACGCGCGGGAGCAAAAAAGCGATCGGGCAGTTTCACCCGCGCAGCTTTAACATGGGTGTATCAAGGCAGGTATGGGAAAAAGCCGGCGGTTTTATCATCACCCGTCTCGGCGAAGATATTGAATACAGCATCCGTATCCATTCCATGGGTTTTAAGATCGGGCTTATACCCAAGGCCAAAGTTTACCATAAACGTCGCACCAATTTTTTAAAGTTTTATAAGCAGTTACATTTCTTTGGCCGCGCCCGTATTAACGTTTATAAGTTTTTCCCGAAGGAGCTTAAACTCGTTCATTTTTTTCCGGCGGTTTTTACTTGCTTCCTTTTTTTTAGCATCGTAGTTAACATATTTGATTGGCCGCTCGCTCAATTATGTAATTACCTGCTCGCGGTTTATATTTTGTTGATATTTTTTCATGCATTAGTGAAAAATAAATCAGCAAAAATCGCATTTTTGAGTGTTATAGCTTCCTTCACTTTATTGGTGGCCTACGGGTTAGGCTTTATGCAGGATTTTTGTAAACGGGTAATATTAAAACTATCATAAACTAATTATGTACCATCCTTTTTCGGTAACAGAAACCCTCAGAATTTCGTGGAGTGTTTTGAAGAAAAATTTTTCAACCATTGCCGTTTATTCTTTGCTGGCTTTCCTTACCGGTGTTGTGTTCGGCTTTGTTATTTATAATTTGTTAACTGACAGCATTTTAACTTCGATTGGCGTTGTTGTTTTACTGGTGGGTATCAGCTTTATTTTTTTGGCATTTATTAAACTGGTTTTCCAGCTGATGGATAAGGAATATTATGATTTTGAATTCGGCGATATTATACCTACTATTAAAATGCTGCTTAGTTACCTGATACTTTTAGTGATCGTAAGCTCACTTGCGGTATTTATGACTAATTTAATTAAAAGACTGGACGAAGGGATATTGCAAAATCTGCTAGGAATTTTCGTTGGCGTATTCTTCCAGTTCTTTTTTCTTTTTTATTTCCCTGTTTGCACTTGTTTTATCGTCGATGACGAATCGGGGCCATTTGAATCCGTTTCCCAAAGTTTTGAACTGATAAAAGGCAATTTCTTAAAATATTTTTTGCTGTTTATTATTATCGAGGGGATGGTTTTCGTCGGTTCGGTTACCGTTATCGGGATGCTGTTTGTAATACCTTTTGTAAACATCATACTGGTAGTGGCTTATCGCAAGCTTGTTTATAGTCACCTTGATGTGGACGACGACCTTACCGAAACGCTTTAACCCATGGGCTTAAAAGCAGCATTAAGCAAACCTTTTGCCGCCATCGTTAATCGCAGCCTGAACAAGCTTCGTAAAAACGCAGTTAAGCTGCAGCAAAAAACTTTTGAATACCTTGTTAGCCGTGGTAAAGACACGTCTTTTGGTAATAACCACCGATTCGGTGAAATCAAATCCTACGAAGATTTTAAAAAGAATGTATCTATAGCCGACTACGAAGACCTGCGGAAATATATTGACAGGATAATGCTTGGCGAAGAAAACGTGCTTTGGCCCGGCAAACCAGCTTATCTTGCCAAAACATCGGGTACCACATCGGGTGTTAAATATATTCCGATCACCAAAGAGAGCATGCCCGAACATATCAAAGCCGCGCGGAACGCCTTGCTGAGCTATGTACACGAAACGGGCAATGCCAATTTTGTGGATGGTAAAATGATATTCCTGCAGGGAAGCCCTGTACTGGATGTAAAAGCCGGCATATCAACCGGCCGCCTGTCGGGTATTGTCGCTCACCATGTCCCGGGCTATCTTCAAAAAAACCGGCTGCCTTCTTACGAAATAAATTGCATAGAGGATTGGGAGCAAAAGGTTGACGCTATCGTAACAGAAACAAAAGGCGAGGATATGCGCTTGATATCAGGTATCCCGCCCTGGTGCCAGATGTATTTCGACAGGTTGTCGGTTGTTTCAGGCGGTAAGAAAATAAAGGATATATTCCCTAATTTTAAGCTGTTTGTGCACGGCGGGGTAAATTTTGAACCCTATCGCGCCCGGATGGAAGAAAGCATCGGCTTTGCGATCGATACGATTGAAACCTACCCTGCATCGGAAGGGTTTATCGCTTTCCAGGATTCGCAAAAGGAAAAAGGGCTGCTGTTGATGGTTGATTCCGGCATTTTTTATGAATTTATCCCTGCTGAAGAATTTTTTAATGAAAATCCAACCCGCGTTTGGTTAAAGGATATCGAGCTGGATAAAAACTATGCGCTCATTTTAAACACCACTGCCGGCTTATGGGGTTATAGCCTGGGCGATACTATTAAGTTTATTTCGAAGGACCCATACAAAATAATAGTTACGGGGCGGATCAAACATTATATATCGGCCTTTGGCGAGCATGTGATCGGCGAAGAGGTAGAACAGGCCTTAATGGACGTAGCCAACAAACAAGGCGTAGATATTATTGAATTTACGGTTGCCCCGCAGGTTAATCCCCCGAAAGGGAAACGGCCTTATCATGAATGGTTTATCGAATTTGGTAAAGAGCCAACTGATATAAAAACATTCGAACTGCAAGTGGACAAAGCGCTTCAGAAAAAAAATATTTACTATTTTGACTTAATTGAGGGTAACATTTTGCAGCCATTGATCATCCAAAGGTTAAAAAAGGATACCTTTATAAATTATATGCGTTCGCAGGGAAAGCTCGGCGGCCAAAATAAGGTGCCAAGACTGGCAAATGACAGGAAGATAGCGGATGGGTTGGGGAAGTATATAATTAAAAAATAAACCTAAGCGTCATTGCAGGGAACGAAGCAATGACGCGTTGTAAAATCAGTGTAATTGATTAATAATAAAAAAAACATCGCCATTCTTGGCTCTACGGGAAGCATAGGCACACAGGCGCTCGAGGTGATCAAAGGCAACACAGACTTATTCACAGTCTTCATGCTTACCGCGCAGTCAAATGCCGACCTGCTCGTCCAACAGGCATTAAAGTTTGCACCCCGATACGCCATTATCTGCGATAGCAGCAAATATCTTTATGTAAAACAAGCGCTTGCTCATACAGATGTAAATGTATTAGCAGGGATTGAGGCGATTATTGATACCGTCACTCACCCGGACATCCATATGGTGTTAACTGCCATGGTTGGATTTGCCGGGTTGGAACCTACAATTGCCGCCATACAAGCGGGAAAGGACATTGCACTGGCAAACAAGGAAACACTTGTAGTAGCCGGTGAGCTGGTAACAGGCCTGGCAAAAAAACACGGTGTAAAAATTTTACCGGTTGATTCCGAGCATTCAGCTATATTTCAATGCCTTGCCGGCGAGGAGGGTAATGCGGTTGAAAAGATCATCCTTACCGCCTCAGGGGGGCCGTTCCGGGGGAAAAACTTAGATTTTCTGACATCTGTTACCAAAGAAGACGCGCTAAAACACCCGAACTGGGTAATGGGCGCTAAAATAACTATCGACTCCGCCTCGTTAATGAATAAGGGTCTGGAAGTAATTGAAGCAAAATGGCTGTTTGACCTTAATGCTTCGCAGATCGATGTGATCGTTCACCCGCAATCTATAATCCATTCACTCGTCCAATTTGAAGACGGATCACTTAAAGCACAGATGGGCTTGCCGGATATGAAGCTACCGATACAATACGCGCTCTCGTATCCCAAAAGATTAAAAAACAATTTTAAGCGATTCGACTTTATCAATTACCCGCATCTTACCTTCGAAAAGCCAGATAAAAACACATTCCGCAACCTGGATCTGGCGTTTGAAGCATTGAGGCAAGGGGGGAACATGCCTTGCATCATCAACGCGGCCAACGAAGTTGCAGTCGCCGGTTTTTTAAATAAAAACATAGGGTTTTTGGCCATAAGCACGGTTATTGAACAGTGCATGCAACAAATCGCCTACAAAAAGCATCCTGCTTTAGCCGACTATTTGAATACTGATAAAGAAACGCGCATCTTTGCGCAAAATTTAATACAAAAAATGCCGTTACAGGCACTACAATTTTAATGTGATATATGAGTATAGTGATCATGGTGGGCCAGTTGATCCTGGGTCTTTCGATTTTAATAATTCTGCACGAATTTGGACACTTTTTGGCGGCACGCGCCTTCGGAATCAAAGTAGAAAAATTTTATCTTTTTTTTGACGCATGGGGCGTAAGCCTATTTAAATTTAACTATAAAGGGGTTGAATATGGTATTGGCTGGCTTCCGCTTGGAGGCTATGTTAAGATTGCCGGTATGATCGACGAGTCGATGGATACCGAACAGCTTGCAGGCCCACCCCAGCCCTGGGAATTTCGTTCAAAACCGGCATGGCAGCGTTTGATCGTTATGCTGGGCGGCATAACCGTAAATATTTTGCTGGGCATACTCATTTTTTGGGTGCTTACCATTAAATACGGCGAAACGTATATTCCCAATTCTGAAATCAAGTACGGTATTGTCCCGGGAAAAATAGGCTTAAAGATCGGGCTGCAGCCCGGCGATAAAATAACCGCGGTGAATGGCCAGCCGGTAGTTCGGTTTGACGAATTGACCAGTCCGAAGGTTTTATTAGGCAATTCCGATCTTACCGTTTTACGCGGCGATCAGACTTTGCATGTTAAGGTTCCCGGAAATATAATTAATGATCTTTCCGACTATGCTGGTGTAGAGCAATTTATCAGCCGGTTACCACGTTCGAAGTTCGCCATCGACTCTGTAGTACCACACAGCTATGCACAAATAGCAGGGTTGCGCAAGGGCGACAGCATAACAGCTGTAAACGGTACTAAGATTCAGTTTTTTGACCAGTTACAGTCCGAATTAAAAAAAGATGCAAATAAGACGGCAATACTTGAGGTGAAAAGGAATGATGCAGTTATCCAGGTTACTACCAGTGTAAATAAAGACGGCACCCTTGGTTTTAAAGACGGCAGAACAGGGATTGCAGCCAACTTCGCTGAACCAAAATTGAAAAGATTAACTTTTGGTTTCTTTGGGTCATTGCCTGTAGGCGCAACAAAAGCCTGGGGTAATTTTGCCGATAACGCGAAAGGCCTGGGCAAGGTTTTTAAAGGCGAGGTAAAATTTAACAAAGCTGTTGGCGGCCCGGTTGCAATTGCCAACATGTTCGGCTCCCATATCGACTGGGTACGTTTCTGGGGCTTGGTTGGCTTCTTGTCTATGGTACTGGCGTTAACCAACCTGTTACCTATACCGGCGCTTGACGGCGGACATGCTGTATTTTTAGTTATCGAGATGATAAAAGGCAAACCGCTTAGCGATAAATTTTTAGAGCGCGCGCAAATAGTAGGTTTTGTTATACTGATAACCCTTATGGTATTTGTATTCGGGAACGATATTGTAAGGCAGGTGATGAAGAAATAATATTCTTCCATAAAAAAAGCATCTGCCATAATTTGACAGATGCTTTTTTTATGGAAGAAGTTTAAGCTATGCTGCTTGGCTCCTCGTTTGCCGGAATATAAAAAGGCGCTTTTCTTTTTATGCAGGCTGCTATAATTAGATCTATAATCCCATATAAAATCAACCCTCCTCCAAATGCAATAAGCTCATTTTTTAGAGTTGGCTGCATTTTAGCCTCAACTTCTCCATTTCTGAAAGATTTAGTACTTTCATCTATTTTAGACTGATCGATGCCAGCCTTCTGCAATGCAGTAGTGGTTTTATCCAACATTACGGCGCTAACTTTCGACGGAAGTTCAGGGTCTATATACTTAAACAATATAAAGCTATACGCTGTCGAAAACACACACAGTATAACAGCCATAATTATTAAGCTTTTGAAAGCTTCACCAAAAGACCAAAATCCTCCTATTTTTTTCCTGACGTCCAATCCCAGGATTACGAATAGAGCAATGACAATAACAAATGTCAAAAAACCGACCCATAGACTTGAAAATTGAAGTAAAGGATCAATTAAGCGAAAAACGACAGAAAGTACAATTGCAACTATTCCTATTAGCAATCCATGCATGACGGAAAGCCTTTCGACAGAAGCATTTTGAGTTGGAGCATCCATAAAAATAAGATTTAAGGTTAACGGATTAATTTTATTAAAGCTAACCAATATTTTTTAAAGTCCCAATCCGCTTTCAATAAATTGTCTGAGATACGATGTTTACCAGGATAATAACAATATTCCGGCGACCTTACAACCTTATTCAGGATGGATAAGCGATGGATCTCGTTTGAATAATGCGCCAAAAATCAACGCGAAAACGAATATAAACAGAATAGAAATTATAAGACCTTGTATAGAGTTACCAATTGTATTATTTTGCTGCAGGTCAAAATCCTTTTTCATTTCCGAAATATCATAAGCAATTTTCTTCTGATTATCGCCTCTCTGTTTCTCGATAGTTGACTTGGCGTTAATTGCGGCTACTTGTGTATTATGGATGCCATTTGGTTCTATAAACTTGTAAAAAACGAGGTCTTTTCCTATAAATTGAATGATATAAGCAACCAAAAACATTATAAATATGCCGGTTGTAGCCTGTTTAAAAGTCCAGTAGCCACCTATTAGTGTACGCCCTTTATAACAAAGGAAAACAGTGATAATTATCGGGAGAAATATAGACAGGAATATAGGAGCTGCTACAAATATTATCGGAGATATTGAAATCCGGGTAATGAGATAATAAGTGAATATTGCAAGAGCAAGAAGAATTACGCCTAAAATTATGCCGTATTGAAAAAATTTTATTTTTATACTTTGTTCCAAATTCATATTCGTAGTAGGCTGATCTATTTGAAATTAAGCAATATTTCTAACACTGCCATATCAAATGCTTTATCTGACGCTTTATCGGCGATTGTATTTTTTTCCTCGGCAGATGGATTGGTATTCTGAAAAAAGCACATCATCGGGTAAAACAGTTCCTTTAATTCCGAGTCTTCGGGCAATTTCGATGCTACTTTGCTAATTTCTTCCACGGGGCTATCCATTAACACCTGATGCGCTATTACCGGTTCGTAGATCCGGTATTCATCCTGGAACTCGTCTTCATCTACCAGTAAAAATTCCTTCAGGTAATCCTCCAGTTCCGGCTCGATATCTTCATCTTCGCACTCGTTAAGATAAAGCAGCAAATTCAGCAGCTCAGTTCCCCTGTCCAGGGTTTGCTCTTCAATATCCTCCCATTCCGGCGTGTCCAGGTAATCTTCTTCAAGCTTTTTAACATCCGCGCTAAAGAAATTGATCAGCAGCAGATCAAAAAACACTTCGCGCAAACTTTCCAGCTGTGGATCGTTATCAAAAAGCTCGTCAAGCAGGTCAACCTTGGTTAAAAAATCCTTGTCCGATGCAAATACATCTTCAAAAACTTTGGTTAGCGGTTTAGCATCAACGCTGCCGTATGTTAAAAATGTTTCCAAACCGGCACTAACGGCGGATCTTACTTTTGGGTCGATCATGATTTATTTATTTGTAGAGATGGTTATTGTTAATCGTTAAAAGCACTCTCCCTTTTAAATGCTGCCCGATAAAAGGCGAATTGCACGATTTCGACCGGTTATTTTTAGTGCTATACTCCCACTCCTCATCCAAGTCGAAAAGAACCAGGTTAGCCAGTTGCCCTTCGGCGATAACCGGGATATCTATGTTTAATATTTCGCGGGGGCTGATTGCCAGTTTTTGAACGATCAGGTTAATATCCAGCCCGGCTTTTATGGCGAGGGAAAACGCGGTTTGCAGCCCGATCATGCCGTATTCGGCCACTTCAAATTCCACATCCTTAAATTCTATCTCATGCGGCGTATGCTGCGACACGATGGCATCTATGGTCCCGTCTTCCAGTCCTGCGATCAGCGCGTCTACGTCGTCCTTTGTGCGCAGCGGCGGTTTAACTTTATATTGACTGTCGAAGCCTGTCAGCGCCTCGTCGGTAAGCACCAGGTGGTGCGCGGCCACATCGCAGGTTACCTCAAGTCCCTTGCGTTTAGCTTCCCGTATCAGTTCCACCGAGCGTACAGTTGAAATGGTGCTGAAATGAATTTTTGAAACTGTGTACTCAGCCAGGTAAAGGTCGCGGGCAATCATCAGCTCTTCTGCCAGCGATGGGATACCTTTCATGCCCATCAATGTGCTTACCTCGCCTTCGTTAATTTTAGCCTTTCCGGCGATCGCGGTATCCTCGGGGTACGAGAAAACCATCGCGTCAAAACCTTGTGCATATAACAGCGCGCGCTCCATCAGCCCAGCATCCTGCACCGGGCGATTGCCATCAGTAAATGCCTTTGCACCGCTCAGGTACATATCATACATTTCGGCCAGGTCCTTGCCTTCGCGTTTGTGAGATATAGCGCCTAAAGGATAAACGTCCACCAGGTTTTTTTGGGCACGGTTCAGTAAATATTCGATTTCGGCTTTGGAGTGCACCGGAGGTATCGTATTCGGCATCAACGCGACACCCGTAAACCCCCCGGCGGCGGCGGCCCGTGTTCCTGTATACAAGTCTTCCTTGGTTTCCAATCCCAACTCCCCAATATTGCAGTTCAGATCAAAAAAGCCCGGGGAGACACATTTGCCTGCCGCATCCATCATATCGCCATCAACGTGAATTTGACCGGCTATCCGGGTGATGACTCCTTTCTCAATTAAAATATCTGCAGTTTGCTGGTCAAAAGGCGAGTTGGGGTCGATAATGGTTGCGGACTTGATAAGCAAATTCATTTGCGCTGCTTTAGGTGGGTTTTGTATCCGTTATCCCGGTTGCGAAACTGGTTGATTATTAGTTTTATAGTACCTGATCAATGCTATTTCGGCGCCCAGGAAGAACAATGCCAAAATTATACAAAGTTTCCATAATTGTACGCCGAAATTTATTTCAGTTACGGCGTCCGTTAATGAACCTTTCCCGGTTTGTAAAACCGGTGACGCCTGCGGCATCAATTTGCCGAGTTCGGCGCCGCTCAGATAACTCAGGTCAGATTCGCTCCGGTTATCATTAAATGCAAAAACCGCTACGGTACTATCCTGTTTTTTCAAATCATATAAGCCCGTTTCATGCAGTTGATCCGCTATATAAAGCAGGCTATTCCCTTCCCGTTGTTTAGCATCGGCTATAATGCTTTGATTTCCTTTCACCAGCTTCAATAATTGCTTGCCACTGATTTGTATAGGGGCGGTTTCGATCATTTCATCGCGGCCTAATGTATAAAACAAGGCCTGGTCGTGCCCGCTAAGCAGCGCTATCCTGAACATCACTGGCACAAACAACGCATGCCGTGGCAGGTTGCTAAAATCTTCATTAAGCGCCACCGCCGAAACATATACCCTTCCTTTGCCGCTTGTATAGCCTGCCCAAAAAGAATGCCCTGGCAACAACATCAGGTTTTCGGCCCGGTTATTTGCCGAAGTGCTCAGCTGGTAATATTTATTTACTACCGGCAGATCAGGGTTTTGGGGGAAGCTTTCAAAAATATTCTTAAACACCTTGCTTTGCAGGTTAATGCCTGATACTTTAGCCGTTTCGGCCACCAGTTTTACCGGGTAAGCCGCGTTCATTGGCTGCAAAAACGATTTGTAGCTATCTAAATCCGCATCCACCGACGGAAAAACAACAATCGTCCCGCCTTTGCTTACATACACCTTCAATTGCTGCGCCAGCCCGGTTGATATGGCCCTGATATCGCTCAAAACAATCAGCGGGTATGTATTCAGGGTTCCATAGTCCACGTTGCCATCGGGGACACGTTTCGGCGAAAAAAAAGCATCGGCAGCAAAAACAGCTTTTAAATAAGCATTCGGCGTGCCGCCGTCGATCAGCAGCACCGGCATTTGCTGCTGCACGTTAAACGAAAAATAAAACTGGTTATCAAAGGTCACCGGGTTATCCTGCAGTGTAATTTCAGCGCGCTGCCAGCCGGGTTGCAGACCTGAAAATACCAGTGTGTCATATTGCACCGACCGCGCCTTCAGGGTATAGCTTCCCTGCGCTTTTTGCATGCCGTTGACCAGCAGCTTAAGCGGGATTTTCTCAGCCGCTTCGTCTGCATAGTTATGCAGCCTTACCACCAGCTTTTCGCTTTCACCGGGGCGGTGAACGGCGCTGAGCAGCGCGACCGAATCAACAGCCACATTGGGCAGCGCATTGGCCTTAACCTGTACCAGGTTGATGCGTATATTTGTATCAGCTTTTACCGGCTGCGGGCCGGCCATATTTTTTTGAAAATCTGAAATGACATAAACCGACCGCAGCAAATTTTTATGCATATCCAGCAAGCTTTGCTGCCGGCTGATAATTTGCTGCAGGCTCCGGCTTTGCGGACTGATCTTTACAGCGTCAACGGCGTCTGTAAATTCATCGCGGTTTAGCAGGCGCTGGTGTTTGCCTTCAAAATCCTGCGTCAGCAGCTGAAAACTATCGTTAATGCTGTAAGCTGCGGCAATTTCCTTTGCACGGCGCTTAGCTTCGTCAAGCAATGTACCTTCCTTGTTAAGGGTTTGCATGGAGTATGAGTTATCAACAAAAATGCTCACGGCATGGTGCTTGCCCGCGCTGGCCGCGTTTTGCCCGGGGATGTACGGCTTGGCAAATGCCAGTACCAGGAACGCCAGCGTCAGCAGCCTTGCCGCCAGTATCAAACGCTCCTTTAAATTTCTGCGGTGCGATTGATTCTCCTGTATCTCACGCAAAAACTGCACATTGCTGAAATAAACTTTTTGGTATCTGCGGAAATTAAATAAATGGATGAGTACCGGGATGGCAAGGGTTAACAACGCGAATAGAAAAGCAGGGTATAAAAAATGCATGCTTAGATGTGCGATAATACAAATGTGCGAATTAATACGCAAAATCAGATATGCGGACGAAAACAGATATGCGGATGTGCAAATTTCAAATGTGCCGGTAATCAAGATAAATTCGCCGGTTCAAACTATCTTGCACATCCGACGCTGTATCATTTTATGAAAGAGATACGACAGATACAGCAGATACAACAGATACAGCAGATACAGCAGATACAACAGATACAGCAGCGCTTCAATCACTTAGGCTGCAGGCTGGTAGTTCAGCATCCGGTTAATGCCGTACTTGTCTGTACATTCGGCGAAGTACGCGTTTTTTATCGGCGTCGCTCATCGCCCGGGGTTTCGGCAGGCGTGTCGATGTCACCAAACGCTACAGCCCCGGTACTGGTGAATTCGCCCTTAAAAACTCCTTGTAAAAGTAAACGCCTCCTCGGTTTTCCCGGGGAAGTTTAAATACGTGGTTACCTTGCACGGTTATCGGGTTTAAGTTTTTACGAAGCATAAAATTGCGTGCTCAAATAACGCTCCAGGTTATCCAGACCCATACTGAAGCCTTCGCGGAAGCCCATTTTAACGATCTTTTCAAGATCTTCTTCCCTGTCGAAAGTGATCTCAACGTTAACAGTTGTTTCATCGCCGGTTTGGCTGAACTGCTTGTGCCAGTACATTACCGGGAAATCATGGTTACGATGACCTTCTTCGTCGCAGAATATAGCGTCGTTTACAATGAGCTTTTGCGGCTCGATGGTGTTAAAAATCTCCTTATTCCATGACTTCTCGCCGTCGGGCCCTTTCATATTATACAGCCGAAAACCGCCTTCCCTAAAATCCATGGTTTTTGTTTCAGCCCGCCATGGCAGGGGCGCCCACCATTGGTCGAGTATAGCGGGATCGGTCCAGGCGTTCCAAACCAGCGGCAGCGGCGCGTCAAATGCGCGTACGATAGTTAGTTTTTTGTTTTGCAGGTCTTTTGAAAAGACGGTCTCTTTGTTTATCATGACTGTTTATTTTGATGATTTTTTAATATTTCGTCCAGTGTATCGAAGCGTTTTTCCCACAATGCGCGAAACTGCTCCATCCATATGTCTGCTTCTTTCATTTTTTCGGGGTTAAAATGGTAATGTATCTCGCGGCCGGTTTGCTTTTGGCTAAGCAACTGGCATTCGGTAAGGATTTGAATGTGCTTTGATATAGCCTGCCGGCTGCTGTCGAAATGTTCGGCAAGGGCATTGGGCGTCATGGCCTGCAAGGCCAGCAGCGCCAGGATGGCCCTGCGCGTGGGATCGGCGATAGCCTGGAATACGTCTCGTCTTATCATAATTTGCAACCTTTCAGTTGCAAATATATGTGCAACCATTCATTTGCGCAAATTTATTTGAAAAAAAATTTCCTTCACTTGCATGGCGTATTAACTCTACGCGATAATCAAATATTTTATTTTACTAATATTTTTAGTATTTTTACCTTTAATTATTCACCTTTGCTGTATGATAATGCATAAAACCGCTTTGACCCATGAGGTCAAAGCCTGGATAAAACGCAAACACGGGCCCGACGAGGTGGTGCGGGTGGTGCCCGATATCGAAAATAGCGGTATGGTGCTTTGCTACCAGCTGTACACCGCTTTCGACCAAAACCCGGACGACCTGGGCCGGGTGCTGTTTGATGCAGAAGGTTACTGGATATATGACGGCGAGGTGCTGAGCATTGCCGAGCAGGAACAGGTGGCTAGGTTCATTATCAATTACACAGAGGTGATATAGAGAAAGGGAAGTGATATGGAACAATTAAGTTTTTTCGCTGAAGCGGGACAGAGCAGGGGATTGCCGCAAGAACTGTTGGTTTACAAACCGGGCTTGCTCGACCAGGAAACAAGCGACTGCCTGCTCAACAAATTTATAGCCGGGGCGCCCTGGAAACAAAGCATCCGCAAAATGTATGATAAGCAGATAGTCACTCCGCGGTTAACGGCCTGGTATGGCGATGTGGGTACGGATTATTCACACTCCGGCAAAATATCAAACCCGCTGCCGTGGACGCCGGAGCTGTTGGTGATCAAAGAAAAAGTGGAACCGCTGGCCGGCGTGCAATTCAACAGCGTACTGCTCAACTATTACCGCGACGGCAACGACTCCGTTGCCTGGCATAGCGACAGCGAGAGCGTTTTGGGCAAAAACCCGGTTATCGCCTCGGTTAGTTTCGGGCAGGTGCGCAGCTTCGACATCCGCAGCAAAGCGGACCACAACGAAAAATATTCTGTCAGGCTGGAGCATGGATCGTTTTTGCTGATGAAAGGCGGGTTACAGCAGCATTGGGAGCACCGTATCGCCAAGTCGCTAAAGCCGATGAAGGCGAGGGTTAATTTAACGTTTAGGGTAGTTATTTGATAGTTGCTTATATTAGTCGTCAAAACCCTATTTCAAAAATGAACTACCAAAGCCAGGTGCAGGAAGTACGCACGCATATCGGCGCTGTGCGGGGGAATGTGCCCATGCACCGGCTGGAGTCCAAACGGGCCTATTCTTTTTCGGGCTTGCCGTTTACCGTGCAGCTGGCTATATGGGATGAGCTCTGGCGCACGGAAGATAGCTTTTGGCTTCGGTTGCATGCATACTTTTTCCTGGAACGGCACATCAAAAAAGAAACGGAGCTGCTCGAAATGTGGCCGGTCATTGTCCATTGGCAGGATCAGGTGAACGACTGGGGGCTTTGCGACGCGCTGGCAAAAATATACACCAAAATACTGGCGATAGCGCCAAAAGAGGTGTATGGGCAGCTTAAAAAATGGAATACCGACAAGGACCCGTGGAAGCGAAGACAATCCGTGGTTTCGCTGCTCTATTACAGCCGGACGAAAAAACGATATCCAGCCTTTAATGAAATAGTACAGCTGATCGCGCCGCTATTGGCAGACAAGGAATATTATGTACAAAAAGGTGTGGGCTGGGCCCTGCGCGAGCTGCATACCGTGTACCCAAATGAAGCGCTGCCCTGGCTTAAAGAGCATATCCGGTCGGTAAGCAGCATAGCTTTTACCATAGCGATAGAAAAGATGGACGCGGTAACAATTACTGAACTCAAGGCGTCGCGGAAAATAAAATAATTCTCTATCAGTAATCGCCCTCAAAATGACCTGATTTTTACTTTTTATCTTGATTCTCGATTCTTGCTTCTTTTTATCTTGCTTCTTTCTATCTTACTTCTTTTTATCTTGCTTCTTGGCTCTTGATTCTTGCTCTTGGTTCTTTTTATCTTGCTTCTTAATCCATACTTCACAATCACCATGCTTCAAAACCGCGTCGATCCCAAAGGCAATATCATCGCCACCAGCGCGCGGGGGGCGTGGCTGGGCAACCGTGGGCAGTTGCACGGGCGCGGCAAAACCATTCTGCGACCGTTTAAGCACCAGGCCTGGATCATCTGCCTGCTGCAGTTCAAGGACCGGCACCGCGAAGTGATGTCGCCAAACCTGTGGACGGAATTGTTTTTCCTGGACGAGGCCACAGCCTTTGCCGCCGGGCACCGCCCCTGCTTCGAGTGCCGCCGCGAAGATGCCAACCGCTTTAAAGCCGCATGGCTCAAAGGCAACCCGCAATATGGCTTCGACCATAAGGTTACCATCGGCAAAATTGACGCGGTGATTCATGCGGAGCGTATTGCAAAAGATGGTGGCAAAGTAACCTGTGAAGCCGTTGGGAGCGATCTGCCGGATGGGGTATTTATTGAGATCGGCGGGGAACCCTACCTGGTAACCGGTGGTAAGATTTTCCGGTGGACGCCTTTTGGCTATGAGGAAGGCCTGCCGCTGCCGATACATGTTGTGACAGTACTTACGCCACGGTCGGTAGTGGAGGCTTTTCGGGCAGGGTATAAGGTGCAGGTGGGATTAATCTTATAAAACTTTGTCATTGCGAGGGAGGTACGACCGAAGCAACCTCGTCGCCAATGCATGACGCTGATGCATAGACGAGGAGTTTGCCGCGCTATCGCTCGCAATGACAGGGTTTTTTAGCTTGTTATTCCACCTTCGGAGTTTTCATGATTTAATCACTCAGGGTGACACCCCATTAATTTTACAGCGGCGGCATCTCCGGCGGTTTAATGGCCGGCGGGGGCAGTTCCTGCGGCTCGCGGGGCGGGGCTTCGGGCGGGATGTTGGGCTCTGATGGGTCGCGCGGCTGGCTGATCTCGGGTTTTTGCGGTGTGGCCGGGGCCTCTTCAGGCTCGTTGGGTATGGTGGTGTGGTTTTTCATTGGTAGTTGAAAGTTGTGTGTTGTAAGTTGCAGGATGGGAATATATATTTAACCCGGGAGATTGAAAACTGTTTTATATGGTGAGTGGGGAGTGCTGAATTGTGAGTGAATTGCAGGATCATCTTCTACTGATTATTGACCACCCAAAATTGCCTGCTGCTATTGACCACTAACTACTCATCAATAACCCTTATGGCCGCGGCGGCGGTTTTATGGATCCGTTTGGGGATACTTGGTGGGTGGAAGGGATGGCGGGTGAAGATGTAGGCACAGACTATAGGCATGGTAATTCGCAAACATAGCCTGCGAACGGCATGGTGTTTCAGAGAAACATGTGAAACACCATGAAACACTTCAAATAAACGGTATAATAAACAGGCTATGAATAATTTACATTACCAGGCAAAAATGTGCTTCACCCGGTTATTTTTGATCGGGCCGGGCGGTGGAGACTGTTTTTTTAAAATACCGTGTTTTCACCCTTTTTATTGTTTCAATTAATTAAGAGATTTCCTATCGCTCCATAAAGACGTATATGAAGGTATAAGGGCCGCTCGTTAAGTCAGAAAATTATTAATTTTAGGACAAAGCTGTATTGCTAAACTTGCACTAACGAAGTATTTTATTCTCTATTTTAGTATAGAATTCCTAACCTAAAACTTTATTATGGACAAACTTACTTTCAAAAATTATCACCCTTCTGTTTTAGTGTTTTTGATATGCCTGATCGTAGCATTGAATTTTGAATTTAAAATTTTATGGGAAACGATATTGGGATATAAAATGAGCGGGTTACTTGAACAACCGCTAATCATTATAACGAGCTCTTCCATAGTATTAGGAGCGTTGAACATTTTTAACAGATATTGCAAATGGTTATGGCTGCTCAATTTATTAGGGCTTACAGACACAAGCGGAAATTATGCCGGAGTGGTGACCTCATCCTATTATATGGACGATGATCCCGCAAAAGGTCATATAAAGCTGTTTAGCAAATTACAGATCGTACAAAATATTAATGCAATTAAAATTGAGGGAGAGTTCTTTACAGATGAGGACTTTACCAATCGGTCCTCATATTTCATAAGCTCGGAGGAAGAAATAAGAAAAAAGCCTAACGGCGATTTCATAATAACCTATTTTTTTGCAAACAGAGGTAATCAGTTACACCCGGATGATAAAAAGTATTCATTAAATAACCACGATGGGATAGGTGTGCTCACCTATAGCCCAATGAATCATACCCTTAAAGGCTATTATTTTAATCATCAGCGTTTTAGCAACGGTGAAATTAATCTTGAACTGCAATCAAAAATTTTGTAACCTAAAACTTCACGATCATGGACTATTCAAAACAAAAAAACCAACCGGGACAATCTACCCACGCGCAAAACCGTAATTTTAACAGGAACACAAGCAGAACAAAAACCTCAAAACAACCTGCTAAAGAATACGACCTGTTTACGGGCGGCGGCACACATGCCCCGGAAATCAATAAGGATGCGACCGATATTAAACCGGCAGAAGGCACAAAAACATCGGATTTTACTATTTTCTACAATATTGCATTTGAAAATGCTGAAAAGGTAAAAAAGCTCATGAACGATAAAACCAGCGCACAGCAAAATGCGTTTTGGGCCGAATATTTATGGAAGGCCCATTTTTTAAGCAAAAATAGTAATGGCTATGAGATTACAGACAAAGATGAAAAAGTTATTCCTCAACTTTTAAGAAAGGTGGAGGAACTCCGAAATTATCATTCGCATATATGGCACGACAATGTTGTTCTGGTTTTCACCGATGAATTAAAAGAATTTGTGGAACAAAAGTATAATGAAGCCCTGGCACAATTGTTTATAGATTATCCAGGCGCTGTTTCGGATTATGAATATCTAAATCAAAAAACCTATAAAAATAAATTCAACTTATTTAATGAAGTAAGAATTGATGGAAAAATAAAACATTTCATTACCCGTGAAGGTCGCATTTTTTTTCTTAGTTTTTTTCTGACAACTGGCCAAATGAATCAATTTTTACAGCAAAGAACCGGTTACAAACGCGCCGATATGCCGCAATTTAAAATAAAGCGCCTGCTTTATACTTTTTACTGTAACCGCGATGGGGCGGCTATTACGGACTTTAACCACGAGGAACGTTTTATTGATACCCTCGCCCCTGAAGTAAGAGAAAATGTATTTAAAGCACGCACAGCCTTCAAGTTAATTTCATATTTGATGGATTACCCGGACTATTGGGGGAGTAAGGATGCAATGCCTTTATTTGACGAAAGTGGCGAACTGATTAAAAATGTAGAGCAGCTTAAACAGTATATTGAAAGCAGGAAATTGCTCGCCGGCTTGCGGTTTAAGCTTATTGACAGGACAATTCCGGAAAGTTTGGAACAGGAAGACGATGCGGAAAAGTTGCGAAAGGAGCAGGAAGATAAATACCGTACCGGGACAATTGCCTTTACGCACGATGACGTGCCGGGCTATAGTTTTCATATTAATTTTGAGTCTCTGCATAGGTTAGTGCTGTTGCAAACTTTACAAAAGAGTATTATAAATGAGCAGCCACCTTTAGCGATATTGACCGATATACTTAAGAAGCATGTAAATAACAGGGCGATGTTGTATGAGATATTAACAAAACCTGTTTCAGTCCGCACAGAAAAAGACCAGGATTACCTGCTTACTAAAGAAAACCAGCACCTGCGCGGTGGGCGGAAGCTCACAGAGATCGGGATAGCCTTTTTTGAAGCCATTGAGAAAGGGAACCCTGAAAAGGATATTGTGCTGCTGGCAAATTATTTAAGGCCCGGTAATGTAAAGTGGGTGCCTATTATTGATAAATATTTTAATGAAAAACCGGAAGTTGAACCTGAACCTATCCAGGTGTACCAGCAGGATTTTGTTTTAGGCACCGTTCAAAAATTCAGGGCAGGCAACAGGTTTGTGTTTTATACCGCAAAATACCTGATGGATTTTGGCGGCGATGACTGGTATTGGGGCATGGAGCGGTTCCCGCAGGTAAACGAGGAAGGTGAAAAAGGATTGGTAAAAATGAAAACGTATTTTAAAGCATCTGCAATACCGCTTGAGGATGATTACAGGCTTACTTTGGAAGATGGCCATATTTACCTCGCAATTCCCAAAAACGAAAACGGCAAGGCAAACCATGAAAAATTTTACCAATTTGCCCTGGGGCCAAATGCCATGCGTTATTTAGCAGTTTATATTCATAAAAATGAAACAGGATATGCAGCTAAATTTGATCAGTTTCTGCGATCTCTTGCCGACGATCTGGAAAAATTGAAAGAGAACGGGCATTTTGATGAACAAGCCGGGTATAGCATATTAGAAAAACCCTTTGTAGCCAGTTTTCTTAAACCCGCCTTTAATGCCCCCGATAAACTGAGGCAGCTTGTAAAGAACAGGATTGCATTTATTAAAAAGGAGTGGGAACATGCTTTAGCGAATAGGCAATACCTGAGCCGTTCGGCTAAAAATAAACTGGTAATGAATGCTTACCGCCTGTTCGACTGGACCAATGAAGCGGCCGACGGTAAATTTTTCAGGGCAAATGAATACAATCAGATGAGTGTGTGTCATTACAGCCTGCACCTCAAAAGCACGCTTCCTGGGAAACAGATAACATTTGATTACCTTTTTGAAAAGCTATTTGAATTGAAGACAAGGAAGCCCCCAATTCCGAGTGAAATAAAAGAACTATTAAATGATGCGAAGAGCCTTGATCACCTGATGGAACTGGTTTTTAATGACCGGCAGTTATTTTTTGATAACTTGTTATCATTACCCTCACAATTGCTAAAAAAAGAATTCCCTGCGTTATGCCGCAAAGTGGGGGTATCTATTCCGGCAGATTTCCTTAAACCAGCAGAACTGGAAGAGCTAAAAGATAAACATCAAAAAACATTAGATGTGCAGGCATTTTCAATACATCCGATGCTGATTGTGAAACATTTTTTTCGTGACGAATATGATGCGGGAAAAATCTTGTCGACTGTAACAAGAGAAGACGGTACAACATTTAAGCAACGTCCTGTACTTAACTTATTTTCTGACTTACGCAAAAATAAACAGCTGGGTAATGTTTTGCACCAGGATTTTTATAGGACGGAAATGGTTGAAAACCTTTACCCCGCTGAAAACCAAAAAAAACAGGTGAATGCACTAAAAGGGCTGATCAATACTACGCATACCGAAGATATATTGCTTTGGTGGATGGCACAGCGCTATTTGGAAAACAATGATTTTACAAAAAACATTGGCGAAATAATTAAAGCAGGAAGGAATATACAGCTTGATAATATGAACGCGCTATCGATTTCCCTACCGCTGGTTAATGGTGGCGCTGAAGATGCGCTGAAGGAATCATTATATACCGAAGTGCTGATGCACCAGCTGGACGATATGATGTTTATGACCGAAAAAAGCCGTTTGCGTAAAGCCGCCGTGCATTTTAAGAAACGCTGCAGTACAGAATATCAGCTTTGGGAGAGTGATTTGAAAACGTTATCTGAAAATCAGTTTGATGGAAAAGAATTGCCGGATGGAACAAAAGGTAAGCCCATCCCTTTCCAACTGCTGCGGAACGAACTCGACCTGGTACGCCGTACTGGGCAAAAGCTGGCAGATTACATGCTGGCCTTTGAAAAAAATGTTTTGCAGAAAGCTCTCGATATCAGGCATGATGATGACAAAAACAAATTCCAGGCATGGCTCAAAGCGGGATTTGACAAAAGGCCGGGAATGAAGGCGGATGACAAGTATCATTTTAATTTTGCGGCTGTATTAAATCTTGCCGGGCAGCTTGCCGAAGTTAATGCTGAAGTTTTAAGCGATTACCGGAATATTACTTTCCATGATGACGTGCCGATAACCGGAATGGGCAGCTTTTCATGGCTTACCAGGAAAGGTGAGTCAATAAGGGATCTACTGCAAATTACAGAGGACCTGCATGCAAAGAAAGACCGTACGGCCTGGTTGCCAGGCGGCGACAAACACAAATTATAAAACAAAAGTAAAATAAGGCAAGTAGTAAATAACAGTGCGATTTTTTGGAACCAAGAGGCTAATTAAGCTATTGGTTTTCAATAATCAACATATTTTTAGGGTGTGAAGGCCATCTTTTTGTATGGTAGGTACACCGGAACTAAATATGTAAACTTTTAAAATAATGGTGTGAAGGCCATCTTTTTGTATGGTAGGTACACCTAACATAAAACGCCCCCTGCGAATAGGCTAGGTGTGAAGGCCATCTTTTTGTATGGTAGGTACACCCATCAGCGTATAGCCATCCAGGTAATATTTGGTGTGAAGGCCATCTTTTTGTATGGTAGGTACACCGGGATGTGGAAGCCCACGCCGTTCCACCAGGGTGTGAAGGCCATCTTTTTGTATGGTAGGTACACCAACAGTTTTTTGATCTAACATTTAAACCCAGGTGTGAAGGCCATCTTTTTGTATGGTAGGTACACCTTATTCGTTTATGCTCGTCAATTCGTATTTGGTGTGAAGGCCATCTTTTTGTATGGTAGGTACACCGACATTAAGTAGGTTAATTCAAAGCTTATTGGTGTGAAGGCCATCTTTTTGTATGGTAGGTACACCAGAACATACCGGACACTTCTTTGTAGGTATGGTGTGAAGGCCATCTTTTTGTATGGTAGGTACACCATTTCGACATGAAATCCCAAAATGTTATGTGGTGTGAAGGCCATCTTTTTGTATGGCAGGTACACCTAAGTTACTAATAATCAGTTAATTAATCAAGGTGTGAAGGCCATCTTTTTGTATGGTAGGCGCACCTACATCGTGCCAATCCTCGACACTACTTCTGGTGTGAAGGCCATCTTTTTGTATGGTAGGCACACCCCAAATAAACAGGGTCTCTGCTTACAGCAAGGTGTGAAGGCCATCTTTTTGTATGGTAGGTACACCAAGCTGGTTCAGCTAACTTAATTATTCCAGGGTGTGAAGGCCATCTTTTTGTATGGTAGGTACACCTATTCCTGTTGTCGAAAACTTCCTTGAGTTGGTGTGAAGGCCATCCTTTTGCATGGTAGGTACACCATACCAGGTTATATTTATGTTTAAAATCGGGGTGTGAAGGCCATCCTTTTGTATGGTGGGTACACCAGGGAAAGCTATATTGAAACAGCCTCGAGGTATGAAAGCCATCTTTTTGTATGGTAGGTACACCATTTATATTACGGGGCCTTTTGGTCCCGCGTTAACGAGTAGCTGTTATTG
>JAQBOH010000107.1 GCA_028288125.1 Mucilaginibacter sp.
AAATTATTTTGGAATAAAATATAATCCGTATCTTAAACAAGTTTTAACTGATGACATAACCGACCTTATAATGAACCTTTTTAGTAAAAACTTTTTGTTAGCAGCTTTGGTTTGCAGTTGCTCGATACAGGCCTTTTCGCAGGCAGAGTATGCACCCGAAAACTTACCAACCGATTACCTTACCGCATCCTTTCATGCCGGCCGCAGACAGGCGCTTCGCGATATGATGCCTGCAAGCTCTGTAACTGTTATTTTTGCTTATCCTGAGCGTATATTCTCAAAGGATGTAAATTATGTTTATCATCAAAATCCAGACTTGTATTATTTTTCGGGGTATAAGGAGCCTGATGCTGTTTTACTGGTATTTAAGGAACTGCAGGCATATGGCGACAGTAGCTACAACGAACTGTTTTTTGTGCGTCACCGCGATCCGCAGCGGGAATCATGGACAGGCAGGCGGCTTGGTGTTGCCGGTGTAAAAACTAAGCTGGGCTTTAACCGGGTTTATAATAGCGGAGAATTTGCAAAATTCCCAATCGACTTTAAAAAATTTAAAACTGTAATATACGATGACCTGCCGGATGATGCAGGTGGCGGCGGAGCAGGGAGCCTTAAGGAATTGCTCGGCTCTTTTAAAGCAAAGGGCGAAATACAGGATGTTGATAAAGGATTAATCAACGATTTAAACCTGATAAGCCGCTATGCTACACCAAAAAATATTGACCGCATAATAACTTATATAAAACCCCGCGCAAACCAGGCTGCATACAAAAACAATGCATTGATACAGGAACTGCTTAGTAAGCCTGATTCCGTTACATTGATAGATGTGAAGGCGAAAATTGATGCCAATCCATCAGGCTTGTCGCTTTATGAAAAATTTACTACCGATCTGCGGGGAGTTAAAACACCGGAAGAATTGGTGCTGTTAAAAAAATCCATTGAAATATCGAGCTTTGCCCATGCCGAGGCCATGCGCGCCGTTAGGCCGCAAATGGGCGAACGGGAGCTGGAAGGTATTATGCTGTATGTGCATAAACACTATGGTGCTGAAGATGAAGGGTACCCGCCAATTGTGGGTGCCGGAGCTAATGGCTGTATCCTGCATTATGAAGAAAATAGTGCCACGCAGGTTAAAAACCAGCTGGTGCTGATGGATGTAGGCGCCGAATATCATGGCTACAGCGCCGATGTTACCCGCACTTTTCCTGCTAATGGTAAATTTACCGAAGAGCAAAAGGCCATATACCAGATAGTTTATGATGCCCAGGAAGAGGTATTTAAATTGTGTAAGGATGGAATAAAATATGGCGACCTGGAAAACAAAACCCATGAAATACTGTCAGCACGCCTGATACAATTGGGTATTATTAAAGACGCTAAAGATGTAAGCAAATATTACCCGCACGGCGTATCGCATCACTTAGGTTTGGATGTGCACGACAAGGGCGAATATGGTCACAATTTAAAGGCAGGTATGGTAATTACTGTTGAACCGGGGATATATATTCCTGCTGGCAGCCCATGTGACAAAAAATGGTGGAACATTGGCGTGCGGATTGAAGATGATGTGCTGATAGGCAAAACCGAAGGAACCGTACTATCAGCCGATGCACCCCGCAAATGGCAGGATGTTGAAAAGACAATTGCTGAAAAAAGTATTTTTGATGGCGGGAAGTTTCCGGCGTTGAAATAATTTGGATCGTCGGGCGGATGCGATACTTCGCGTTTGCAACTTTGCGTTTCTGCAACCACGCTCTTTTTGAAGGCTTGGCTGAACGGCGTTGGGGAACCCATTCTTTGATTAACTGTTTCTCTTTCCATGTGTTGACTTGTTTAGTCAACTTTTCTAAGGACGAGACAGATAACACAAAAAAGCCCCCGGTATTGCGACCAGGGGCTTAAGGATTAAAAATTTATTTAGCCTATTGCGCTTCCTCTTCAGATGCCGGTTTTTTTGAAGCCTTGCGGGCTTTGCTTTCGGCGCCTTCCATTTGCTCTTTCAATTGTGCCAATACGCTCAGATCGCCTAAAGTTGATTTTTCAACCGACTCTTTCACTTTCTTTACTGCATTGCTGGCAGATTTTGCTTCCTTTTTACGGGTTTCAAATTCCTGTACACGTTGTTCGGAGCGTGCCTCTTCCCAAATGCGTGAGTGTGAAATAACGATGCGTTTGTTTTCTTTGTTAAATTCAATGATCTTGAATTCAGCAGCTTCTTCAGCCTTTAAGCTTTTGCCATCTTCCTTAACCAGGTGCTTGGTAGGCGCGAAGCCCTCAACACCGTAAGGTAAAGCAACGATTGCACCTTTATCGGTTACCTTGATAACTGTACCTTCATGTATTGAATCAATAGTGAAGATGGTTTCAAAAGTATCCCATGGATTCTCTTCAAGCTGTTTGTGGCCAAGGCTTAATTTACGGTTCTCAACATCAAGATCTAAAACAACCACATTTAATTTCTCACCAACTTTAGTGAATTCATTAGGGTGATTGACCTTTTTAGACCATGACAGGTCAGAGATGTGTACCAAGCCATCGATGCCGTCTTCCAGTTCAACAAACACACCAAAGTTGGTCATGTTTTTAACTGTAGCAACATGCTGGGTGCCTTGCGCATAGCGTGTTGCCGCGTTTTGCCATGGATCAGGAGTTAATTGCTTAACACCCAACGACATTTTGCGTTCTTCGCGATCAAGGGTCAATACCTGTGCTTCAACCTCGTCGCCAACCTTCAGGAACTCCTGCGGGTTACGTAAGTTTTGTGACCACGACATTTCTGATACGTGGATCAAACCTTCAACACCCGGGATGATCTCAAGGAACGCGCCGTAATCGGCAACGGTAACAATTTTACCTTTCACCTTCGAGCCAATTTGAATGTTCTCGTCAAGGCTTTGCCAAGGATGCGGGGTTAATTGTTTTAAGCCTAAAGCGATACGTTTTTTCTCATCATCAAAATCAAGCACAACAACGTTGATCTTTTGATCCAATGATAAAATTTCTCTTGGATGCTCGATACGGCCCCATGAAATATCTGTAATGTGCAATAAACCATCCACACCGCCAAGGTCAATAAATACACCAAAGTCGGTAATGTTTTTAACGGTACCTTCCAGTACCTGTCCTTTTTCAAGTTTAGCAACAATCTCAGTCTTTTGGTTTTCTAAATCGTCCTCAATCAGCACTTTGTGCGATACCACTACGTTTTTAAACTCGTGGTTGATCTTAACAACTTTAAATTCCATTGTTTTGCCCACATATACGTCATAATCCCTGATAGGTTTAATGTCGATCTGCGAGCCTGGTAAAAAGGCTTCAACGCCCATTATATCTACAATCAAACCACCTTTTGTTCTGCTCTTAACAAAGCCGGTGATGATCTCGTCATTATCCAATGCAGAATTAATACGTTCCCATGATTTTTGTGTTTTTGCACGTTTACGCGAAAGAACCAATTGTCCATTAGCATCTTCCTGCGATTCAACAAAAACTTCAACAGTATCACCGATCTTCAGATCAGGTGTATCACGGAACTCAGATACAGATACCAAACCGTCAGACTTAAAGCCGACATTCAATACCACATCTTTGTTATTCACATTTACAACCGTACCGGTGATGATTTCGCCTTTGGTGATAGAACTGAAAGTTCCATCATACATTTTTTCTAATTTTTCACGGTCGCTGTCGCTGTAATTGCCGAACTTTTTATCATCAGCGTCCCAATCGAAATCTTCGTTTGCTGCTGTGATCTTTGATTTGATCTCTTCGATCGAAATTGAATCAGCCTCTGATTCAATCGTTTCTTTTTCCTGGGGAACTGTAACTACATCTAATTCAGCTTCCTTAGCTTTTAATTCTTTTTCTGCTTCCTGTTTTTTTGCCATTAAATAAATTTTCTCCTTTTCCCAATTTGTTAATTGGGACTGCAAAGGTAGGGATATAATTTTATTCTGTAAAAATTAATTTACTGTTAAATGCTGATTTTTAAGTGTTTTAAGGGCGAAATTGACCTTTTGCCAAAACGAAAACGACAAACTTGATGATAAAAATGCTGCTACAGGCTCAGTTTATTTTCTATTTCGTCAAATATCGTCATGAAATTATACGCTAATTCTGCCCTGTAAACAGTCAGTATCCCATTCATGTTAGCTTCTTGCGTCGATGTAAACGGATCGTTCCATACGCGCATACATATCCTTTTAAGGGCATAAGCGATCTCCTTTGTGTCGGCATAGTTATACAGGTAACGACTTCTTTTAAAATCCTCATAGAATTTAAAAAAAACTGATGTGTCAGCCAACCCCGCAAAGGTTAAAAAATCGTTTACCTGGTTTGTTTCGCAGCCTTCCAGGTGTTTGTAAAACCCGTCGACGGTAATTTTATTGGTGGTGAGCAGTAAATTATCCAAAATGAGCTCTAAAGCTATATGCCCTAAAAAAAATGGTTTTACCGGCGAGCTTTCAATAGCCGGGGCGAGGAGCGTTTTTAATCGGTGTGAGTGGCTGAGGAAAAAATCGGATGAATGAAAATAGCGGTCAACCTCCAGGTGCTTTTTCCAACCCACTATAATAGAATTTACAGCCTTATCGGGATAATGTAATTTCTCGGGGTGTAATACGATGGTCTTGTCGGCATTTTTCAACAGGTCGGGCAGCACCGTACCTAAAACGAGGTAACAGTTATCAGTATCTCTGTCGAAATAAAAATGCGATAGAAAATTCATAGCCCTTGATTGCAAAATACGAAAAAAAGATGATAAGATGATTTCACTGATTTGAAAAATGATTTCACCGATGATAGGTTAATCGCACTAATAATCGGTGAAATCGCTTAACAATCGGTGTAATCATATTCACACAATTATTCTTTTATATTTGCCATCCCGATAACTATTCGGGATTGAAGCTGAACTATAATGAACTTTGTTGAAGAACTACGCTGGAGAGGAATGCTCCACGATATAATGCCGGGAACGGAGGATTTGCTGAATAAAGGCATGGTTTCGGGATATATTGGTTTTGACCCGACGGCCGATTCGCTGCATGTAGGCAGCCTGGCGCAGATCATGACAATGATACATTTCCAGCGCGCGGGTCATAAACCCTTTGCGCTGGTTGGCGGCGCCACCGGTATGGTAGGCGACCCTTCTGGCAAATCGCAGGAGCGTAATTTACTATCCGAAGATGCATTACAGCATAACCTGGAGGGAATAAAAAGCCAGCTCGAAAAATTTTTAAATTTTGATTGCGGCGCCAACAGTGCCGAAATGGTAAACAATTACGATTGGTTTAAGGATTTTACTTTCCTGAATTTTATCCGCGATGTGGGCAAGCACATTACTGTTAATTACATGATGGCAAAGGATTCGGTTAAAAACCGGATAAGCGGTGAAACCGGCATGTCATTCACCGAATTTACTTATCAACTGGTGCAGGGGTACGATTTTTATTACCTGTGGAAAAATTATAACTGCGCATTGCAGATGGGCGGATCAGACCAATGGGGGAATATTGTAACAGGCACTGAACTAATACGCCGCAAAGATGGAGGTGAAGCCTACGCCCTAACCACCCAACTGATAAAAAAAGCCGATGGCACTAAATTCGGCAAAACCGAAGGCGGCAATATATGGCTCGACCCGGAGAAAACTTCGCCCTACAAATTTTACCAGTTTTGGCTAAATACCAGTGATGACGATGCCAAAACCTATATCCGCATTTTTACTCTTTTTGATAAACATACTATCGAAGGCCTGGAAGCTGAACAGGGTGCCGCCCCTCATTTGCGCGTGCTGCAAAAAGCTTTAGCAAAGGACATTACCATCCGGGTACATGGCAAGGCTGAGTTTGAAAGGGCGATCAAATCTTCAGAATTTTTGTTTGGCAATATTGGTATCGAATTTTTAGAGGAACTGAACGATGCCGAGGTGCTGGGCTTATTCGAAGGCGTACCAAATTTCAGCATCAGCTTAAGCCAGTTGCAGCACGGCATGAACGTTATTGACCTTTTAGCCGCCCATACATTGGTTTTCCCATCAAAAGGTGAAGCAAAGAAGATGATCCAGGGCGGGGGAGTTGCCATTAATAAAGAAAAAATAGCCTCGTCCGAAGCTGTTTATCAGGCAGATGCGTTAATAAACGGCAAATACATGGTGGCTCAAAAAGGAAAGAAAAATTATTATTTAATTGTTGCTGAATAATTTGCAAATACGACAAAATGCATTTATTTTTGTATGAATGTCGTACAAGGTAAAACATATTGAACCCAGTGTAGTTAATGAACCTATGATGGCATATGGTGCAACCAACTCGTTTAATCCATTTTATCAATTATTTGAGGGCGTTAAATCGTTAAAACTATCCAGTGATTTTGATATCGTAAGGCTTGCACGCGAGGGGTTTCCAAAAAAAGTTTTGCTTACCCTCGCAAAAAAAATATCCTTAAATATCCAGGAGCTTTCCAATATCCTTCATATTTCGGAGCGTACGCTGCAACGCTATGACGATAACGCCATTATAAAAACCGAATACGCCGAAAAGGCCGTTGAACTGGCACGCCTGTATACCCGCGGCGAAGACGTATTCGGCTCGATGGATAAATTCAAATTATGGATGAAGGCGCCGGGCATCGTTTTTAATGGCGAGGCGCCGGTTTCCATGCTGGATACTTCAGCGGGTTTTGATATGGTTTTCAAAGAGCTTGGTCGTATTGAACACGGCATTCTTGCCTGATGATACTTTACCGTATTGTAAAATGTAACTATGCCGATGACCTGAGCGGTACAGGCGCCCGTTTATATGGCGGCCGCTGGAACAGCGAGGGAAGGCCGGCGGTATATCTTGCTTCATCGCGGTCGCTGGCTGTACTCGAAGTGCTGGTGCATCTGCCGCCATTGATGATCCCGAATGATTATTGCTTAGTTGAAATTGAGGCACCCGATAACAGTATCACCCGGATAGAGATCGACCAATTACCTGTTAACTGGAAGGATATTTCGCCGCCGGTTATTTTGCGGCAAACAGGGGATGAATTCTTAAAAAAGCAAGCAAGCTTATTAATGAAAGTGCCTTCGGCTATTGTCCCTGCCGAATTTAATTTTTTGGTCAATGCCCGGCACCCGGATATGAAAAAAGTAAAGGTTTTAAAAAGTGAGTCTTTTGATTTTGACGGGCGGCTAAGCCCCCTCTAAATATCCCCCGGAAGGGGAGACTTTAAAATTTTTAATAGAAATTGAAGGATTGAACTATGCCGGTTTACAGGTCACTCAACAGATCCAGCTTTTTGTGATTGTATTCCTCCTGCGAGATCAGGCCGTTATCGAACAGCATTCGTAATTTTTTTAGTTTTTCGGTAAGCTCATCTGCTTTTGGAACTTCCTGGGCAGGAGGCTGTGCCGGCTGAACATGGATTTGTTCAGGCTCTGCTTCAAAAGCGGCTGGCTGCTGTGCCGCTGCACGGGCGGCATTTTCAAATTGAATGGAGCCAGACTCCGCACGTTTTTCTTCCAGATCGCGCAGGCGACGGGCTTCACGCTCGGCTTCTTTCCGTTCCTGGGCATATTGATAGAGCTTGCGGGCCTGTATTTTAGGGAGATAATCAACGCCCATTTCGGCGCCATTGGTGGTTTTTACGCTGAAAATGGCGCCTATAATTTCTTCCTTTGTAAACACATCTATAACATCTTTCCATACAAAATCAACGAACTTGATGGTAAGTCCTAAATTGGCAGGAGTGAAAAACAGGACGCGTTTATTGGTAAGCGCTACACAATCAGGAAAAAGATTTACGATCGGCTTTTTTTGAACCGCTATATAAAGGATATCTTCACCTGTGGTAAGCAGGTCTGCCAGGCGCAGGTATATCTTTTCAACGGTTTTAGGATCCTGCTCCTCATTCAAAAATTTCTCGATCATGATATTGCTTTTATGATTAGCGCAAAAATAGTAAATAAGATTTTAGAGCCAAGAGTCAGGAAGCAAGATTTTTAGAGCCAAGAGCCAAGAATCAAGATAAAAGATTATAAGAAGCTACGACCATTGCAATTAAACTATACTACAAACACGCTTTATCTTGATTCTTGGCTCTTGCAATCTTGCCTCTTTTCTATCCCACCAGCAAGTTACAGCCCCGGATGTCGGAATTGTCAAAACGGCCTAATACTTCGAACGAGCCATCTGTGAAAACTTTTCCCAGGTCGTGGGTGGCGATAAATGAGCAGGAGTTAAAATTTGCGAGGTCGATCACATTTATTC
>JAQBOH010000139.1 GCA_028288125.1 Mucilaginibacter sp.
ATATCACGGATGTTCAAACTGCGGCAAATATACGGAAAAAAGGGTTTTCAAGGAAGAAAAGGCAGGTTTCGGAAAATTATTCCAAACATTATAGCCCGATAATTACTTTTATTGTAAATTTAATTATTGTAAGCAACCTTAACAACGTAAAGAGAAGTAACCTATAGATACTATCGTATCGTGATGATCTAACCAAAACTTAAACAATGAAAAATGCAATTATCTTCGGGGCAATTATTGGTGTTTTAAGCGGCTTATGGATGTTTATTATGCACTGGCTCGGCTACTCGCCGCAGCGTAGCACCATGTCAAAAATTGAATTTGTTTCGGTACTTATACCATTGATCGGTTTATATTTTGGCATACGAAATTACCGCGCGTCAGAGTGCGGGGGCCACATGGGTTTTTTAGAGGCCTTGATACAAAGCTTTAAGATATTGCTCGTAGGCGGTGTTATCACTACGGCTGCGGCAATACTTTATATCGATGAGATAGAAGGCGGTACCAATTTGATGGATTTTTCGGGCCGGATATTCGGCGCTTTACTGGTGGGCATTTTATTTGCCATCGGTGTTTCCGTATTATTGCATACAAAGCCTAATAAAGTTGATTAAATCTGTTTTCTCAAAGTATTTCGAGCTGGCTTTCTGGATAGCGGCGCTTGTTTCACTGGCATTTACAAATCCGGGCGCGCAAGCCCACTTTACGTTATGCCCATTAAAATTACTCGGTTTCACCTGGTGCCCGGGCTGCGGGCTGGGCCACGCTATTTCTTTTTTATTTCATGGCGATATTAAAAGCTCTTTCCACGCGCATTGGCTGGGCCTACCGGCGGTGATCGTTATTTTGCGCCGTATCTATGTGCTGGGAAAACAAAGGTTGTTTCAGTCCCCTCTAAACGGTGGGACCTTCACGAACACGATTGAAATTAACAACTGTGAATAATTCCACCCTTGGGGGACTTTAAAAATTTGTTTCAAAAATTCCGAAATCGAAAATTCGAAATTCGAAATCAAGAATTCACCGCTCAATTTCCATCCCTCACCGACATCTTTTATCAGTTAGCCTATTTCGCGTTGCCGCATTTTAATACTATCTTAGTTTTGTATCACAATAATAAACTACTTAAATCTTAAAACAATGGATATGTACCAAAATCCTTATATGAGCTTTCCGGGTATAACGCCCGAAGAAATGGGCTTTTTACAACAGGCAACGGCGGAACTGGATGACAACCAAAAAAAATATTTCTATATGATCTATTCCGGTAAGCGGAAAAATCCCCAGGATATTTTATTATTTACCTTGCTTGGCCTGGTGGTGGTTGCAGGCGTACAGCGGTTTGTTGTGGGGCAGGTGGGTATGGGGTTGCTGTACCTGTTTACCGGTGGATTTTGTTTGATCGGGACCATTGTCGACCTGGTGAACCATAAAGCGATCGCCACCGAATTTAACCGTAAAATGGCTTACGAAAGTTTCCAGATAGCAAAGATGAGCAATTGAGAGAGGTGCACGAATTACACGAATTGATTCGAACTACACGAATTGCGGTATTGATCAAATTCTGTTTTATATAAAAAGGATTAGTGAAATAGGTGAAAATTTGTGTAATTCGTGTTTATTATGAAATTGTCCCAACTCACCGCTTACCTCGAAAGCCTGGCGCCGCTGGCTTACCAGGAAGAATATGATAATTCGGGGTTAATAGTCGGTAAACCGGATCAGGAGATCAGCCAGGCACTTATTTCGCTGGATTGTACCGAGGCGATTGTGGATGAAGCCATAGCGACCGATTGCCAGCTGGTGATTTCGCACCATCCCATTGTATTCCGCGGGTTAAAAAAATTTAACGGTAAAACATACGTAGAACGCGTGGTTGAAAAGGCTATTCGGCATAATATCGCTTTATACGCCATACATACCAACCTCGATAATATCGGCCAGGGTGTTAACGCCAAAATCGCCGAAACACTGGGTTTAAAAAATTGCCATATCCTGGCCCCAAAGCACAATCTATTAAAAAAACTGGTTACTTATGTGCCCGTTAGTCACGCTGAAGAAGTGCGGAACGCGCTGTTTAACGCAGGGGCGGGCAATATCGGTAACTACAGCGAGTGTAGCTTTAACGCTGAAGGAACCGGTACGTTTAAAGGGAACGACCAAGCCGATCCTTACGTTGGCGAGCCGGGAAAACGCCACCTCGAAAATGAAATACGAATTGAGACGATCTATCCCGCCACCATCGAAAGTAAAATATTAATGGCATTGGTGCTGGCACATCCCTACGAAGAGGTGGCATATGACTTGTATGCGCTCACCAACCAAAATCAGCAGGTGGGTTCGGGGATGATAGGTGAATTGGATGAACCTATGGATGAAGAGGCTTTTTTGTTTGATGTAAAGGATAAACTGCGGACCCGGGTGATAAGGCATACGGCGTTTACCGGCAAGCCGGTAAAAAAAGTAGCCGTTTGCGGTGGCGCGGGTGGGTTTTTATTGAAGCAGGCAATAGCGGCAGGGGCCGATATTTTTATCACCGCTGATTACAAATATCACGAGTTTTTCGATGCCGAAGGCCAGTTGGTTATCGCCGATGTGGGACATTTTGAAAGTGAGCAATTTACGCAGCAACTATTGTATGAAATAATTAAGAAAAAATTTACTACCTTTGCACTCCGTTTAACAGAAGTAAATACAAACCCCGTCAAATATTTTATTTAATGGAACAAACCGTAGAACAAAAGCTGAAGGCTTTATACGAACTACAAACCATCCACACCAAAATTGATAGAATTCGCCAGGTAAGAGGTGAACTGCCTATGGAGGTTGCCGATCTTGAAGATGATGTTGCCGGCCTTGAAACCCGCATACAAAAAATAAAAGCCGAGCTTGATGACCTTGAAGATGATATTGTAACCCGCAAAAACCTGATTAAGGATGCGCTTGCCAATACCAAGAAGTACGAAACGCAGCTTAACGAGGTTAAAAACAACCGCGAGTACGATGCGATTTCGAAAGAAATTGAGATACAGGGACTGGATATCCAGGTGAGCGAGAAAAAGATAAAAGAATATGGATTTGAGATAGCCTCAAAAACCCAGATATATGAAAAGGCGTTAGCCGACCTGGAAGCACGCAAAGCCGACCTGGAAGCTAAAAAGGCTGAGTTAGGCACCATTACTGCCGAAACCCAAAAGGACGAAAACGAATTAACCAAGCTTGCCGAAAAGGCGACTGTAAATATCGACGAGCGCCTGTTTGTTGCTTATAACCGCTTACGCCAGAATGCAAAGAACGGCCTGGCAGTTGTAACTATACAGCGTGATTCATGTTCGGGATGTTTTAACCAGATCCCGCCCCAGCGCCAATCGGATATACGCCAGCGCAAAAAGATTATTGTTTGCGAGCATTGCGGCCGTATTTTGGTTGACGAGCAAATGGCTATGGAAGCCGAAACTGTATAAGCCAATTATTGATTATTATAATATAAAGAATCAGGCGCTCATTGAGCGCCTTTTTTGTTGTGTACCTGTCCCTAAAACAAATCCGTCTGCCTTCCCTTCCTCGGTACAAACAGATCATAGTTAAATGCCGGCATATCCCTGCCAGATAAAAAGCGTGTGCAGGCCATTTTAAATAGCTGGTGAATGGATTCAGCTACCTGTCCGTCGCCGCTCATGCGGCGGCCGAAATCGCTGTCGTTCAGCTTGCCGTCATGACAGGATTTTATCATGTTCAATACTTTCTCGGCCCGGTCGGGAAAAGCCTTATGTATCCAGTCGGTAAAAATTTCGGCTATGCTGCCGTTTAATCGTACCATAGTAAACCCCGCGGATAAGGCGCCCCTGTCGGCGGAGGCTTTAATAATATCAGGTATCTCATTACTGTTCAGTCCGGGAATAATGGGCGCGGCCATTACCCTTACGGGAATTCCTTTTTCGGATAGCTTTTGAATCACTGCCAGCCGTCCCGTCCCGGTAACGGTACGGGGCTCCAGCTTTTGCCTCAGCTGCTCATTTAACGAAGTGATGGACAGGTTAACATGCACCAGGTTCAATGCTGCCAGCTCGGTTAATATATCCATATCGCGCAGGATCACATTGTTTTTGGTAATGATACTAACCGGATTACGGTATTTTAAAAATATCTGCAGCAGGGAGCGGGTTATTTTTAACCTGCGCTCAATGGGCTGGTAGCAATCGGTGTTGCCCGAAAGCATAATGCAAACCGGCTGGTAATTTTTTTTATTCAGATACTGTTCCAGCAGTTCGGCTGCATTGCGCTTTACAATTATTTTGCGCTCAAAATCGAGTCCGGCGCTAAAGCCATAATATTCATGTGAGTTGCGGGCATAACAATAAATACAGCCGTGTTCGCAGCCCTGGTAAGGGTTAATAGAATACATATGGCTAAGGTCGGGGCTGTTAGATTCGCTTACTATCTTTTTCGGCGTTTCTTCAAAAAGCTGTGTGGCTGTATTTTCTAGCAGAGGTTCGTCCAGTCCCTCGATATGCTCGAGCACATATTTGTTCTTTAAGAATTTATTATGGGTGTTTACCTGTGCTCCGCGCCCTTTAAAAAAATCGGGGTTATCCTCATGTGCCATCAGACAAATTTGCTAATATTTTTAGTAAATTACAAATCAATCAAGTTATTTTTTATGGCATATAAAACCAAACCAACGCGGCTACGGATCTCCAGCTTTTCAAATAACTGGTCGCGGTAACCATCTACCGTACGGGTACTTATACACATTTGGTCGGCAATCTCTTTATACGTGAAATCTGAGCCAACCATTTTTAAAAATTCAATTTCGCGGTCATTTAGTTTTACCAGGCCAGGCTTTTCACTAAAACTATTCAATAAATACCTGTTAACAAATTCAGGATAATAAACTTCTCCGGCAGAAACCTTTGCTAAAGCTTGTTCAAATTCAAACGGCTCAGCGTCTTTCAGCAAATAGCCTTTAACCCCAAGCTTAATCATCTGCAGCACTTTTTCAGCATTCTCATACATCGATAAAACGATAACTTTTACGTCCGGATAAGTGCTGTGCAACCATTGGGCCGTAGCAATCCCGTCCTTTTTAGGCATGTTTATGTCGAGCAATACAATATGGGGTTTTAATTTGGGGGTAAGTTTCTGAGTTAATTCTTCTCCATCGCCTGCTTCAAAAAGTATTTTATATTGCGGAAGTTTATTGATAAGCGAAGCAATCCCGCTTCGGAATAAGCGATGATCGTCAACCAGGGCTATTTGGATAGGTTCCATCAGCGTATATCTGTTCCTCCTGCGGATTTAGGGTTACTTTAATGCGGCATCCATTGCCGGGCGAGCTTTTAATAGTTGCAACAGCGCCAATTAGGGCGGCCCTGTTTTCCATGTTTTTTAAACCCGATCCACTTTGATTTTCGGACAGCTCCGTTGAAAAACCTGCACCATCGTCCTCGAGGGTCAAATTAAACAATTGATCGAAATAATGCAAACTGATTTTCAAATGCTCAGCAGAACCATGTTTCAGCGTGTTGTTGAGCGCCTCCTGGAAGATGCGGAATAATACCAGTTCGCGCTGCGCCCCCAGGGAATAGCTAGCGCCTTCGATTGAGATTGAGAGATGGAGCAGGCCACTATTATTGACTCTTTCAACCTCTGTTTCTATCGTTTTTACCAATCCATTGACAGCGATGTATTCAAAGCTTAGGCTTTTTGAAAGGTTCCGCAGGTCATTAATTGTTTGGGAAAGCAATTCGCGGCTGTTATTTACTTTTTGCTGCTTTTCCGGTTCGGCCATGCCATCCGTTAAGGCGAGATCGAGCTTTACGAATGACAATACCTGGCTGATATTATCATGGATTTCACGGCTTATATTCGTAAGCGTTTGCTCCTGCATCTCAATTTGTGCCCTGAGCATTTCCTGGCGGTAACGTCCCTGAAGCTGTTCCTTTTCCTGCTCGTTCCTTATTTGTTTATTCCGGTATAAAATAACGAAGTAAATAATAAATCCCGTAACTAAAATGAATAACGCCGCTGTGGATAAAACAAGTATTTGAATATTTTCATAGCGCATTGGTGCTGTTGATTTCTTTATCGTCGGTTAAAAGCGCAATTCCAATCAATATAGTAAATATATAAAGGATGATATACCAAAAATAAAATATTAAATAATCCGTCGACGGATTTTTGATATACACGTTTGAGAGTCCAATATTTAAAAACATTGTTGTTCCATAAAATATAATGGCGGTGTTGAACCAAAAGACGCCCTGTTTTAATAAGGGTGTTGTTAGTGGCGACAGGAGCATTTGCTTAAACAACAACAGCGAAAAAATTACCAGTAAAGCCAGAGTTGGCAGGTTTACGTATGTGGGAAACACAGTATGAAAAGGCTGTAAGAACAATGCATTGATAACTGAAAATACAGAAGCGGCAATGATCAAAACAGTAATAACTTTTTTTGTTATTTGACTGGTAAACAGGTAATAAAAAACCAATGAAAAAAAAATAAATTCGGTTATTGCTTCAACGTGTAATATAGAGGCGTTGTTTTTATATTTTGCATTAAAAATATCTGATAAAATATCAATTACCAGGTTAGCTATCGTTGAAAGCGCTAATATTTTAAAGGGTGTATTTAGCCTGCCATACCTGGTTATGCCGATTATCACCACTATCAGCATGAGAATTTCAGACGTATGTATTATTATAAACATTTAAAAAGTGTTATACCAAATAGCTATAATAGCCACTCACGATTTAGTGAGCAGGGTATTATCAATTTTTTGCACGCTTTTGTAAAGGTCAAAGCGTATACGATGCAAAATAGACGTCGTAAAATAACAACAAGTTATACGCTCAAATTACTGCAAAAAGTAGGGCAGGGAGGCGGATCTGAATAAATATTTCCGATAGTCTGATAAGGGGTTGTACTTGAGGTTGCAGGCACAACACCAGCAAAAACAAGTGTTACAACGGTATCGCCTGTGGCCTCGAACCTGGCATGTTTACCAAAATTTACACTTATACCCACGCATTTATCATCGCTTTTAAAAATCGCTTCTAAACACGCGCGATCGATAAAAAAGCCGTGTAGGTATGCTCCATCGGGTGTTTTTAAGCCCGGGCCTCCGGCCGCGGTATTTCGTTTTTTGTAATCTTGAATTAGGGTTTTAGCAACAGCGGGATCAATTATTGAAGCCATCTTTTTTAGTTAAGGTTATTGGTGAATAATAATCCAAGATACAATGTAAAAATGGAAGTTTATACCGTGTTTACACGGTATTTTAATTGTTGAAAATCAATATGGGGAACGATCGTTTTTTATTCTAACTGATTCTCCATCAACAAATCTCGTACTGTTATGTTAACAGACTATGCGCCAATTTTTGCAACGCTTATTAACCAAACCGCTGGTCAACTTCGCGAATAAGGTTTCTTCACGGCCGGACAGGAAACGAGTTAATAAAGCGTTAGGCGATTTATATGAAGATATAACGACCAATCCCGGTAAAAAGGGAGTGGTTATACCCTTTGATCCTGCTAAGGATAAATTTGTTATTCTGTCTGATCAGCATAAAGGCGCCAGGGATGGCGCTGACGTTTTCGCGCTTGCCGCTAAAAATTACTTGTGCGCCCTGGAATATTATTACAAAGATCTTTTTTTTTATATCAACCTGGGCGATAGCGAGGAACTTTGGGAAAATTTGTTTATAACCGTAAAACGGCATAATAAAGCCACTTTTGAAGCCGAAAGGAAGTTTCTGGGAGAGAGACGGTTTATTAAGATATTCGGCAACCACGACCTGTATTGGGATAACGACCCGCTAGCTGCATTTAACCTGCAAAAAATATATGGCCAAAAAGTAGCCATCTATGAGGGCGCAATTCTTAAAACAACGATAGGAAAAAAACCGCTTGAAATTTACATGACACATGGCCACCAGGGCGACCTGCAAAGCGACGGTAATTGGTTCAGCAAATGGTTTGTATCAGACATATGGGGGCCGTTCCAGGCATATTTACAGATCAATCCCAATACACCTGCAAATAACGATCAGCTAAAAACCGCGCATAACCGGATGATGTACCAATGGAGCGCAAAGCGCAAAAATATGGTACTGATAACGGGCCACACGCATCAGCCGGTGTTTAAATCGGTAACGCATATTGAAAAGCTGTATGAAGAAATGGAAGCAGCCAAAAAGAAAGATGACAAGCAGGCCGCTGATGAAATAAAAAAACAAATTTTAGGGCGGCAAAACAAAGGAGATAAAGTGCCGGATTTTACGGGTTACCTGGATACTTATTTTAACAGCGGCTGCTGCTGTTTCGATGATGGCGATATGAGTGGTATCGAAATATCGGACGGCTGCATCAGGCTGGTAAAATGGCAATACGGCGCGCATAAGAAAAGTGAAAGGATCGTTCTTGAGGAAAGCAGGCTGGGAGATTTGAAGTTAAGTCGTTAGCCTCAAGTTCAAAGTCTTGAGTCTGACTTAGGACTCGAGACTTAAGACTCACGACTTAAAATCATCCGTCTAATAGAAATACAAACAACTCCTTCGGCCCATGTGCGCCTAAAACCAGCGTTTTTTCTATGTCAGCGGTGCGGCTGGGGCCGGTAACATTACTGAGCATAGTAGGCAAGTTGTTGCCATATTTCTCTTTTATCCGCTTAAATCCATCTTTCAAATCAAGAACCATTTGCGAGGAATAGGCAAGCACAATATGCACAGGAGGATATATACTTAAACGCCGGCCTGCCATATTAGCGTTTGACAGTAAAATACTGCCATTGCGCGCAATTAGCGCTTCGCATAGGGTAAAGCCTACATCGGCCTGCTCAAAATCTTTGTCTGTTTTGAAAAAAGGGTAATCAAACTTTATTAAAATGTCCTGCAGGGCAGGTTCCCAGCAATATATTTTATGCCATTTACGCTGTTCGGCCAGCTCAAGTAAATTTTCAATGAATTGTACCTCATCTTCACAAAAAACAAACTGTCCCGACACTGCGGCAAATTGTTCAGCGAAAAGCACCTCGGGCAATTCCACGTTTAGTGGATAATGCGGCAAGTCTTCGAGGTTAGGATAAGGGTTATCCCGTTTTTCGAGCAGTGCCTTTCGGATCTTTTTAAGCAGTTTTTCTTTTGATGTAGTGATGTCCCTCATTTGAGTCATTAGTCTTAAGTCACGAGTCCTAAGTCTAATCGCCCTGACTCAGGACTTTAAACTTAAGACTCAGGACTCACTTACTCTTTACTGGCAGTTGCATCTTTTTCTTCGGGGTTCCTGTTAAAGGTGCCGGAGTGATCGGCTACTCCTTCGGGAATCAGCGCTTTAGCGGCAGGCTCCTGGTCGGCAGCCGGGCCGTTTACAAACTCGTCATAAGTTGTACGGTTTTCAAACGGGCGTTTACCCAATATCTCTTCCAGGTCAGATTGAAACAGGATCTCTTTTTCTAAAAGTTTATCAGCTAATTTGATCAGGCCTTCCCTTTTATCGATGAGCAGTTTCTTTGTCATTTCGTAAACCTCGCTTATCTGTTTACGAACTTCCATATCGATCAGCTCGGATGTTTTTTCCGAATACGGCTTGTTGAACTGATATTCGCCCTGTGTATCATTAAATGACACATTGCCTACCTTGTCATTCATACCATAAATGGTCACCATGGCATAAGCGAGCTTGGTTATCCGCTCCAGGTCATTTTGTGCGCCGGTTGAGATTTTTCCAAAGGTGATATCCTCGGCAACACGACCGCCAAGGGTCATGCACATACCATCTATAAGTTGTTCGGTAGTATATAAAAACTGCTCTTTGGGTAAATATTGCGCATAACCTAAAGCAGCAACACCACGCGGAACGATAGATACTTTAACCAGCGGATCGGCATGCTCAAGAAACCAGCCCGCAATGGCATGGCCTGCCTCGTGGTATGCCACGATGCGTTTTTCTTCCGGAGATATGATCTTGTTCTTTTTTTCCAGACCGCCGATTACCCGGTCGATAGCATCCTGGAAATCCTGCATATCCACGGCCTCTTTGTTTTTACGGGCGGCAATCAGGGCGGCTTCGTTACAAACATTGGCAATTTCGGCGCCGGCAAAACCTGGTGTTTGCGCCGACAGCTTTTTAGCATCGACACCCTCGGCCAGTTTAACTGGTTTTAAATGTACTTTAAATATCTGCTCACGGCCAATCAGGTCGGGTTTGTCAATTGACACCTGCCTGTCAAAACGGCCCGGACGCAACAACGCTGAGTCAAGCACATCCGGACGGTTTGTAGCCGCAAGGATGATGATACCTGAATCGGTACCGAAGCCATCCATTTCAACCAGCAATTGGTTCAGCGTGTTTTCACGCTCATCATTGCCGCCTACGATATTGTTTTTACCACGGGCACGGCCGATGGCGTCAATTTCGTCAATAAATATGATACAAGGAGCTTTATCCTTGGCCTGGCGAAAAAGGTCGCGGACACGCGAAGCGCCTACGCCCACAAACATTTCCACAAAATCAGATCCCGATAAGGAGAAAAATGGTACCTGGGCCTCGCCGGCCACAGCCTTGGCTAACAACGTTTTACCTGTGCCGGGAGCGCCGATAAGCAGCGCGCCTTTTGGTATTTTACCACCAAGATTGGTATATTTTTTTGGATTTTTAAGAAAATCCACTATTTCCATCACTTCCTGCTTGGCTTCTTCCAAACCGGCAACGTCGTTGAACGTAACCGATACCTGGGCTTCTTTATCAAACAAGGTGGCTTTTGATTTGCCGATATTGAATATCTGTCCGCCCGGCCCGCCGCCGGTACCACCCGACATGCGCCGCATAATAAACAGCCAAACCGCTACAAGCAATACAGCCATTATAATACACTGTACAAACCAGTTCGACAACAGGCTTTCGTGCCCCTGCTCGTACGAAATGGATATTTTGTCCGCATCTTTAAAATCTTTTTCGGCCGCGTTTATCGATTGCTTTAAGCTTTCAAAAGTAGCATCGGTAAAAATATACTGCGGTCCGTTAGCCTGGGTGCCTACGCCAAATGGCGATTTGTCTTTTTTGGCATCGGCATATTCGGGTTTACTCAAACTTTCTTTTTTGATATAAACTTCAGCAACAATAAGATCTCCGTTCTTGTATGCTATCACGCGGTCAACATCATGCTGCTTAAGCATATTCTCCGCAAACCGCTGAAAGGTTATCGGACTGGTGGTATTGCCATTTAAAAGTGTAGCCACGCCGAGCAAAACCACAATAATAATGGCATAAAACCACATAATGTTTGGCTTAGGGGGCTTGGGTGATATTTTTTTATTCGGTATCTTTCGTATGGGTGTCGGTTTTTCCACTTTATTATCTTTCATTAGAATAATTTGTTTTAAATGGCAATGATCGTATCATAAGCCATTATCATCTTTATTTGGTATCGGCAGCTTATTAGGGGTCATTTCCTTGCGAGCAAACTTACAACCTTTAATTTAATATTGATACGGATTTAGCCTGATGACGCGTTTTCACACATAGCCGTGACATTCGTCAGGCGCTTTTATACATTTTTATTTCAGCATCGCCCCAAAGATCTTCCATACCATAAAATTCTCTTTTATCGGTCCTGAAAACGTGGATAACCACGTCTACATAATCCAGCAGTATCCACTCACCAAACTCCAGGCCTTCCTTTTGCCAGGGATGCTGCTGCGTAGCTTTAAAAATTTCTTCTTCAACACTGCTTGCTATGGCTTTTACCTGTGTCGCTGACTCGGCATGGCAGAGTACAAAATAATCAGCAACCGAACTAAATATATTACGAAGGTCTAACCTGATAATGTCATTTCCCTTTTTTTCCTGAATGCCGTGTATGGCTAACTCGGAAATATAGGCAGATTCACTTAACGCCTTATTTTTTACCATCAAAAAGAATTAGTTTTGAACGATTTTAAGTTAATAATTATTATACTTTGCAAAATAACATATTTTCGGGGTTATTTGTTGGACAAAATTTTGTTACACTAAAAGAAGTTGATTCGACCAATAATTTCCTTAAAGATTTAGTGTCAAATTCCAAGCCATTGATTGAAGGAACAGTCATTATGGCAGAAAAGCAATATGCAGGGCGGGGGCAGCACCAAAATGGGTGGCATGCTGAGCCCGGTAAAAATTTAACTTTCAGCCTGCTTTTAAAACCAAATTTTTTATCAGTAACAAACCAATTTGACTTGGTTCGCGCGGTCAGTTTGGGGGTTTATGACGCCTTAGAGCCGTTATTGGGCGACCTATTAAAAATAAAATGGCCTAACGATATTTACTACGCCGATTATAAATTAGGCGGTATGCTGGTTGAAAATTTAATACAGGGAAATCAAATAAAAAATGCCATTATTGGCATAGGGTTAAATGTAAACCAGGAGAGCTTTCCAGCGGATTTACCCAACGCGTTGTCGATAAAACAAATCTTACACGAGGATTACGATTTAAAAGCTTTATTATCCGAAATTTGCCGGCACATTGAGGCTTATTATTTGAATTTAAAGGCCGGGAAGATTTCGTTTGTAAGGAAAACTTATTTATCCCGACTATACTGGCTAAATGAAAATAAAAGTTTTAAAACGCATAACGCAGTTTTCAGCGGCTTAATTACTGATGTTAAGGACAGCGGCAAATTGGTTATCCGGAATAATAATGGTGAAGAAAACGAGTTTAGCTTGAAAGAAATTGAATTCCTAAATAAATAAAGATGAAGAAATTATCATTCCTGGCCGCCCTATTTGTTATGTGTACCGGCGCTTTTGCGCAGATTGAAGCGCCTGTTAAATGGTCGTACGCGTCAAAAAAAATAAACAGTACCGAGGCGGTCGTATTTTTAAAAGCTACTATACAAAAAGGGTGGCATATTTATTCGCTTAACGTAAAGGATGGCGGGCCTATCAAAACTTCGTTTACATTTACGCCCTCGAAAGAATACAGCGTAATCGGCAAGACTTCGGAACCCGCGCCTATTACCAGGTACGAAAAAGTATTTAGCATGAATGTTAGCTATTTTGAAAACACTGTTGTTTTTCAGCAAAAAATCCGACTTAAATCACCTAATGCATCGGCTGTTAAGGGAAAGCTGGAGTACATGACCTGCAACGACATGAAATGCCTTCCGCCCGAAGAGGTGGATTTTTCAATTCCCTTAGGCAAGTAACAAGCTAGAAATAATGAGACTATTGAGCCGTTCGCTAAGTATAAATCTGTTCGTTTTAATTGCTTTTTTTTGTTTGCTTAGCGTAAATCCTGTTTGCGCTCAAAAGGGGACATCCGATACCGTTTCAACGAGCGGCGTTGAATTTACAGCTATACCCACCGCTGCCGATAGTATTGCCGCAGGAAAGAAAAAACAGGACAGTCTTAACAAAAAGCCAGCTGTGATTGCCACGGCCCAATCCACTCCTCCCGATCAGCCTCAAACGCTTTGGGCTATATTTATTGCCGGGTTCTTAGGCGGATTGCTGGCTATAACAATGCCTTGTATTTATCCTTTGTTGCCATTAACGGTGAGCTTTTTTACAAAAAAGGCCGGATCAAGGGCAAAGGGCATTTTACAGTCGCTGTTATACGGAATATCGATCATTGTTATCTACGTATCTCTCGGACTAATTATAACACTGCTTTTTGGACCCGATGCTTTAAATGCACTGGCTACAAACGGTGTTTTTAATATCTTCTTTTTTTTGCTGCTGGTGGTATTTGGTATATCATTTTTGGGCGCATTTGAGATCAATCTTCCTAGCTCGCTGGCTAACAAGCTCGACCAAAACTCAGACAAAGGAGGCCTTATAGGTATATTTTTTATGGCGGCAACGCTGGTCGTGGTGTCCTTTTCATGTACCGGGCCATTGGTTGGCAGTTTATTGGCCGCCGCAGCAACAAAAGGCGACCGGTTAGGTCCGGCAATCGGCATGTTTGGGTTTTCGCTCGCGCTGGCCCTGCCTTTTACAATATTTGCACTATTTCCGTCGGCGCTAAAATCTTTGCCCAAGTCAGGCGGATGGCTTAATAGTATAAAAGTGGTATTGGGTTTTCTCGAGTTGGGTTTTGCCTTAAAGTTTCTTTCAAATGTCGACCTGGCCTATCATTGGAACTGGTTCGACCGCGAGGTATTTTTGTCATTATGGATAGCCATAGGGCTATTAATGGGACTGTATTTAATAGGGAAGATAAAATTTTCGCACGATAGCGAACTTACTCACCTCTCCGTTCCGCGTACTTTTTTTGCCATTGGTGTATTTGCCTTTGTTATTTACATGATACCCGGGCTTTGGGGTGCTCCGTTAAAAGTTATCAGCGGGTTTTTGCCGCCTCCCGCCACACAGGATTTCGATCTTTCGCGCTCCATGGCAACAGCTTCGGCTGCACCGGTTCAGCAAGTATCTATCACCAATAAAAAATATGAGGATATTTTTAAACGTGGTAAACATAACGGTTTAAATGAGTGGTACGACTATAACCAGGCGCTACAAGTATCAAAGGAATTGAACAAGCCTGTTTTAATTGATTTTACCGGGTGGAACTGCGCAAACTGCCGCAAAATGGAAAATGATGTATGGCCGGATCCCGGGGTTCGCGCCCGCATGCAAAATGATGTTGTATTGCTTGAGCTATACGTCGATGAGAAAAGCCAACTTCCCGAAACTGAATTTTATAGTTCTTCCTTCAGCGGAAAAAAGATAACAACCATTGGCGGGAAGAACAGCGACTTTGAAACAACCAAATTCAATACCAATTCGCAGCCGTTTTATGTAATGCTCGACAGTAACGGAAATGTATTAGTGCCGCCCCAGGGCGCCAAATTTGACATTGAAAACTATACTAAATTTTTAGATAGCGGTATCGCAGCCTATAAAGCGATAAGATAACCTTGCTAAAACGATACTGTTTAAAAATAAAATAAATTATTCATTGCCGCTGGCTGAAGTGGCTGTTGCACGAGTGATACAGGAAGTGATAGTTGGTGTCAATTACATAGTGAAACCGCATTAAAACCATCACAAGCAGTAGGTATACTAAGTTTAAAAATAAGGTTCTACGCGACAATAACCACTTATCTCGATTCCCATGTCTGCTGATTCAGTTTTGACTTTAGAATTTTAACTTTACCTACTCCCTGTTTATTCCCGCCGAATTAAACTGCAGGTCATACAGCTTCCGGTAGTACCCATTTTCAATACGCAGCAATTGCTGGTGGGTGCCGGTTTCCTTGATCTCGCCGTGGTCAAGCACGATAATTTTATCGGCGTTTTGGATGGTGGATAGACGGTGGGCGATGACGATAGCCGTACGGCCCTGCATTAGCTTGCTGATGGCATTTTGGATAAGGATCTCGGTTTCGGTATCTACGGATGATGTTGCTTCATCCAGCACGAGTATAGCAGGGTTGTAGACCAGCGCACGGATAAACGAGATCAGCTGCGCCTGGCCCGCCGAAAGGGTAGCTCCGCGCTCCATCACATTATAATCATACCCGCCGGGCAACCGTTCGATAAATTCATGTGCGCCGACATCCTTCGCCGCGGCGATGATTTGCTCACGGGTTATAGATTTATTATTTAAGCCGATGTTGTTGGCAATAGTATCTGTGAATAAGAAAACGTCTTGTATCACAGTCGCTATCCGCGAGCGAAGAAAGTTGACATCGTAATCCCTGATATCTTCCCCATCTATCATCACGCTGCCTTTGCTGATCTCATAAAAGCGGTTCAGGATATTTATGGTGGATGATTTGCCCGCGCCGGTAGCGCCAACAAGGGCCAGCGTTTTGCCTGGCTTTACATGGAAGCTGATATCTTTCAAAACCCAGTTCTCATCGTTGTACGCAAACCAAACGTTTTTAAACTCGATCTCACCTGATAATTTTTCCGGTTTTAATTTGCCGGTATTGATGGCTACTTCATCCGTATCCAGTACTTTAAATATCCGGTCGGCGCCAACCATGCCCATTTGGAGGGTGTTAAACTTATCGGCAAGCTGCCGTATTGGCCGGAAGAGAATATTCAGGTAAAGGATAAATTCCAAAATAACACCCGGACTAATGGCTCCTTTTGATGAAAGACTTCCAAATTGCTGGTCGGTTAATATCCGTTTGCAGCCGTACCATACCAGTAAAGCGATGCAAAAAGCAAACAATATTTCAACAACCGGGAAAAAGATAGAATAATACCAGTTCGACCGGATATGCGCGTCGCGGTGCTTTTTATTTACCGCTTTAAATTTTCGCATCTCCTGGTCCTCACGTGCAAAAAGCTGTATAATGCTGACGCCCGAAATATGCTCAGCTAAAAATGTATTCAAATGCGCCACCTGCGTACGCACCTCCTGGAATGATGATTTAATTGCCTCCTTGAATACATAAGTGGATAAAAACAGAAAAGGCATTGGCGTAAGTGTGATCAGCGCCAGCTTCCAGTCTTTAACCAGCATATAAGCAATCACAACAAATACAAGCAGCATATCGCCCATGATGGAGATCAAGCCTTCCGAAAAAATATCGGCAATGGTTTCCAGGTCCGATACGGTACGGGTGATGAGCATACCGATTGGCGTACGGTCGAAATATTTAAGACGCAGGCTGGTAATATGGTTAAAAATGTCAATACGCAGATCGCGGATAACAGACTGGCCAAGCGAATTCGTCATAAAAGTTTGGTAATACTGCGCCCCGGTTTGAATGGCAAGCATCCCCACCATTAGCTCAACCATAAACACAAGGCCGCCATAATTGTCCTTCAGGATATAATCATCCAGCGTTTTTTGCATCAGGATGGGTTGCACCAATGCCGATGCGGCCAAAAAAATGGTCAGGAATGCCGAGATGATAAACGTTACATTATACGGTTTAACATAATGCATCACCCGCATCAGCAGTTTCCAATCAAGCGCTTTTCCTGTAACTTCGGACATTTTTAAGTATCAAGTATCAAGTATCAAGTATCAAGTATCAAGTATCAAGTATCAAGTATCAAGTATCAAGTATCAAGTAAAATTACGGCGTCAAATATCGGATAAAAATCTGTCTTGCTACTTGATACTAACGACTTGCTACTAATACCTCACTTCTGCCAAATACAACCCACAGGCCGGTACTGATGTTCCGGCTTTACTGCGGTTTTTGCTTTTGATGATCGCCCGCACATCTTCGGGATTAGTTTCCTGCTTTCCCACCATGATCAGGGTGCCGACAATGGCCCGCACCATGTTGCGTAAAAAGCGGTCGGCCGAGATATGAAAAACTATCCCGTTGTCGCCCGCAATCCACTCTGCTTTTGATATTTTACAAATATTGGTTTTAACCTGTGTGTTTGATTTGCTGAAGCAGCTGAAATCAGTATATTCCATAATAATGGCCGCGGCTTTGTTCATCAATCCGATATCCGGCCGGTCACGCATTTCCCACGAATATCCGGTTTTAAACGGATCCTTATTAAAATGTATATGATATTCATATGATCTCAGGGTAGCGTCAAACCTCGCATGGGCATTTTCATCAACCGGAAATATTCTTTTAACGGCGATGTCTTTTGGAAGGATGGCATTAACGCTTTTAACAATATTGTCCTTTTCGTTCATGGTCCATGGTCTATGGTCCATGAACTTTTCCACATCGAAATGCGCGAAAAACTCTTTTGCATGCACACCGGTATCCGTCCGGCCGCAGCCCGTTGTTTCTATCGGCTTACGTAAAATAACCGACAAGCCTTTGTTTAAAACTTCCTGTACGCTCGTGGCATTCGGCTGAATTTGCCAGCCGTGGTAATTGGTTCCGTCGTATGAAAGTTCAATAAAGTGGCGTTGCTTTGCGGTCACAAAGGCAAAGGTAATTGTTTTAGGGCTTGTTGTTAAAGGTAAAAGCTATCCAAGAATATCGAACATCGAATTTTGAATGTCGAATTTCCAAGTGCATTCGTTATTCGACGTTACTAATTGATATACTCCTGGTATATGGTCTCAAACAGTATTTTATTTTCAACGGCCAGATCGATAGGCTGATCGAGGAACCTATAATTATAACCTACAGCCTTAGCCAGGTTTTTTAATACTTTGTAGTAACTAATTTCGATACCTTCAATTTGCTGTAAGTAAAAAAGAATAAACACATCCCGCTCAAGCGGCGTTTTACCCGATTTAATTACGGCAAGATAGGCCTCCAATGTTATAGCTTTTAAGCCAAGCGTATTTGTTTTGGACGGTTTTTCTTTTATGGCCGCATATATCTCGTCCATTTGCATCAGCTGGTCTTCCGTATCGTCAATGCCTTCCTGTAATGCCATTTTTAACACATTTAGTTTGGCAATTTCCTTTACTTCCTTAAAGAAATCTAACAGGTGATGCTTGCCCAAATAAATATAATTTAAATGCTCAAGGAAGGTCTTCTTCAGTAGAAAGTCATCTATCTGCACATCCTTCGGTTGTAAAGAAGCTAATGCATCGCTCATAGCCAATTATTTTAGGGGTTAAAAACGGACTAAATGTACAAATATTAATTATTCATATTTAAAATTTTTTATGATAGAAATTCAAACAAACTATAGCCGGAACAATTATATCTTTGCTGTTAATAATAAAAAAAATATGCTGCAACGTATACAAAGTATTTATCTTTTGCTAGCTTGTCTTGCATTATATGCCTTATTCTTATTCCCTTTTGCACATAACGTGTATATTGATGGCAAGCCGTGCACTATTATGGTAACAGGTGTTTTTGAAGATATTAACGGGACACGCGCACACACCCAGTTTTTTGTTGCACTTACAGTGGCAACGGTGATTATTGGCCTGGTACCATTGGCGATTATTTTTTTCTATAAAAATCGAAAGCAGCAAATTGCGCTATGCTATAGCGCCATATTGGTTATTATCGGCTATAGCTTCTGGCTGTCGCAAGCCGTTAAAGCGGTTATGGGCAGTACGCAATTGGATACGCATAACTGGGGTATTGGGCTATTCCTTACAACTATCAGCCTATTATTTATTGTCTTTGCCCTTAAAGCGGTCCAGCGGGACGAAAAGCTGGTAAAATCGGCGGACAGGCTGAGGTGATTTCGGATTTCGGAATTTCGCCCCGATAGCAATCGGGATCGAATTTATACAAGCAATTTCGCCCATCAATTAAACTTCCCGTATTTTTCTATTTTCCGGAAAGGCTTGCTGAAAAAGTCGCCGACTACCTGGTTAAACTGCTCCTTATAATAAATCGGCGTTGAGTGGCCGGAGTTGGGCAATATCCATAAATATGAGTTTGGGATGGATTGTGCTATCAGCATGGTATGCTGCGGTAATATTACATCATGGTCGCCGCCGATGACTAATGTCGGGCAGGTTATGGCGTGCAGCTGTTCAACCGTTATATGCGGCTCGTATGATAGCAGGTGAAGCAGCTTGAGCTGATTTTTCATTTGTGGCGTGGGCGCTTTCATTTTTTTTATAGAGTCGCCGGCCGTTTTGTTCATTTTCATTGCCCAATTATATACAAACGGGTCAACCGCTGTACTGTCGGGCCATAGGTTAGCGCCGGTTACCGCCAGTTTTTTTACTTTATCAGGATGCCGCATGGCCAGCAACAGGCCATTTATCCCGCCGTCACTCCAGCCGATAACATAGCACGATTTTAAGTTTAACTTATCCAATAATGCGTTTAAGTCATCAGTCATCATCTCGTAGCTCAGCGAATCTGTCGGATCAATTGATTTGCCCTGTGCGCGGCTATCTGCAATAATCACATGATAGTTTTTCGCAAAGTAGGGTATCTGGTATAAAAAGTTGTTGATTGAGCCGCCATTGCCATGGATGATCAGCAGCGGCTCGCCTTTGCCGTACGATTCGTAGTACATTTTAAAGCCCCGAATGTCGGCATATTTGCCAACCGCAACATTGCGGCCGTACATGGTGGTATCAAAGGGAGATTTGCCCTGCTGGGCCATGGTTGCGCCGGTTAGCAGCACTAACGCGAGCAGAAAGGATAGTTTTAATTTCATGACAGGTTTTTGTTGTGATTTAAAAAGGTGGATATCGTTTTAACGGCTTTTGCCTCGATCCTCTAATGCTAATCAGTTCGATATGCTTATTTATAGGCTTTACGCGATACGTAAATATTGTAAGGCTATTTATGGGACCGCGATGTACATTTTTCTTTTTATCGGTCTTTTGTAAGATTTCAGAATGTTGAATTAGTATTTCAAAAAACCTATCTGTTTCTCCAATAAAGTTTATTATTTCTTTTTCCGACCAATTTTCCTGCAGATAATTTATGATCTTGTCATAGCCTTTTGCAGCTTGTTTCGTCCAGATTATTTTGAACGCCATTTCTGATATTTGGCCATTACTTCTTCATGGGATAAGACGTCACCTCTGTCAGCTTCGGCTAAACCTTCTTCAATTGCGGCCCTTTCATCTTCACTTATCTCATCCCACCAATCCTTTTGCTGCTCATTTTTTAAAGCAATAAACTGTTTAATTACAGATGGTTCTTCAACCTCAGTTAGCCACTTTATCAAATTCAATTTTTCAACCTGAATGTCCATAATGAAATATCTTAATCAAATTTAAGAAATAAAAACAAGTTCTTCAATAATACTGTAATCCGGCTAAAAAGGCGGCTTTTAT